>NZ_JBQSYY010000001.1:0-413680 GCF_052379785.1 Halomonas sp. 72 | reverse complement strand
TACCTCCATGGACCGCGTGTTGATTACCCGGCGCTACCAGGAGCTGGCGGATTATGCCGAGCACGCCGAGAGCATTGACGTTGAGCGGCTGGCGCGGCTTGACCACGCCTTTCATCTCGCCGTCTCCCAGGCATCGCACAACCCGGTGCTGGTACATACACTGCAAAGCCTGACCGACCTGCTGCTAAGTTCGGTATTTGCCTCGGTTAAGCATCTTTACCACCGTACGGGCCCGCGTGAAATGATCAACCGCCAGCATGCCCGGCTGCATGATGCGGTTGTCGCAGGCGACGCCGAACAGGCCAGGCAGGTGGCGCTGGAGCATCTCACCAGCATTACCGAGCTGCTACGGGAGCTGGAAGTAGAGAGCGAACGTCTGGAGCGCTCAGCCATGCGTATGGAGCCGTGGTAATGCTTTGCTGATGAAAATGCCTGGTTGATGAAAATGCTGGCTTGAAAAGTACCTGGCTAAAAGATTCACGTTGCTCAGCGGCTGACACAGACGCTAGCCTAGGCGATGACAATAATCAAAGGAGAGCGATGTGGCTATTTACCAGTTCGGTGAGCACCAGCCTGATATTCATGACGACGTGTACGTTGCTGAAACCGCAGACGTGATAGGGCAGGTAACCTTAAAAGCACGCTCCAGCGTCTGGTATCAAGCGGTGTTGCGCGGTGACAGCGACCTTTTGGAAATAGGCGAAGAGAGCAATATTCAGGATGGCGCGGTATTGCATGCCGACCCAGGATATCCGCTCAAAGTGGGGCGCGGTGTCACGGTGGGCCACCAGGCCATGCTGCATGGTTGTAGCGTAGGCGATGGCTGTTTGATCGGTATTCAAGCCGTGGTGCTTAACGGCGCGGTGATCGGCGAAAACAGTCTGGTAGGTGCGGGGGCATTTATTAAAGAGGGCGCTGTGTTTCCGCCCAACTCGCTGATTGTGGGCTCACCTGCGCGGGTAGTACGCACGCTTTCTGCTGATGCCATAGAAGGGCTTAAGCTGAACGCGCAAAGCTATGTCATACGCGGCCAGCAGCATGCCACCTCGCTAAAACGCATCGATTAGCACGTCAACTATTACATTAGCGATCACATCAACGAATGCGCGGCTTTCTAACGACGCTCCTTGCGTTTAAAGCACGACACCGACACCCCAAGGCAGGCTTGGGGTGTCGTAAAGGGTGACGCTAACCAGATGTTCTACATAAGTGGGTCCGTAACGCCAAGCACATAGAACGCTACCATCGCAATAATGCCCGCGAAGACAAGATAGTAGATGGTGGGAATAATGGTTTTACGAATGGTCGTGCCTTCACGGCCCAGCAGGCCAACGGTCGCAGAAGCCGCCACAACGTTGTGAATCGCAATCATGTTACCCGCAGCGGCACCGACTGCCTGCAGAGCCACCATCATGGCAGTTGAAACACCCAGCGTTTGGGCGACGTTAAATTGAAATTCTGCCAGCATCAGGTTAGAAACCGTATTGGAACCTGCAATAAAGGCACCCATGGCGCCCACTGTGGGGGCGAAGAAGGGATAAATGTTGCCCATGCCATGAGCAACTGCCTGCGCCATCATTACCGGCATTGATACCAGATCCGCCCCGTTAACCCCTGAATTGATCAAAATACGTACCATGGGTACGGTGAAAATCAGTACAAAGCCCGCGCCCAATATCGTTTTGGTGGATTCTGATACCGCCGCGCTTATTTTGCTCGGGTTCATCTTGTGCAGGAAGTAGGTCACGATCACCACCGCCAAAATAATCCCGCCTGGCAGGTAAAGCGGCTGTACACCCCCGCTAACGCCCGTTTCGCCTAGAATATTGTTCCAGTTCAAGCTGATAGAGGTGAGCGCCACCCGCAACGGTTCAATGGTTCGTGAAGCTACCAGGAACAGCGCAAGCAATACGTAGGGAACCCAGCCCATAAAAGTAGACATCGGGGCTTTTCCGGCCACATCTTCAAGCTTGATTTGCAGGTTGCCAATCCACTCATCCGGCCAAGAGGTTGATTCCGGAAAATCCCAGGTATCTTTGGGAAGTAAAAAGCCTTTACGTGCTGCCGGTACAACAATCGCCAGGCCGACCATGGCACCAATCATGGAGGGAAATTCCGGGCCCAGGAAAACGCCCACCAGCATATAAGGAATCACAAATGAAATGCCGGTGAAAAGGGCAAACGGTACAATCGAAAGCCCCTCTTTCCAGGAGCGGTTGGCGCCGAAGAAACGCACCATCACCAGTACCAAAATCAGCGGCATGCAGATGCCGATGATGCCATGCGTAATAGCCACTTCGCTGGTGATCAGTTGGAAAAATGTGCCCCAGGTGGAGCCGTCCGCTTCCAATTGTGTCGTTATGCCCGCGCGGTCCAGCCCGCTGCCCACGCCCACGATAATAGGCGTGCCCACGGCGCCGAACGACACCGGGGTAGATTGGATCATCATGCCCACCACGACAGCGGCGAGTGCCGGGAAGCCCAAGGCAACCATTAGCGGTGCGGCCACGGCAGCGGGGGTGCCGAAGCCAGAAGCGCCTTCAATAAAGCAACCGAATAGCCAGGCAACGATCAGTGCCTGAACGCGGCGGTCTGGACTGATGCCTGAAAAACCATTGCGAATAGCGGTAATGCCCCCTGAATGCTTCAAGGTGTTGAGCAGCAAAATGGCGCCAAAAATAATCCACAGCAGGCCTGCTGTTTGGATAAGGCCTTGGATCGTCGAGGCGGCCACGCGGCTAAATGACATATCCCAAACCGTCAGCCCAATAGTGGCTGCGGTGAGGAATACAATCGGCATCGCTATTTTGGCCGGTATTTTAAAACCAACGAGTAAAATACCTGCCAGCAGTAATGGCAAAAAAGCCAGAAGAGCAAGTGTTGTTTCGTTCATAAGAAAACCGCCTTTTTATTTATGGGTATGCGCTATCTCTGTCTAATGATTTAAGTGCTAAACGCAACATTGAAAAGATACGGCTCAGAGCAAAAAATAACACTATTACGAAACAGGTCTTGCCAAAAGGGGCAAGTTTGTAAGGTCTATATAAGCTCTTTCGTGAATTTTAAATGATTGTTTTATATGCATTGTTAATTGTTTTTAAGCTTCATTGAAGAGGGTCGTTATTAGACTAAAAGACAGTGCTGGGGCTCGCTACTTCTCCATCCAGTGCTTTAATCTCAATGGCGATGAATGCGCCATTTTAAATTTCCTCTTTTCATTAACGGTAAGGGCAAAAACATGACACGTACGCTCTATGACCTGTGTGGCCGTGACGAACGACTGCGTTTTTCTCCCTATTGCTGGCGCGTGCGTATGGCGTTTGCTCATAAAGGCCTGGCCTATAACACCATCGCTTGGCGGTTTGAGGACAAGCAGGCGCTGGCGTTCGCCGACTACGATAAAGTCCCGGTGCTGTGCGATGGGGATCAGGTCATTACCGATAGTTTTAAGATAATGCGCTACCTGGATAAAGCCTATCCCGATGCCCCTGTTTTGGGTGAAGGAGTGGCGTACCAACGCGCGCTATTTTTTAAATACTATGTCGAGCGCAGCGTAACGCCTGCCCTGTTTCGTAGCGTTGCACTGGATTTATTGGCCGCCATTCACCCTGATGATCGTGATTACTTTCGTAAAACCCGTGAAGCGCGCTTTGGGGCACGCCTGGAAGATGTGCATAACCCCGAGCAGGGCAAGCAGCAGCTTTACCAAGTGCTGGCGCCGGTACGTGATCAGTTACATGGCAGTCCTTTTCTAGATGGCGAAACACCCAGCGGTATCGATTACTTACTGTTTGGAAGCATGATGTGGACACACACCGTCTCGCTTGAGCCGTTGACCGAACCCGATGATCCGGTCACCGAGTGGTTTACGCGTATGTTGGATGCTCATAATGGGGTTGCGCGCCAGGCAATCACGATTCGTGATTTAAATTAAAAATCGAATAACCTGCTGATTTAAAATCATATTGAGAGCTGTAGAGGCATGTGGCGCACGAGAATATAAAAAACCATGTTGCGATGCACAAAAGGCGCTGCTAGGTTTACGTACAGCAGCGGCAAATGCCAACGCAATAGCAGCGCCTCCACGACTAACGGGCGGCGGCCTGCTAGCTAACTCAAGGAGATGTCGTGATGATGAAGACTGCAGAGAATAACACCCAACAGTTCGAGTCTGCCTTTGTGTCACCTATGCGTTCTTACACGCATGCAGCGCTTGATTACTATGAAAAGCTGATGGGTGCTCAACTTGATGCTGCCCGCGCTTATTCAGATATGACCATTTCCCAAGCACGTACCTGGCTGGAAGTTAAAGATGCCGATGGCTTTAAGAAAGCCATGGAAAGCCAGCAGCGCGTTGCAAGTGACTTCATGGAGCGGGTGAAAGGGGATTCTGAAAAAGTAACCTCTATCAGCCAGAGCTTTATGCAGGACAGCGCCAAAATGGCCGAAGAAAATGCCCAGAAGGCGAGCACTGCCACGCAGAAAGCGGCTGATAACGTTCAGAAGTCAGCAGAGTCGGCAAAAAAGTAAATCCCTGTTAAGCCATTTGCATGGCGCTGAAAGCGCTGCGATCCTCTGGACGCAGCGCTTTTTTATTGCTCATCATTAGCCGAACGTCATGTAATATCGCCCACTCAAGCAAGGCCAAGCGCGATATCATGACGCGATGCAAAGTAAGGAGGCGATAGGAGAGCCACATGAGTGATGCGCAGGCGACCGCGAAGCGGGTTGCTCCAGAAAAAGAGGGCGATGAACGTCACGATGCTATATATCGTGCGGTAAGCGATGCGATTGTTGAACAGCGCCTAAAGCCCGGCGCCAGGCTGCGTGAAGATGCGCTTGCCGATGTGTTTAGCATTAGCCGTACCGGCATACGCAAGATTTTACAGCGCCTTGCGCTGGAGCAATTGGTAACCCTAACGCCCCGCCGTGGTGCCAGTGTTACCCGACCCACCGCCGATGAAGCCAAGGATGTTTTCGATGCCCGCCAGCTTGTCGAGTGCGGATTAATGCCCGATGTGGCAAAGCGAATCGGTGAAAAAGAAGCTGCTGAACTGCGCGAGATGGCCCGCGAGGAGCGTCACGCGCTGCGTAGTGGTCAACAGAGCACCGCTATTCGCCTGTCAGCAGATTTTCATGTGCGCCTCGCCCAGCTTTCTGGCAACGCCACGCTTGCCGAATTTGTAGAACGCCTCTGCTCGCGCTCATCGCTTATTCTTGCGGTATATGGCCACCGTGGCCACCTGGGCTGCGAATCCCACGACCATGACGACCTGATCGGCTATCTGGAGTCCGGCAACGGCGAGCGCGCCAAAGCCTTTATGAGCCGCCACCTAAAAGCGATTGAAGCCTCGCTCTCCATGGTCGAAGAAGAGGAGAGCGCCCCGGACCTACAGCAGATATTTGGGGACTGAAGTGAGCTTAATCGCTAACGCCGCGAACAGGGCTTACATCAAGCTCCAGAACGCCTCGACCAGCGGGTTTTTCAGGTTCTTCTTCAGGGTAAACAAGCCAATATCGTAGGGTGCTAATTCCGGCGCTACGTCGAGTACTCGAATGCGACCCACCAATGGGCTGTTGTCGAGGACGATTTTAGGCACCACGCCAATACCAAAGCCCAAGCTCACCATGCTGACAATGGCTTCATTACCGGTGACCTGGGCATAAATACGTGGCGAGATGTCTAGCTTGCGAAACCACTCATCTACACGCGCTCTGGAAACGCCGCTTTCCGATAGAATCATAGGCGTGTTCGCCCATTCTGCTGGTGTGAATGGTGTGCCGGTTGGCGCATTCGGCACTTGCTGTTCCAGCGGGGCAATAAACAGCAACGGCGACGTAGCGATGGGCTTAAAGGCCAGGCCTCGCGGTAGATGGGCAGGCTTTGCTGCGATGCTAAGGTCTTCTTTACCATCCAGTACGTGCGCAATGGCGTGTTCCGGGTCACCGGTGCGCAGTTTGATTTCAATGGCCGGGTAGGCGATACGAAAGCGGCGAAGCAGCTCGTGCAAAAAGCTGTAGCTTGCCGTCACCGAGCCATACAAACTGATTTCACCGCTTAATTGGTCAAGATTGTCGGTTAACTCATGACGAATCAAATTCCATTGGCTGCTGGCATCGCGGGCATATTTGAGGAATTTTTGCCCTTCCTGAGTCAACACCACGGTCCGGTTGTCGCGGTTGAACAGCGACACGCCCAGTTCGTCTTCCAAATGGCGGATGTTGCGCGAAAGCGCAGAAATGCTGACGTAGCACTCATCGCTTGCACGGCCGAAATGCAGCGTTTCGGCCAGCGCGAGGAATTGTTTCAAAAGTTTAAAGTTCATAAGCGCCATGATAATAGCGTTTTGTGAAAATAGGGACGTGTTGTTGCAAATATATCAATTTAAGAAATAGTCGTTTTTGGTTAGATTGGATTCACTTACATAGCGCTGGATCCCGTATTGAGCGGCTGTGTCACTTTTTTCGTGTCGGTGTGTCGTGCATCGATAGCGTGATGATACTTAATCAGGATGTAAACGATGGCTAACTATTTCAATACCTTGCCGCTACGCGAACAGCTGGCTCAGCTTGCAAAATGTCGTTTCATGTACAGCTCAGAATTTGCTGATGGTGTCGACGCGCTGAAAGGCAAGAAAATGGTAGTGATTGGCTGTGGCGCGCAAGGTCTCAACCAGGGGTTGAACCTGCGCGACAGCGGCCTGGACGTTTCCTACGCACTGCGTCCTGAAGCCATTGCGCAAAAGCGTCAGTCCTGGAAGAACGCCTCTGAAAACGGTTTCGTGGTGGGTACTTATGAAGAGCTGATCCCGACGGCGGACGTGGTTCTGAACTTGACCCCGGATAAGCAGCACACCGCAGTGGTGAACGCTGTCATGCCGCTTATGAAAGAAGGCGCTTGCCTGTCTTATTCCCACGGTTTCAACATCGTAGAAGAGGGCATGCAGGTGCGTGATGACCTGACCGTCATCATGGTGGCGCCCAAGTGCCCGGGTTCTGAGGTGCGTGCTGAATACGTTCGTGGTTTCGGCGTTCCTACCTTGATCGCTGTGCACGAAGCCAATGATCCCAAAGGCGAAGGGCTTGCGCTAGCGAAAGCCTACGCAGTGGGCACTGGCGGCCACAAAGCGGGCGTGTTGATGTCCTCTTTCATCGCGGAAGTTAAATCCGACCTGATGGGCGAGCAGACGATTCTTTGCGGTATGCTGCAAACCGGTTCTATCCTCTGCTTTGATAAAATGATCGAAGAGGGTATTGAGCCAGGTTATGCCTCCAAACTGATTCAGTACGGCTGGGAAAACATCACCGAGGCGCTTAAGTACGGCGGCGTGACCAACATGCTGGATCGTCTTTCCAACCCGGCCAAGATCAAGGCCTTTGATCTGGCGGAAGAGCTGAAAGACATCATGCGTCCGCTGTACAACAAGCACCAGGACGACATCATGAGCGGCCACTTCTCCCGCACGATGATGGAAGACTGGGCAAACGATGATGCTAACCTTCTGAAATGGCGTGCAGACACTGCCGAAACCAACTTCGAGAAAACGCCTGCTGGCGACGTTGAAATTTCCGAGCAGGAGTTCTTCGACAACGGCATCTTGATGGTCGCCATGGTGAAGGCGGGCGTTGAGCTTGCGTTCGAAACCATGACCGCAGCGGGCATTATCGCCGAGTCTGCCTACTACGAGTCGCTACACGAAACGCCGCTCATCGCGAACACCATCGCGCGCAAGAAATTGTACGAAATGAACGCGACGATCTCTGATACCGCAGAGTACGGTTGCTACCTGTACAACCACGCCTGTGTGCCGCTGTTGGCAGACTTCATGAAGGGCATTAAATCCGATGTCATCGGTAAAGGCCTTGATCTGGACGACAACGGTGTCGATAACGCACGATTGATCGAGGTCAACGATGCGCTTCGCGCTCACCCGGTGGAAGCTGTTGGCGCCGTGCTGCGTGGCCACATGGCGGATATGAAGAAGATCGTTTAACCCACGGGTTAACCGTTAGCTAGTCAATGGAAAGCCGAGATATCCACCACGATATGCTCGGCTTTTTTGTCTCTGGATAACGACTTTCCGAACCCTGATTTTTTACCAATGTAAGGAACATGTTCATGGAGCCTTCAACCCGCTTGGCGAGCATTCAGCTAAACAATGCGACGATTAGCTTCGATGATCGGTTCACTCTAAGCGAGATTGACTGGACCATCGAACCTCACCAGCACTGGGTCATCACCGGCGCTAACGGCTCCGGTAAGTCGGCCCTCGCGGCGGCACTGGCTGGCATTGGCAAGATTGAAGCGGGCACTGTTCAAGGGCTTCCCGAGCGCGTCGGGCTAGTCTCTTTTGAAGCGCAAGCCGAGCTTATCGCAGAAGAGCTGAAAAAAGACGATGCCGACATCATGGATGTCGTGTCGCTCGGCACGCCGGTCAGTGAAATGATTTTTGAGCACTGCGAGGATGCCGAACTGGCTTACGAGCTAGTCGAAAAGTTCGGGCTGACGAAACTCCTCGACCGCGCCTTTCGCAAACTCTCCACGGGTGAAACCCGCAAAGTCATGCTGATCCGCGCGCTGGCTAACAAGCCCGATCTGCTCATTCTGGACGAGCCGTTCGATGGCCTGGACGTCGACACGCTCGCCATGCTGCAAGCCCATCTTGCCTCTATTATCGAAAGCGTCCCCATGGTGATGGTGCTCAATCGCTTCGACGAGATGCCGGACTTCATCACTCATGTGGCTTACCTGGATAAAGACCGGCCAGACCCGGGGCAAGAGAATAAAAAGCAAGGCAATAGAGCGCGTAGGGAAGGTGGGCGACTGGCGTTCACAGTAGACCGCCAGGATGAGGCCGCCTTCAACGAGCTTTACCAACTGCTGCATTTGAAAACGACTGACTTAAGCGTACCCGAGGCCGACCCTGCCCATCAGTTGCCCGCGCTCGACCCCAACCAGCCGTTAGTGAAGCTTAAGCAAGCAACGATTAAATACGGCGATACTGTAATCGTGGACTCGCTCGATTGGACGATCGAACGCGGGCAACACTGGCAACTGAGTGGTCCTAACGGCAGCGGTAAAACCTGCGTGTTGTCCTTGATCACGGGAGACCACCCGCAATGCTATACCAACGATATTTTCGTGTTTGGTTTCCAGCGCGGTAACGGCGAAAGTATCTGGCAGATCAAGCAGTTCATCGGCTATGTCTCCACGGCCCTGCAATGGGAGTATCGTGTCAGCACTAGCTGCAGGAACGTCATCATCTCGGGCTTTTTTGATAGTATCGGCGTTTACACTAAATCTACCGATAATCAGCAAAAGATTGCCGACCAATGGCTTGATTTACTGGGTATGAAAACGCGTGCCGATCAGCCGTTCAATAAGCTTTCCTACGGCGACCAGCGGTTGCTACTGATTGCCCGTGCCATGGTGAAGCACCCACCGCTGCTGATACTCGACGAGCCCTGCCTGGGCCTTGATGACATGAACCGCCAACTCGTCCTCGCGCTCATCGAGAAAATCTGTGAAGGCAAGGAAACCACGGTGCTCTACGTCAATCACCACACGGAAGACAGAATAAAGGAAATAGACAACCATTTAACGCTTGAGAAAAACCACTAGGCGCTGACGTTTTCGTTGCTGCCTCACTCTAAAAAAGCGCCATCGGCACAAAGCCGATGGCGCTTTCAAATTGCCTAAACTGTCAGTTTTAAATTATCAGTTTTTAAATCACCAGTTTTTAAATCACCAGTTTTTAAATCACCAGTTCCTGAAACATTCGTTAAAGCTCACTCACCTCAACTTGCCTTCTGCTGGGTAAGGGTGGGTGCTGCCTTAAACTGTCGCATCAAGCCAAAGTAGAACGCGCCTCCTAATCCTGCACCAATGAGCCAGCCGTAGCCGTCCAGGCTTGAAAGGGCAGGGACTAGCACCGTGGAGAGCGAGAACAGCGCTGCGCAGCCAAACGCAAGTAGGGCGCGGCGGTTCCATCCGTTTGTGTAGTAGTACGCGCTGCCAGGGGCTGAGGAGAATAGCTCCTGCATATTGAGGTGTTGGCGCTTAATCAGGTAGTAGTCCACCACAATAATGCCATAGAACGGCGCGACAATAGCGCCAAGGGCATTTACAAAGCCGGGGATGCCAATCTGACTAATCACCGAGATCCACAGCGCTCCCACAAAGAAGGCGATAACGGCGGTAATCAAGCCACCCACCTTAAAGCTGATTTTGCTGGGAAAGAGGTTGGCCAAGTCATAAGCCGGTGGAATAAAGTTGGCGACTAGGTTAATGCCCACGGTAGCGGCAAAAAAGGTGAGGGCGGCGATGATGGTCAGCGGTAATGAATCAACGCGCTCAACAATATCGGCGGGGTTGGTGAGCGCCTCGCCAAACAGTACCAGCGTACCGGCAGTAATAATAAGCGCGATAAACGAGAAAAACGCCACGTTAAGCGGTAACCCAAGCAGGTTGCCCTGCTTCATTTGGCGCTCGGTTTTCACAAAGCGGGTAAAGTCGCCAAAGTTGATCACCACGGCCGCAAAGTAGGCCACCATGGTGCCTACAATGGCAAGAAACGCGCCCACGGCGCCTACGTTTTGCTCACCGCTGCCGCTAAAGATGGTTCCAATGGCGGGTAGCAACTCGTCTCCTGCCTGGAACCAGACAATTCCCATCAGCACGACCATAACCACGTACACCAGCGGGCCTGCCCAGTTCAAAAAGTGCTTAATCCGCTCGATGCCTTGCCAGAAGATCGCGATTTGAAAAAGCCACACGATCACAAATGACACCCATGCGACGCCAGAAAGGCCCAGAAAGGTCGTGCCGCTGCCCGCCCCGATAAAGGCGGTAATCAGCAGGGCGACTGCCGTTGATGCGAAATAGGTCTGCACGCCGTACCAAAAGATACCCACAATCGCGCGTAGCATGGCGGGAAGGTTGGCACCGCGCACTCCCATACTGGCGCGAACCATCACTGGGAAGGGGATGCCGTATTTAACGCTTGGTTTGCCCGTTAGGTTCACCAGAAACATGACAATAACACCGGCTAGAATAATCGCTGCCATCACTGCCCAGCCGTTCAAGCCATAGGTGAGAAATAGCGATGCCGCGAGGGTATAGCCAAACAGGCTTTGGATATCGTTGGACCACACGTTAAAGATTTCAAATGCGCCCCAGGTACGTGCCTGGGGCTTTAAAGGGGCCAGATCTTCATTATAAAGCGAGGGATCGAACTGCTTGATATCAAGATCGCTGTTAGGCGGTTGCTCATGCATGGCAGGCTCTCTCTGCATTAATCGTCAGCACGGCTACACGTGTGCAGCCGTCGGACTGGGAAGGGTTAGCGTGTAAAACGCTGGCAGGCGGGCCAGTGCTTCATCAGCAGGTAATAGGTCAGCCCGGCGGGAATTAAGCTGGCGTACCAGGAGACCGCAGAGAAAAAGAGTGCTGCCAGGATGCCCACCGCGGTTGCAACGAGAGCCGCTTTATTGACGCCTTGATAAGGGCCGGTGGGATCGTAGAGCTTGCTGATATCCAACGTGCGGCGGCGGATGATGTAGTAATCCACCACCAGAATGGCAAAGATGGGGCCAAGGAAAGCCGAGTAGGTTTGGACAAACAGCTGTAAACCGGCGGCCGAGCCCGGTTGAACCAGCTTCCAGGGGAAGGTGGCAAACGCTAATAAACCGACAATGATGGTCGCGACCGGGAACTTGATCTTGAAGATGTCCATTAGTACATAGGTAGGCGGCACCACGTTGTTCAGCACATTGGTCGTAACCTGGGCAAAGGCGATAAACAGCAGAGTGGTCATTAGTAGCGGCGTGTTATCCACGGCATTGGCAAACACCTGAATGGGGTCTGCGGTGCCCGTGGCTTCCGACACCATGTAGCCGATCAGGCCCATAAACAGCGTACAGGGTAGAATTGACATGGCATAAATGGTGGTAAGCAGGCTCTGGGCCGTGCCTTTTTTATGCTCACGCGAGTAGTCGCTGACGTTAAGCATCATGGTGCTGTAGATGCCTAAAAAGAGCATGGTGGCGCCCCAGAATGGCATACCCCAAGAGCCTTCCATGGTGAACAGGCTGGCGGATAATTCATCGCCATAGCGCTGCACCGTGGCGTAAAACATGTACATCAGCGAGGCCAAAATAAACGCGCTGCCGATATTTTCCAGCCACTTGATACCTTGAAAGCCCATCACCGAAAGGCCGATTTGCAGGAATTGGAAGGTAATAAAGTAAAACACCAGGTTATCAAAGCCGAACAGGGTTGCTGACACCATGTTGAGTGCCCCTGCACCAATCCAGCTTTGAAAGCCGTACCACACCACGGCAGGCAACGCGCGAACCAGGCCGGGAATACGCGTACCGGTAAACCCAAATGCGCTGCGCGCCTGCACCATAAACGGAATGCCGTATTTGTAGCCCGCTGCACCGTTAATCGCCAGTGCAATGCCGATGACAAAGCACCCGATGGCGATGGCAAGCGTTGCCTGTAGCAGGTTTAACGTACCGACAACGCTTGAGCCCATGGCAAAGGTGCCGATAGAAACGCACCCACCAAACCAGGCTAGAAAGTAGGAGCCTCGCCCCATAATTCGGGTACCCTGGGGAGCCAGGCTTTCCTCCCCCAGGGCTTTGGTGCGCGCTGTAGAAGGGTCTTCTGACGCAAGAGCAGCATTTGAAATGCTCATGATGTCGTCCTCGCAAGATTATGAGTATTGTTGGTTTCTCAGGTTGTAGCCTGAAAGATGCTTGCGGCATGGCGTACTACTGGACGTTCTGGTTCTTTTACGAATGCACTGATTAACGAATTACTGACCTTCTGATGAGCGTGCTATTTAAGCGGCAATGGAAGGTTTGATAGGGCGGCAAACTTACCGGTAAAGGGTTTGGGTCGTGGGTAAGCAAGGTCGCCGTGCTTGCTGGTATGCAGTCCCAAGCCGACCAGGGATTCTGCAAGCTTCAAGGCTGCGCTTACACCTTCAACGACGGGAATACCTACTTCGTGGCTGATCTGTTGGGTGAGGTTCGCCATACCACCACAGCCCAGCACGATGGCGCCGATATCATCTTCATCCCTGGCGCGGCAGCACTCCTCGACAATTCGGGTAAACGCCGCATCGGGGTGGTGCTCAAGGTCTAGTACCGGAATTTCAGCGGCGCGAATGCGTCGGCAGTGGTGGCGAAAGCCGTACTGCTCAAGCAGGTGCTCGGCAATAATGCCGGTACGCCCCAGGGTGGTAACAATGGAGAAGCGCGTGCTGATTAGCGTGGCTAAATGGAAGGCTGCCTCAGCAATGCCAATCACCGGGGCGCGGGTTACTTCACGCGCGGCAAGCAGACCAGGGTCGCCAAAGCAGGCCACAATATAGGCATCAATACCGCCTTGTTGCTCACCTTTAAGTACTTCTTCGGCCACGCCTACTGCGCTTACCACTTCATCAAAATGGCTCTCAATGGAAACCGGACCTGATTCAGGTTGAGACGCGCTTATGCGGGTCCCCGGGGAGGCGTAAAGCTCAGCAGCCTGCCCAATGGCTTGGGTCATGGATGCTGTCGTATTGGGGTTAATAATATGTATGTGCACAGCACGCGATCCTGTAGGTAAACGATCCGATGTATCTTGTATACAAAAATAGGGGGCTTTATCGCCAAGAGCAAGGCCTTTACTCTCATTAAAAAGGCTAATAGATTCGTCTACACGCTCAGGTTTGGCGCTTTTTAAGTTACAAGAGATACGATGGGTTGATCAGCCATTCCTGGGCATATTGCCGTGGGCTATTAATATGTTTATTTTGTATACAATAATGGTCAATTAATTGAATTTATACGCTTGGTGATAACCGAAGGGCCCGCTGATGACGCTAACCACTGACCTCTGCTATCCGCGTGACTTAAAAGGCTATGGGCGTACACCGCCGCATGCCAACTGGCCAGGCAAGGCCAAAATCGCCGTACAGTTTGTCCTCAACTATGAAGAGGGTGGGGAGAACTGCGTGCTGCACGGAGATAATGGCTCTGAGCAGTTTTTATCCGAGATCATCGGCGCGGCCAGTTACGCCGACCGCCACTTGAGCATGGAGTCGATCTACGAGTACGGCTCTCGGGCAGGCGTGTGGCGGATCCTTCGCGAATTTGAGCGGCGGGGGCTGCCTTTAACGGTATTCGGTGTGGCGATGGCGCTAGAGCGAAACCCTGATGTCGCCCAGGCATTCAAGGAGTTGGGGCATGAGGTCGCGTGCCACGGCTACCGCTGGATTCACTACCAGGAAGTAGCCGAACACATTGAACGTGAACACCTGCAAAAAGCCGTGGAGATATTTCAGCGCTTATACGGGGAGAAGCCAGCGGGGTGGTACACCGGGCGCGATAGCCCCAACACCCGTAAGCTGATTATGGATGAAGGCGGTTTTCTTTACGATAGTGACTATTACGGCGACGATCTGCCCTTTTGGACGACCGTTACCGACAGCCAGGGGAGTGATCACGCTCATCTGATTGTGCCCTATACGCTGGACACCAACGATATGCGCTTTGCTGCGCCGCAGGGCTTCAATACGGCGGATCACTTCTTTACTTATCTGCGCGATGCCTTTGATGTGCTGTATGAAGAGGGTGAAGAAGCGCCCAAGATGCTCTCTATCGGCATGCACTGCCGCTTGTTGGGACGCCCGGGACGTTTCCGCGCCCTACAGCGCTTTTTGGACTATATAGAGACCCATGATCGCGTGTGGGTCGCTCGACGCGTCGATATCGCCCGCCACTGGGCGAAACACCATCCGCCCGTTACCTCATAAAAGGCCATTCAATGAGCAATCCGGTTTACTATGCCCCTCAAGGCGGGCATCCACCGCAAACCCAAATAACGGCGGATCGGGCCGTTTTTACCGAAGCCTACGCGCTAATCCCGAAAGGCGTCATGCGCGATATCGTCACCAGCAACCTGCCGTTTTGGCAGGGCACCCGCGCTTGGGTGCTGGCGCGACCGCTCTCCGGCTTCGCCGAGACCTTCTCCCAGTACATCATGGAAGTGCAGCCCGGCGGCGGAAGCGACAAGCCCGAGCCTGAGGAGGATGCCGAAGGTGTGCTGTTCGTGGTCGAGGGCGAGCTGTCGCTGAGTCTGGACGGCGTGCGCCATGCCATGGCCCCGGGCGGCTATGCGTTTATTCCGCCGGGGGTGGAGTGGCGAGTGCGCAATGAATCCCGCGAAGCCGTTCGCTTTCACTGGATTCGCAAGGCCTTCGAGTACGTGGACGGCCTTGATGTACCGGAAGCCTTCGTCACCAACGAGCAGGCGATCACGCCCAGCGAGATGCCCGGCACGGAAGGGCGCTGGTCGACCACCCGTTTTGTCGACCCTAACGATGTGCGCCATGACATGCACGTCACCATCGTCAACTTCCAGCCCGGCGGCGTCATTCCGTTTGATGAAACCCACGTCATGGAGCACGGCCTTTACGTGCTGGAAGGCAAGGCGGTGTATCACCTGAACCAGCAGTGGGTGGAAGTGGAAGCAGGGGATTTCATGTGGTTGCGCGCTTTCTGCCCTCAGGCTTGCTATGCCGGCGGCCCGGGACCGTTTCGCTACCTGCTTTACAAGGACGTCAACCGCCACGCAAAGCTCAAGCTCTTTCGCTGAAATGAAGCTTTCGTTGAAATGAAGAAAGCCATGAGGAGGCCTGCATGCTGACTCTCACCGCCGAGCCGTTGACGCGTGAGGCCTTCGCGCCTTTTGGCGAGGTCATCGACGCGCGCGAGTCACCCTCGTTTGCCATTAACGCCGGGCGTACCCAGCGCCATCACGACCTGGCGAAGGTGCAAACCCTGGGTGAAAACGCCCATACGCTGATCAATCTGTTTGTGAGTCAGCCCGTTTCCTTACCGCTTGAATTAACCTTTTTAGAGCGCCATCCACTGGGCAGCCAGGCATTTATGCCGCTGCATCAGGAACGCTTTATTGTGGTGGTCGCACCGCCAGGCGAGACGATTGATCCAAAGACAGTGCGTGCGTTTGTTACCGACGGCCGTCAGGGCGTTAACTACCGAGCAGGCACTTGGCATGCGATACAGTCGGTGCTTGAGCGTGAAGGCGAGTTCTTAGTGGTGGATCGCGGCGGCGAAGGTAATAACTGCGAAGAGTATTCGCTCGAAATTACGGTCGATTTACGCGAATAACTTGTGCACACGCCTTACGGTTGTCATCCTGGTGGTCTTATACTGATAGGCTAATGACAAACCCCGTGATTGTTTAGGAAAACTATGAACGCACAGACACATATCCCGCTTCGCCGTACCAAAATTGTTGCCACTCTAGGGCCCGCCAGTGACCGTGAGGGTGTTTTGGAGGCAATGCTGAAAGCGGGGGTAGATGTCGTACGTTTGAACTTCTCCCACGGCACGCCCGATGATCATCGTCAGCGCCTTTTACGAGTACGCGAAATTGCTGCCAAGCTGGGGCGAAGCGTGGCAGCACTAGGGGATCTCCAGGGCCCCAAAATTCGCATTGCCCGTTTTAAAGAGGGCATGGTGACCCTGAAAGAGGGGCAGCCGTTTGTGCTGGATATGGCGATGGACAGTGATGCAGGCGACGTTCATCAAGTGGGCTGCGACTACAAAACCCTTGCTCAGGATGTGGGCGCTGGCGACCGCCTGTTGCTGGATGATGGCCGTGTGGTGCTGGACGTTACCCGTGTAGAAGGCCAGCAGGTTCATACCCACGTGGTAGTGGGGGGCAAACTCTCCAATCATAAAGGCATCAACAAACAGGGCGGTGGGCTTTCTGCCCCGGCGCTAACGGATAAAGATAAACAGGATTTAAAAACCGCCGTTGAGATTGGCGTTGATTACCTGGCGATTTCTTTCCCGCGCCATGCCGAAGACATGCTGGAAGCGCGCCGCCTGCTGGGTGAGGAGGGCAAGGAGATTGGCCTAGTGGCCAAGGTTGAGCGTGCCGAGGCTGTGGCCGATGAGGCAACGCTTGACGGCATTATCGAAGCCTCTGAAGCGGTGATGGTGGCCCGAGGCGACCTGGGGGTTGAGATTGGTGACGCCAAACTGGTGGGCGTGCAAAAGCGCATGATCAAGCGCGCCCGCTCGCTCAACCGTGCGGTGATTACCGCCACCCAAATGATGGAAAGCATGATCTCGGCGCCGCTGCCTACCCGCGCTGAAGTGTTTGATGTGGCCAATGCCGTGCTGGATAGCAGTGACGCCGTGATGCTTTCAGCGGAAACTGCCGCAGGCGACTATCCGGTGGAAACCGTGGAAGCCATGGCGCGTGTCTGTTTGGGCGCCGAGCGTGAGAAGGTGGCACAAGAGTCGGGCCACCGGATTCATGAAGGCTTTACTCGCCCCGATGAAACCATTGCCCTTTCCGCTATGTACGCCGCCAACCATATGACCGGTGTGGCTGCGATTGCCTGCATGACCGCTTCCGGTTATACCCCCTTGATTGCCTCGCGCATCCGTTCTGGTTTGCCGATTGTCGGCCTTGCCCATAACCCCATCGCCCAACGGCGTATGGCGCTATATCGTGGCGTCGTGTCGCTACCGTTTGATACCTCAGAAATGAGCGCGACCGAGCTTAATCGTCGTGCGCTGGAACTGCTGGTGCAACATAAGCTTGCCGAGCCGGGGGATCATGTCATCCTGACGCGGGGTGATCACATGAATGCCCATGGCGGTACCAATACGATGAAAGTCATGACGATTGACCAGCCTACCGATTAAAGGACCTGCCTCCATGAACCCGACTCGTCGTCTTATGCTAAAAGCTGCGTTAGGTTTGCCTTTGGTCGCGTTGCTTCCCGGTACGGTTTGGGGCGCGCTCGCCTGGGCTGAGGGCGCTGACCCAGAGAGCGATTTACTGTCCTTGGCTATTCATAGTGACGGAGGCCCACACCGGCTGGAAGTGGAAGTGGCCAAAAGCGCGGCGCAGCGTCAGCGAGGGTTGATGGAGCGTGAATCGCTGCCTGAAAACCGCGGCATGCTGTTTCGTTTTGAGAGCGAGCAGCCTGCTGGCAACACTTTTTGGATGTACCGCACGCTCATTGTGCTGGATATCGCGTTTATCGATCAGGAGGGGCGTATCGTAGCAATTAACACCATGCCTCCCTGTGAGTCCAGTGTTCCGGCCAATTGTCCCTCCTATCCGGCAGGTACCGCATTTTGGGCGGCCCTTGAGGTCAATGGCGGCTACTTCGCCGAACGCGGCATTAAAGTGGGCGACTGTATTTCGATTCCGGATCAAGCCGGCTTCTGCAAGCCCATCGATCAGTAGGTCTCTTCAAGGCGCGACGGCGCTTGCATCGCCACAAGAATCGGTAGAAAGGAACCACACCACGCTTAGGGCGTGGGTGGTTCTGGTCGTTGCCGGCGTGTAGGTAGCGAACCTCAGGGAGCCTCTGTGCGGGCTTTAGCGCCCAGGGGCATTTGGCTACCCCTGCCTATTGAGCTATACCTTATTAAGCAACCAACCCCTTGACGAGCCAGGCAGGTTTTCGGGAAGTTTGGTTGCTTATCTCATACCCCCTATGCAAAAGAGGCATAGCAATTAACGGTGACTAAACGTTACGCAGCGTTAGAGTCGTGTTTCAATAGGCGCCGCTCGTATCCTTGAAGCCACGTATTGGCTTCGCTAATTAGCGGTTTTTTCGCTAAAGTAGTTAAGGTCGGCACTTCAGGATGTCGAACTATAACAGTTTGTCTTGAAAACGTTTTGGACGAAAAATCACCCGAGGGAACAGATCATCGGTGGTTCCAAAACGCATAACGCTCACAACATCAAGATAGAGGTGTATCCATGAATCGCCATGTGTTTTCTACCGCCACTTTTTCTGGCGCGTTGATCGCAGCAGCTACGTTTGCTGCCCCCGCTGTTGCTCAAGAGCGCTATATTACAATCGGCACAGGCGGCCAGACCGGTGTTTACTACGTCGTAGGCCAGTCGGTCTGCCGTATGGTTAACCGTGGCAGCGAAGAGCACAGTATTCGCTGTAATGCGCCTTCTACAGGCGGCTCTGTTGCCAACGTGAATGGCATGAAAAGCGGTGAGTTGGATATGGGCGTTGTCCAGTCTGACGTTCAATACCGTGCTTACAACGGCGAAGCCAACTTTGAAGAAGAAGGCCCCTGGGGTGACATGCGTGCGGTATTCACCATGCATGGTGAACCTCTTACCGTTGTCGCGCGTGCGGATGCGGGTATCGACAATATCAGCGATTTCCCGGGTAAGCGCGTTAACATCGGTAACCCAGGCTCTGGCCAGCGCAACACCATGGATGTCGTCATGGAAGCGTTTGGTTGGGACGAAGATACGTTCGCGTTGGCATCTCAGTTGGATGCGGCGGAACAGGCTTCAGCTCTGTCTGATAACAACATCGATGCGATGGTCTATGTGGTAGGCCACCCGAATGGCTCCATCCAGGAAGCCACCACCACGATTGATGCGAACCTGGTATCGGTCACTGGTGATGAAATCGATACGCTGATCGAAGAGTATCCTTACTACACGCGTTCTGTGATCCCCGGTGGTCTGTACCGTGGTAACGACGAAGACGTTGAAACCTTCGGTGTAGCAGCCACTTTCGTTTCATCGACTGACGTGGATGAAGAGGTTATTTACGAAACGGTTAAAGCGGTATTTGATAACTTTGATCGCTTCAAGCGCCTGCACCCGGCGTTCGAAAACCTTAACGAAGAAGACATGATTTCTGACGGTCTAACTGCACCGCTGCACGATGGCGCTGCACGTTACTACCGCGAGCGTGGCTGGATCGAATAAGACCCTAGTGTGACGCTATTAGCCAGGATCAATAGTGATTGCTTTTGAAGTTTAAGCGCGGGCACCTCGGGTGTCCGCGCTTCTTGTTGAAAGCGCTGATTGTCAGCGCTGACCATTAGGCAGGGCAAGCGTATGCGTGATGACAAACAACCCTCTAACGCCACTGAGAGCGACCTGGAGGATATGGTCGCCGCCAGTGACACAGGGGCAAGGAAGCCTCACGGCGTACCCGGTAAGTTGCTAGTAAGTATTGCAGCAGCGTGGTCGCTGTTCCAGCTATGGATTGCATCTCCACTCCCTTATATGGTCGGCTTCGGTGTTTTTAGTGCCACTGAAGCACGCTCTATTCACTTGGCGTTTGCGCTGTTTTTGGCCTATATGGCCTATCCCGCGTTAAAGCGCTCACCGCGCGACCGTATTCCGCTACAAGACTGGATGTTTGCAGCGGTGGCGGCCTTTTGCGGTGGGTATCTGTTTCTTTTCTATTCAGAGTTGGCGCAGCGCCCCGGGCGCCCTATCACGCAGGACATCGTGGTGGGCATCATCGGCATTATCATGCTGCTGGAAGCTACTCGGCGTGCGCTTGGCCCACCCTTGATGGTGGTTGCCGCGATATTTATTGGCTACTCCCTGTTTGGCCCGTACATGCCGGGCATTCTTGCCCACCGAGGCGTCAGCCTGGGAGGGTTGATCAACCACCAGTGGCTGGGTACCCAAGGCGTCTTTGGTATCGCGCTAGGTGTATCTACCAGCTTTGTCTTTCTGTTTGTGTTGTTTGGTGCGTTGCTCGATAAGGCCGGTGCCGGTAACTATTTTATAAAAGTCGCATTCTCGATGTTAGGCCATCTGAAAGGCGGCCCTGCAAAAGCGGCCGTTGTGGCATCAGGCATGACCGGGCTAATTTCCGGCTCGTCGATTGCCAATACGGTAACAACGGGCACCTTTACTATCCCGATGATGAAACGGGTGGGATTTAGCGCCGAGAAAGCCGGTGCCATTGAAGTCTCCTCATCGGTGAATGGGCAAATCATGCCGCCGGTAATGGGCGCGGCTGCGTTTTTGATGGTTGAGTATGTCGGCATCCCGTACGTGGACGTTATTAAACATGCCTTCCTGCCTGCGATTATTTCCTATATTGCGTTGATTTATATCGTTCACCTGGAAGCCCTTAAAGCCAATATGCAAGGGCTGCCTTCCAATAACCCAGCCCGTCCATTACTCAACAAAATCATAGGATTTTTAACCGGCCTGCTGCTGTTAATGGGGCTGTCGGTGGTGGTCTATTACGGCCTTGGGTGGCTCAAGCCCGTGCTGGGTGAGGCAACGCCGTGGGTCATTTCAATCGGCCTGGCGATTATTTATGTAGGGCTTTTGAAAATCGGGTCTCACTATCCTGAGCTGGAAATGGATGACCCTAACGCCAAGGTTATTAAACTGCCGCAGACACGACCCACCGTAATGGTCGGTTTGCACTATATCTTGCCGGTTGTTGTGCTGGTTTGGTGCTTGATGGTCGAGCGGCTTTCCCCGGGGCTTTCCGCTTTTTGGGCCACAGTGTTCATGATCTTTATCATGGTGACGCAGCGTCCCATTATTGCCGTCTTCCGTGGGCGCAGCAAAATGGCCGCCGATATCAAAGAGGGATTTTTAGACCTATGGGACGGCCTGGTGACCGGCGCGCGTAACATGATCGGTATCGGTATCGCGACGGCCACAGCGGGTATCGTGGTGGGTGCGGTGTCGCAAACCGGTGTGGGCCTGGTGCTTGCAGATGTGGTTGAAATCCTGTCAGGCGGTAACCTGATGATGATTTTGTTTTTAACCGCTTTGCTGAGCTTGATTTTAGGCATGGGCTTGCCCACGACCGCTAACTATATTGTGGTTTCGGCCTTGATGGCGCCGGTGATTGTGATGCTGGGTCAGCAAAATGGCCTGATTGTGCCGCTGATCGCTGTCCACCTGTTCGTGTTCTATTTCGGCATTATGGCGGACGTTACGCCGCCCGTGGGGCTGGCCTCTTTTGCGGCTGCTGCTGTGTCCGGAGGGGACCCGATTCGTACAGGCTTCCAGGCGTTCTACTACAGCCTGCGTACGGCAGCGCTTCCGTTTCTGTTTATCTTTAATACGGACCTGCTGCTCATTGATGTTACCCCGATGCAGGGCGTGGTGGTGTTTATTGTGGCCACCGTGGCGATGCTGATTTTCGCCGCTGGCACGCAAGGTTACATGCTGACGCGCAATCGCTGGTATGAGTCGCTGCTGCTGCTATTGGTCGCTTTCACGCTCTTCCGCCCAGGCTTCTGGATGGACAAGATACATGACCCGTATGCGTCAGTGCCGCCTGCCCAGTTTGCTGATGCCCTTGAGCGTGTCGAGGATGGCAGTAACCTGCGGGTACAAATCTCCGGTGAAGATGCCTTTGGCTCGCCAATGACGACCTACGTACTGGTCCCGGTGCCCCGCGGTGAAACGGGCCAGGAACGCCTGGAAAACCTCGGTATGGAACTGTATGTAGACGGTGATCAAACGCTAGTCGATTTCGTCGCCTTCGGCAGCCAGGCCGCCGACCTGGGGTTTGACTTCGACCAGGAGATTATCGAAGTACTGGCCCCTGTAGACCGCTGGACGAAAGAGTGGATGTGGCTACCGGCGTTGGCAATATTTGGTTTTGTTGTGCTCATGCAGCGTCGCCGGCGTAGTAAAAAGTCTGATCATGATGGCGCGGCAGTGGCCTAGGGAGGTTGTCATGTACCAAAAAATATTACTGCCCGTGGACTTGAATGAAGAGGGTTCCTGGAAGAAAGCGTTGCCCACGGCGGTAACGCTTTGCCAGACCTTCGGTGCGTCGTTGCACATTGTCACTGTGCTGCCAGAACTCAAAATGCCGATGGTAGGGGCTTACTTCCCCAAGAATTTTTCTGCAAAAGCGCATGAGGCCATGAAAGAGGCGCAGCATACGTTTATTCAGGACAATATTCCGCGGGATGTTAAAACCCAAAGCATTATTGTCGATGGCTCCCCCTGGGAGGCCATCATTAAGGTGGGTAAAAAGCTGGACGTGGACCTGATCGTGATGGCTTCTCATACTCGGCATAAGTTTGTCGACTATGTACTGGGCCCGAATGCTGAGCATGTTGTTCATCATTCAAAGGTGTCCGTCATGATCGTTCGCTAGGCGCTTTTTAAAAGGTGTCAGGCACTATGAAAACTCCAGCTCATATGAGCTGGAGTTTTTTTATAACCCCACGGTAATGTTTAGTAAAATAGTAGTCTTTAAGTGGCTGTATAGGTGTATCTAACTGTAATTAATATAGAAAGTCGATTTTTTTCCTGACCTGGGCAGGCCGATCACGATACTCTACGGGTGTCTGTATCGAAAGTTGAATAGAAAACTATAGAGAAAAGTTATATGAGGATGTCATCGTGAGAACATTATTACTGGGGTGGGTTCTGCTGGTGCTAGGGTCTCCCTTGGCTGGATTTGCCGATGAGTCCACCCCCTTGGAAGCACCAGATGGTGCCGTTTTGCTGGAAGTAAGAGGCAATATTGTAAATGTGAACACCGAAGAGGGTGCCGACTTTGATATTGACATGTTAGAGGGGCTGCCACAGCACGCGTTTGAAACGAGTACGCCCTGGACAAGTGGCGTCAGTCAATATTCAGGCCCGTTGTTACGTGATGTGCTTGAGCACGTAGGTGCCAAGGGTGATGCGATAGAGGTATCGGCCCTTAACGGCTATGTGGCTGACATACCGATCAAGGATTTTTATGATTACGACGTCATTCTGGCACTTAAACGAAATAACCAGCACATCCCGATTCGTGAGTTTGGGCCTCTTTGGGTGCTTTATCCGTTTGATCAGGACGAGACGTTGTTAAGTGAAAAAGTGCGCTTTAGAGCTGTTTGGCAGGTTAGGCGTATAGATGTTCTTTAACCGAGCCAACGTGCGCTCGCCCCGCCTGCTGCGTTACCCTCGCCGCCTTAAACTGGTGGCCATTATTACCGTGCTGCTGTTTGCATCGGCGTTGGTAGTCGCTGCTCTGGCCTCTTGGCGGCAGGACAACCTCACACAAAGTCTGCGCGAAGATACCTCATGGGTCGCCTATAAACTCGATCGTGATGCAGTACAGCTGCTTAACCACTTGCTTTCAGCATCCCGTGCAGAGATGCCCCCGGTGGTACAAAACGAGCTGAATATGCGTTTTGAACTTTTGTATAGCCGTCTTATGTTGCTTCAAGAAGGGGAAGTCAACTCACTGATTACTGACATTGAAGGGGCGGGGCAGTTGCTAACGCAAATAGGCCAGCAGATGGAACCGCTGGACCTTTTGTTTGCACCTCATGAGGTGCTGGATCAACTGCCCATTGTGTTAATTGAAGCAGAGCTTGAAGCACTCACCCAGCTAACCGAGCGGTTTGTCATCACCATCAATGGTTACCTGGCGGAGTCTGCCACTGAAGAGCGCCGTGTGTTAAGCGCGCTCTATAAATTATTAATGACGCTGTTGGTCGGTATGAGCCTGGCCGTGCTGTTGGTCATTGCGTTCCTGATCCGAGAAATGCGTGAAAGTGCGACAGCCCGGCGCCGACAGGAGCAACTAAGCCAACAATTGGAAGTGACCGCCGAGCAGGCGCAGGCTGCTAATCATGCCAAGTCCGACTTCCTGGCCATGGTCAGCCATGAGATTCGTACCCCGCTTAATGGCGTGATCGGCATGAGTGAGCTGCTCAGTGAGCCAGCAAGCTCGGCCCAGGTAGAAGATTACGCGCGCACGATTCATGAGAGCGCCAACCAGCTGTTGGCCATGATCAATGAGATTCTCGATTTCTCCAAAATCGAAGCAGGCCATTTAACACTTGAAGTGTCACCTACTGAATTAAGGCCCTTGGTTGATAGCGTGGTAGCGCTGTTTGAACCGCGTTCGAGGGCCAAAGGGGTGGCGTTAAGCATGCATATCGACCCGCTGGTACCGCGTTGGGTGATGGCTGATGCGGGTCGTCTAAGGCAGATTTTGCTTAACCTTGTGGCGAACGCGACCAAGTTTACCGATCACGGAGCGATCACTGTTCGGGTCTCTTCAACGGTGGAGCATCTGCTACTGGAAGTTAGCGACACCGGGTGCGGGATTAGTGAAGAGCAGCAAACGACATTATTCGAACCTTTTCAGCAAGCGGGGGCATCGGTCGCTCGCCGCTACGGGGGGACGGGTCTTGGGCTTGCTATCTGTAAGCGCTTAAGTGAAGCCATGAACGGGCAGTTAGGTGTGCAGAGTAGGCTGGGGCAGGGAAGTACATTTTGGTGCAAGCTGCCGCTGGTAAAAGCGATGCCCGTCGAGGCAGTGCTTCCTAATGAGCAGACGAGAAACTTTGCGGGTACATCACTGCTGTTAGTGGAGGATAACGCCATTAATCGCAAAGTCGCGACCGGGCTTTTGTCACGCTTGGGGTGCGAGGTCGTGTGTGCCGAGAATGGGCAAGATGCGCTAGACATGGCGGCGTCCTTGCCGGTGCACTTAATCTTTATGGATATACAGCTGCCCGATATGGATGGCTTGGTAGTGACGCAGCACCTGCGTGAGCAAGGAGGCTGGTTGGCGGATGTACCCATTATTGCCATGACAGCGGGAGGCAATGACCGCCAGCGCTGCCTGGCTGCCGGAATGAACGACTACATTACCAAGCCGCTTTCGCTTCTGGCGCTTGGTGACGTGCTTGCTCTGCATTTATCACCGTCAGCGCTAGCCCGTAAGACAACGCTGCCGACACAGGTGCAGGGCGATACGTTTGAGCACAATGTACTGAATGCTGACACGCTCATCATGCTTCAGGAGAGTTTGGGCGATGAGCACTTGATAAGCCTGGTTGCTTTGTATCATCAGCAGATCAGCGACTACGTGTCCCAACTGAGCGCCTACCTGACCACGCCGGAAGCGTCTTTTAGCGAACAGGCACGGCAGCAGATAGTCAGGTTGGCACATCAGCTTCGTGGGGAGTCGCTGAGTATGGGCGCAGAGGCGCTGGCGGAGAAGGCCAAAAGCCTTGAAGTGTTAGCTCGTGAGGAGGGAAATACAAAAAGCCAGCTTGATGAATCACTTGGTGTAGTGCGCCACACCGCAGCACGAACCCACAGCGCACTCAAGCGTTGGCGGCAGAGGCAGTCTTCTACCAAGGGATAAGGGCTAACCCCGGCATCAAGCTATATCGTCATTGGCAATAATAAACAATACTGTTAGGGCACGTTTAATAATCATAATCCTCAGGAGCCTTCTCATGATTTATGCCAATCCGGGTGATAATGGGTCTGTCGTCTCGTTTGAAAAACGCTATGGCAATTACATCGGAGGTGAGTTTGTACCGCCCGTTAATGGGCAGTATTTCGATAACATTAGCCCTGTAAATGGTCAGGTCTTCTGCGAAATTCCGCGCTCTACTGCTGACGATATCGATAAAGCCCTGGATGCCGCCCATAAGGCTGCACCTGCTTGGGGGAAAACCTCTGCCGCTGAGCGCAGCAATACCCTGCTAAAAATTGCTGATCGCATTGAACAGAACATTGAAAAGCTGGCCGTGGCAGAAACCTGGGATAACGGCAAGGCCGTGCGTGAAACTCTGAATGCTGATATTCCTTTGGCGGTTGATCACTTCCGCTACTTTGCAGGCTGCATTCGGGCGCAGGAAGGCTCCGCTGCCGATATTGACGCCAATACCGTGTCTTATCATTTTCATGAGCCGCTAGGCGTGGTGGGTCAGATCATCCCTTGGAACTTCCCAATTTTAATGGCTGTTTGGAAGCTGGCCCCCGCGCTTGCCGCCGGTAATTGCGTAGTACTTAAACCCGCCGAACAAACGCCCGCATCTTTGCTGGTGCTGATGGGATTGATTGGTGATTTGCTGCCGCCGGGTGTGGTTAATATCGTCAATGGTTTCGGTGCAGAAGCCGGCCAGGCACTGGCCAGTAGCAAGCGTATCGCCAAAATCGCCTTTACCGGTTCCACGCCGGTGGGGTCGCATATTCTTAAGTGCGCCGCTGAAAACATTATTCCTTCCACCGTGGAGCTGGGCGGTAAATCACCCAACATCTACTTTGCCGATATCATGAACGCCGAGCCGACGTTTATCGATAAAGCGGTAGAGGGCCTAGTGCTGGCCTTCTTTAACCAGGGCGAAGTGTGCACCTGCCCCTCACGTGCACTGATTCAAGAGAGCATGTACGAAGAATTTATGGCCAAGGTGCTTGAGCGCACCAAGACTATTAAGCGCGGCAACCCCTTGGATACCGACGTGCAAGTAGGCGCTCAAGCCTCTCAAGAGCAGTACGACAAGATCATGTCGTACATGGATATCGCCCGTGAGGAAGGCGCTGAATTTCTGACCGGTGGAGATAAAGAAAGCTTCGACCCCAGCTACGACAAGGGTTACTACATCCAGCCGACGCTACTGAAAGGCGACAACAAGATGCGCGTCTTCCAGGAGGAGATCTTTGGCCCGGTGGTGGCGGTCACCACCTTTAAGGATGAAGAAGAAGCGCTGGCGATCGCCAACGACACCGAGTTTGGCTTGGGGGCAGGTGTATGGAGCCGGGATATTAACGTCGCCTTTCGCATGGGGCGGGGCATTCAGGCTGGTCGCGTATGGACCAACTGCTACCACCAATATCCCGCCCATGCGGCATTTGGTGGTTACAAGAAGTCCGGCGTTGGCCGTGAAACCCACAAGGTGGCGCTTGAGCACTATCAGCAAACCAAGAACCTGCTGGTCAGTTACGACATCAATCCGCTCGGGTTTTTCTAATCCGCGCCCGCTCCCCCGCTCGGCATGGTGCCGAGCGGTATTATCTGCCCCTCTGACGCTCTAATTGACAACCCGCTTGCGACGACTCATGGGTTACGCCCTCTCTGCTGTTGATTCTCAGCCTTGAGGCGCGAGGCTCGAACGATTAGGCACAAAAATCCCGGCACATAGGCCGGGATTCGTCTTTTGGGTAAATGCGATCACGGTTACAGCTGTGCATTCTCCGGCGGTTCGCCGATGCTGCCAGGCATGGGTTGTACGGTGCCGCGTTCCTGGCCTGCCAGGGTCAAAAAGTGCAGGTGGCGCTCGTACTCGCCTACCAGGTCGCCAATCGCCTGGCCACGGGTATAGCCGTTCAGGTCTTTATCCAGCCCGCCTTCAGCCAGATAGACATCCAGGCGCACATAGAAGTCATCGTCGGCTTCAATAAAGCTCGGTGTGCGCATCCGGTGTGGACACACCTGATAGACAAAGCTGGTGGCATCGCCAAAATCCACCTGCAGCGTTAGCCTGGGGAGCGGCTCACCTTCCAACTGCTCTTCACTCACATTGGCGGGCTGGCCACGGCTTTCAAGCTCTTGGGCAAACTGGGTCATGGCTGGGCGAATCGAGTGCTTGATGGTTGCAGCAGCGCCAGCTCGGTTGGATGTGTCCAGGGCGCGATCCAGGCGCTCCTTCCAATCGCCGCCTGGAGCGCTGCCGGTAATGGCGCGGCGTGCATCGGCCTTGTTGCCTTCAAGTTTTAGCGCCTTATACATCCCCACCATGACCGCAAAAATTACCACCGAGAAGGGTAGCGCGGTAATCACTACTGCGCTTTGCAGAGCGTTAAGCCCGCCGGCCATCAGTAGAGCAATGGTGATCAAGCCAATCACCGCCGACCAGAAAATGCGCAGCCTGATGGGCGCATCGTGGTTAACGTCACTTAAGATAGACGTAAAGTTAGCCAGCACCAGCGCGCCGGAGTCAGCGGAGGTAATAAAGAACACAACGCCCAGGATTGTGACAACCGCTGCCGTGATGGCTGCGTAAGGGTAGTACTCAAGTAGGGTGTAAATCGTGGTTTGCGGTGTATTAAGCGCCTGCTCACCGAGTGCTGCCACGCCCTGGTTGGCGACCAGCTCAATACCGCTATTACCCAATACCGACATCCATACCATGATGAAGGCAAGCGGTATAAACAGCGCACCGGCGACAAACTGGCGAATGGTGCGACCACGAGAAATACGTGCCAGGAAAAGACCCACAAACGGTGTCCAGGCGATCCACCAACCCCAGAAGAAAATCGTCCAGCCCATCTTCCACTCCTGGGCGCCATCATCGGTAAAGGCGTGCGTGTCAAAGCTTGCCGCCACAAAGCCGGAAAGATAGTCACCGGCGTTGTTAACTACCTTATCGAGCAGTGTCAGCGTGTCGCCTGAAAACAGTATGAACAGCATCAGGCAGAGTGCCAGCAGCATATTAAACTCGGATAAGCGGCGGATACCCTTTTCGACCCCGGTAACTACGGAAATGGTTGCCAGTATGACGACCAGGACAATCAAAAGAATTTGTACCGTAATCGTTTCCGGTACATCGAACATGTAGGCCAGCCCGTAGTTAAGCTGAATGACCCCAATACCGAGGCTGGTGGCAATACCAAATACGGTAGAAACCACCGCCGTGATATCCACCGCGTTACCGATAGGCCCATAAATACGCTTGCCCAGAAGCGGGTAGAGCGCGCTGCGAATGGCTAGCGGCAAACGGTGGCGATAGCTGAAGTAGGCCAGCGCCATACCCATCAACACGTACAGCCCCCAGCCGGAGAGCCCCCAGTGCAGATAGGTTTGAACGACGGCGTTACGCATCGCAGCCTGGCTTTCGGGTGTCAGGTCGGGCGGTGCCAGGTAGTGAGAAATCGGTTCAGCCACGCTGAAAAACAGCAAATCAATGCCGATACCTGCAGCGAACAACATCGCCGACCAGGAAAGCAATGAAAATTCAGGCCGCGAATGATCGGGGCCCAAGCGAATACTGCCAAACCGCGACATACCAATCACCACGACAAAGACCAGGTAAGCCACAACCGCCAGCATGTAGTACCAGCCAAAGGTGGCACTTACCCAGGCAAGCGCTGTATTAAAAAATTCACCAGCCTGTTCCGTGAACAGCAGAGTGAGCACAAGAAATATCAATATACCGGCCATACTGCCGTGGAAAACCACAGGATTGAGACGGTCGCGAGAGGGGAGGGCGAAGTTGTCTTTTGCCATGCAGGTGTACTCCTGTGGTCGAGACTAAAGGTGGCTAAAATTTATTTTGAATGAACGTTCAATATAAAATACGCTGTTTAAGCGCTTACTACAAATCAGTTTTATAGGGATAGGGAATGGTCGGTGAGGTTTTGGCAAGGCGCGCATACAAAAACGCCCGGCAAAAGCCGGGCGTCTTTCTTGACAAGACTTAACAGTAAAAAAGCGCTTACTCGCTAGCGGTTTCCGTAGCGTCTTCATGCTGATCGCGCGGGCCGTGTCTACCGTGGCCTCTACCATCCCTGTGGTGCTCGTCACGCATTTCTTTCATGGCGTTCTTTAAAGACTCACGCTCCTCTTCGGAAAGAATATCCGCAACTTTATCCTGGTGCTCTTTACGCAACGCCTGCATGGCCTGGAAATGCTCTGCGTTTAGCTCGTTGAGGGCCGTTTGCTGCTCCTCGTTCAAACCGGCGCGGTCGTACACTTCATGGCGGCGCTCTTCCATGCGCTGCGAGAAGGTTTCGCGGTCAGCGCCTGAATGACGACCTTCATGCTGGTCTGCCTGTGCAACCACAGCAAGTGGGGTTAGCGCGATAGCCAGCAGAGCCGGGGCAAACACTTGGCGTAATGACATTTTCATAACGTACCTCCTGGTAAGTTGACAATGTCAGTATCGAGCGGGGGAGTGCAAACCGTATGCACGGAGTGTGCAATAACGGTGATGATCCCTTCAATCGTGTAGCGCCGATTATAGAGCTCAATGTTGGTAGGAGATTGGTGCCGTGCAAGGTTGGCAGTGGGCGGGCGGGATAGCGTCACTCACTTCAGAAATGTTTATAAGTTTTTGTACGTTATTTTGGCCAACAATCCGACTTAAACAGGATTGACAGATCAATTGGCTATTGCTAGCTTTTAAGTAACTAAACGGTTATAAAAATAAAAAGGTAGCCAATGCGAATCTCACTGTGCAATGAAGTTTTGGCACATCTTGATTTTGAACATCAGTGTCAGTACGCCTATGAGTTGGGGTATGACGGTCTTGAAGTAGCGCCTTATACCTTGTCAGGTAATCCTGAAAATTTGTCCGAAAAAGAACTCCTTGGTTACAAGGCCATGGCCGAGGATGCCGGAATCGCTATTACCAGTTTGCATTGGCTACTGGTGGCGCCGAAGGGCTTATCCATTGTCGATCCTGACAAAACCTTGCGTGACCAGACGTTCGAGTTGATGTATCGGCTGGTTGATCAGTGTGCAGTTCTCGGTGGTTCTGTGCTGGTGCATGGATCACCTGGCCAACGCCTCTTGAGCCGTGATGGGGACCGGGAGCGCGCGGAGGCGTTCTTTGACGCAGCGGGGGAGCGGGCAGCGCAGGCAGGTGTTACCTACTGCATTGAACCGCTTGCGCGCAGGGAGACCAACTTCATTAACACCCTGTCGGAAGCTATAGAGCTGGTTAAGCGACTGGACCGGCCTCATCTGAAAACCATGCTAGATACATCCGCCGCGGCTAACGCCGAAACCGAAACACCTGCCCAGCTGTTGGAAACCTGGCTGCCATCCGGGCTGATCGCTCACGTTCAGGTTAATGATCGCAACCGGCGTGGTCCCGGCCAGGGTGATGATCGTTTTCGAGGAGTGATTGAAGCGCTTGGGCGGCATGGTTGGTCAGGGACATTGGCGGTCGAACCCTTTATCTATGAACCCGACGGCCAAGCCACGGCAGCGCGCGCTATTGGCTACCTGCGCGGGCTTATGGAGGTATGACATGAATGCTCCCAAACTGATTGTATTGTCAGCCGAGGCCTTTGAAAGAGACCTGCGCATGCGCCTCCCGTTTCGCTTTGGCGTGGTGACGCTGCGCGAAGCGACGCAAGTCTACTTGCGGATCAAGGTTCGGGATGTAGATACCGGGCTTGAGGCTGACGGACACGCCGCTGAGCTGATGGTGCCTAAATGGTTTGATAAATCACCTACGCTGAGCGAAGCGGACAATGTTGATCAACTGCGCCGTTCAGTTAAGTGCGCCATTGATCTCACGCTGAATGCCAAAGAGCCTTTGACCGCCGCCGACCACGCCTGGCGCCTGGATGCCAAACAGCGCAAAACGCTTTCCGATGAAAACGGGCTAGTGGCCGGTTTCGGCCCGGCGCTAATGGCCAGAGCCGTGCTTGATGCGCTGGCCCGGCTAAAAAAGCTCTCCTTTTACCAGCTTATTCAGCACAACGTGGCGGGGCTTACATCCGAGCACTTGCCGGATGATCTTGAAGGTTTTGCGTTGGATGAGTTTCTGGCCAACTTGCAACCCCGCTCCAGTATCGCATTGCGTCATACCGTCGGTCTTGCTGATGCCCTGACGCCCAACGACATCACTGAGCGCCTTAATGACGGCCTTCCTGAAAGCCTTAGTGAAGTGATCGATGTTTACCAACCGAATTACTTCAAGCTAAAGGTCAGTGGTGATCTGAATACGGATCTACAGCGGTTGACCGATATAGCGGCGTTGCTGGAGCGGCTGCCCGACTACCGAATCACGCTGGATGGTAATGAGCAGTTCGCATCCGTGCAGCATTTCGTCGATCTGCTTGATGCCATTGAAAAAACGCCTGCATTGCGCCGTCTGCGTGACGCGTTGCTCTTTGTAGAGCAGCCACTACCCAGAGCGTTGGCGCTGGACTGCCCGGTGCATGCGTTGTCACGGCGTGTTCCCCTGTTGATCGACGAAAGTGACAGTGAACTGAACAGTTATCACCGGGCTCGTGAGCTTGGTTATCAGGGCGTTTCGTCCAAGAACTGCAAGGGCCTGTATCGCTCCCTGCTCAATCTTGCTCGAACACACCACTGGACAGGGGAGGGCTGGTTTTTGTCGGGAGAGGACTTGACCACTCAGGCGGGGCTTTGTGTGCAACAGGATCTAGCCCTGGTAGCGCTGCTGGGTTTGGAGCACGTTGAGCGCAACGGTCATCACTATGTGGACGGTATGAGTGGAGCGACAGAGCCCGAAATGGATGCCTTCGCCCGAGCCCATCCTTCGTTATATCGACGTGACGAAAGTGGGCTACATCTGCGAATTAATGAAGGGCGTATTGCCCTGGATTCGCTCAGCAGTATCGGTTTTACCAGCGAAGCAGTACCTGCGTACGACGTTATGCGCGTCATAACCTAACGACATAAAAGCAACAAGAGGATAGCCAATGGCTACACAATCTTTAGGCATCATCATGAATGGCATTACTGGCCGTATGGGCATGAATCAGCACCTGATTCGGTCGATTCTGGCTATTCGCGATCAAGGCGGTGTCACCCTGAGTAATGGCGACCGAGTCATCCCCGACCCGATCCTTGTTGGGCGTAATGCTGACAAGCTCAAACGCCTTGCTGAAACCTACAAGGTAGAGCGCTGGACCACTGACCTGGATGCTGCGCTGGCCAATAAGGATGACCGCATTTTTTTCGACGCGGCCTCAACGCAGTTGCGCTGTGAATTACTGCGCAAGGCGATCAGTGCGGGCAAGCACGTTTATTGCGAGAAACCGATTGCCGAAAACTTGGCCGATGCCCTTGATATTGCCCGTACCGCCGAAAAGGCTGGCGTCAAGAACGGCGCTGTCCAGGACAAACTCTGGCTTCCCGGCTTGCTGAAGCTGAAACAACTTAACGATACCGGCTTCTTCGGGCGCATTTTGAGTGTCGATCTGGATTTCGGCTACTGGGTGTTTGAGGGTGACACCGTGCCTGCACAACGCCCTTCCTGGAATTACCGCAAGGAAGATGGCGGCGGCATGATCCTGGACATGATGTGCCACTGGCGCTATGTCATCGATAACCTTTTTGGTGAGCCGACATCCCTGGTGTGCTTGGGTAAAACGCACATTCCCGAACGCTGGGATGAAAACGGCAATGCCTACAAGGCAACGGCCGATGACGCTTGCTATGCAACGGTAGAGCTCGACAACGACGCTATCGTGCATATCAAGTCGAGCTGGAACACTCGGGTGCGCCGCGACGACCTGGTGACTTTTCATGTTGATGGCACCCATGGTTCAGCCGTCGCAGGCCTAACCGATTGCTACATTCAGCCACGTGAGGCAACTCCCAAGCCCACCTGGAACCCGGACCAGAAGCAGACCATGGACTTCTTCGGCGACTGGCAGAAAGTCCCCGAGCGTGAATCGACCGATAACGCTTTCAAGCATCAATGGGAAATGTTCATTCGCCACGTGGTGGAAGACGCGCCTTACCGCTGGACGCTGCGCGAAGCGGCCAAGGGCGTTCAATTTGCTGAGCTGGCGCTGCAAAGTTCCGCCGAGCGCCGTTGGCTTGACGTGCCTGCGCTGGAGAAGTGATATGAGCCCCCGACTGATATTGCCTGACAATGCTGGCAAACCGGTTGCGTATCAACTGGGCGAACCACTGTCGTTCACGGAAAAACCTGGCGCTCCCAAATCGAGGGTTGCCTATGCGGCGGCTCATGTAGTGTCAGACCCGCTGGCGCCGATTGATCCCTGGCTGGGTACTGCCATTGATTGGGAGCGCACCATCGACTATCGACGGCACCTGTGGCGTTTGGGCTTTGGTGTTGCCGAATCGATGGACACGGCCCAGCGAGGCATGGGACTGGACTGGCCGACTAGCCTGGAATTGATCCGCCGTTCAATCGACGCTGCGCGCGATATGCCAGGCGCTACCTTGGCATGCGGTTGCGGTACCGACCACTTGGGGCCGGAAAACTACAAGGATATCGACGGAGTAATTCGCGCTTACGAAGAGCAGATGAGCGCGATTGAAGCCTTGGGTGGACGACTGATCATTATGGCCAGCCGTGCATTGGCGGCCTTGGCTTCCTCGCCAGAGGATTACGGCCGCGTCTATGACCGGCTGCTATCTCAGGCGCAGGAGCCGGTCATTCTTCACTGGCTTGGCGATATGTTTGATCCGGCTTTAACCGGTTACTGGGGGCATGCTGATACAGAACAGGCCATGGAGGTCTGTATCGACATTATTGCTCGCCACGCCGACAAGGTCGACGGTATCAAGATCTCGCTGCTGGATGCGGACAAGGAGATCGCCATGCGCCGGCGTTTGCCCGCTGGCGTAAAAATGTACACGGGAGACGATTTCAACTATCCCGACCTGATCGCCGGTGACGAACAGGGCTATAGCCATGCGTTGCTGGGTATCTTCGATCCTATCGCCCCGGCCGCCGCTGCCGCCATGGCTGCATTAGACGCGGGGGATCTGGATACCTATCACCGAATATTTGCGCCAACAGTGCCACTGGCGCGCCATGTTTTTGCCGCTCCCACGCGTTTTTACAAAACGGGTGTAGTGTTTCTGGCTTACCTGAACGGTCATCAGGATCACTTCACCATGGTTGGTGGGCAGGAAAGTACCCGCTCCACCTTGCACTTGGCCGAGCTGTTCCGGCTCGCTGACCAGGCAGGGCTGCTGCGTGACCCGGAATTGGCCACACAACGCATGACACACGTAATGGCAACGCGGGGGGGGGCGCAATGATCGCACAACCACTGACGGACTTTAGCCGACTGTCGATTAATGATGCCACGACCAAGGTGCAATGGACGCTGGAAGAGGAAATTCGTGGCTATGCTGACATGGGTATCCATGGAATTTCCATCTGGCGCGACAAGCTGGAAGCCTGTGGGGTAAGCAAAGCGGCCCAACTGCTACGCGATAACAACATGACCGTTACCGGCGTTTGTCGCGGCGGTATGTTCCCGGCGACCACGCGAGAGGCCCGCAGGGCCGCGGTTGAAGACAACTGGCGCGCCATAGATGATGCCGCGCAACTGAATGCACAGTGCTTAGTGCTGGTAGTGGGCGGCCTGCCGGAACACTCCAAGGATATCGCCGGTGCCCGCCAGATGGTCCTCGATGGAATGCATGACATTGTTGAACATGCCCGTCAGGCAGGTATGCCGTTGGCCATAGAACCACTGCATCCGATGTACGCGGCAGACCGTGCCTGCGTCAACACCATGGGCCAGGCGAATGATCTATGCGATGTGCTGGGTGAAGGCGTCGGAATAGCGCTCGATGTCTTCCATGTATGGTGGGACCCGGAGTTGAAGAAACAGATACAGCGGGCTGGCAAGGAACGGCTATTGGCTTTCCATATCTGCGACTGGCGCATGCCGATGTCTGACATGCTGCTGGATCGCGCCATGATGGGCGATGGCGTCATTGATATACCGCTGATTCGCAGCTGGGTCGAAGCCGAAGGCTACCAAGGCTTCCATGAGGTGGAGATATTTTCTGCGGATCATTGGTGGAAGAAGCCCGCCGAGGAAGTGCTTCAGGTGTGTAAGGAGCGTTATCTGACGGTGGTGTAAAGCAACGGCATCGTGATTAAAACCAAAGCGCGACGATTACTATAAAAATAAACGTATCAAACGTGTTCGGAGTCCATGAATCCCTTTGAGCAAACCAGAGCGGCTTTAACGCTGCTTGAATAACAACAACGGAGAGATCTATGAATGTCATTAAGGCCACACTGAGCAGCGGTTTAATAGCGGCTGTCACCTTGACGGGGTCCGCGCTGGCGGAAGATTGGCAGCCCACGAAACCCATTAACATCATCGTGCCTTGGGGCGCGGGCGGCTCTACTGACCAGGTGACCCGAGTAACCGCCGCTCTCCTGGAAGAACACTTGGGTCAGAGCGTGGTGGTGGTAAACCAAAGCGGTGCCTCCGGTGCTATTGGTACACGGGAGGTGTTGGAATCCGCACGAGATGGCTACACCTGGACCGCCAATGCCATCGCCAATAATGCTAACTACTCAATTACCGGTCTGATTGAAGACACGGATATTGATGATTGGCATATTTACCTGTCGGTCGCTAACGTGCCGGTGGTGAGTGTCCCCTCTAACAGCGAGTTCGATAGTTTCGGTGAGCTACTTGAGGCATTGAACGAACGTGGCAATCAAATCACCGTGGCAACCGCTGGGGTGACATCCTCCGGCGGGACCGCTGTTGCCACGCTCAGCGATGAGGCTGGCTTTGACTACAACATGATCACCTACGATGGTGGCAATCCCGCCGTGGTGGCGGCAGCACGCGGCGAAGCCATGCTGACTACTCAGCTGGCCGTGGAGCAGGCCGAGATGCTTCGTGGCGAGCGGCTTAAGCCTTTAGCCGTGCTAAGTGATCGTTCCTTAACCATTGATGGCATGGACGAACCCATTCCTCCCATCACTGAATGGTTGCCCGACATACACGTCGCACCCGACTACTTCGGTATTTTTATCCCGCGTGGTGCACCTGATGACGTCATCGCTACCATGGACCGTATCTGGGAGGAGCACATTATGACGTCCCAGGAACTGCAGGATTATGCGGACAGGCAAGGCGCCATCTTTGACCCATCCTATGGCGATGAAGCGCGTGATCGGGCCATGCCGATCGCTATTCAAGAAGCCTGTGCCTACGTTGACCGAGGCGAGGCTGAGATTGATCCCATCGAAATCGGTATTGATTGTGAAACGCGCAGCGAAGTGTCCCAGTGACAGGGAGGGCGGCCAGGAAGGCTGCCCCCGCTTTTTACCCAAGCCTGTGGCTCCGTTCATCTATCAATGTTATTTGCCTGCCCATAGGAGAAATGACCGATGACAAATAACTCCAGCCGTTTGAGCCAAGCCGACTTGGTCACCGGTATTGTATTTGTGGTGTTGGGTCTCACGGTCTTCTATTTGTCCTGGACCATGCCACGCCTTGAGTCGAGAGGTATACATCCTTCGACCATTCCCGGGTTGGTGCCCATGATTCTGGGTGGTTTGCTGGCGCTTAGTGGTCTGCTCTTGGCTTTGCGCTCTTGGCGACAGGGGGCGGGTAGACACTTCAGCCCCCTAAATAGCCTGCGTGCGATGCTGGCTAACGAAGAGTCCCGACGTCTGTTGGCTATGTTAATTCTAACGTTGAGCTATGCGCTGATATTGGTCGGCTGGTTACCGTTTTGGATGGCGACCTTTGTGTATGTTTTTGTCTCAATCGTATTGTTTGAGCGCTATTTGACCGATAAACCCGTGCCATTGGCGCGTTGCTTGATCCTGGCAGGCATCCAATCGGTGGTGGTGGCGTTGGTAGTCACGCTGGTATTCCAGGAAATTTTCCTGGTGCGTCTGCCATGAAGGGCTCTATGAGGAAGTCACTATGTTTATGATGGAAGAACTCGGCATGCTGGCCCACGGCGTGGGGCATTTTATGACCCCAATGAGCCTTTTTAATATTGCCTGGGCGAGCCTGCTGGGAATTGTTATCGGCATGTTGCCGGGTTTGACAGCTACCATGGGGGTGGCGTTGCTGGTAACACTCACCTACGGCATGCCGGGTGACCAGGCCATCCTGACGCTGATCTGTATGTACGTTGGGGCCATTTACGGTGGTGGACGCAGTGCTATTTTGCTGAATATCCCCGGTACTCCAGCCAGCGCAGCAACCAGCCTGGATGGATACCCACTGGCCCAGCAGGGGAAGGCCGGTTATGCCATGGGGCTGGCCACTACCAGCTCGGCGATTGGCACCTTCGTTGGTATTTTCTTCTTGGCCATACTGGCATCCACCCTGGCCGAGTTTGCTTTCAATTTTGGTTCCTATGAGTTCTTTTGGCTGGCGGTCTTTGGGGTTGTCATCTCTGGGCGATTGACCGGTGCCGACGATCCCTTGAAAGGTTATATCGCCGGGTTGCTTGGCTTGCTGGTGGCCATGATTGGGATGGAAAGCCTGCATGCTTTCCGGCGCTTCGACTTTGGCATTGCCAATCTTTCAGGCGGCATCGACATTATCCCCGCCATGGTAGGGGCCTTCGGGTTTGCCGAAATTTTGACCGTTATGCGGCGTAAGCTGGACGCCCAAGTGGTTGTTTCTCAAGGGCGCACTATTCCTCACTTTAGGGATGTCTGGAATTACCGCCGAACGGCGATTCGATCCGGAATCATTGGAACGATAGTGGGAATTATCCCCGGTGTAGGCGAAGATATTGGCAGTTGGTCTTCCTATGCCGCCGCACGTCGCGCCAGTAAGGAAAAGGAAAAATTTGGCAAGGGTTCTTATGAAGGGCTGACCGCTGCAGAAACCGGTAATAGTGCCGTCATTCCTGGCGCGCTGATCCCTGTGTTAACGCTGGCAATCCCCGGTTCTACCGCCGCCGCCGTCCTCATCGCCGCCATGTATATTCATGACATTCGTCCTGGCCCCATGCTGATGATTGAGAACCCGGATTTTCTCTATCAGGTTATTGCGATGCTGCTGTTCACCACGGTGGCTATTACTATCTATGGCCTATCGATGACCAAATTGCTGGTCAAAGTATTGAGCGTACCTCGGCAAAAATTGATGCCGGTGATCTATGTGCTCTGCGTGGTGGGTTCGTTTGCCATTTCCCAGCAAATGTTTGACGTCTACGTGATGGTATTCTTCGGGTTAGCCGGCTATCTGCTGCGAGAAATGAAGTATCCTATGGCGCCTATTGTGCTGGGTATCATTCTGGGTAGCTTGCTCGACACCAACCTTCGCCGAGGGCTTGCGCTGACCGGAGGTGACATGACCCCTTTCTTTACCCGCCCGGTGAGTTTGGTACTATGTCTAATTAGCGTTATTGCAATCCTGCTGAGTATCCCGGCTGTTAACCGCCTGCTCTTGCGAGGTCTGAAAAAGGTAGGGCTAGTAAAAAAATGGCCTGTCAAAAACGGAGCGTAATGCGGTCATTCGAATAACTTACAAGGTGCTTATCAGTGGGTCGTAAACGCAATCCGGACTTAACTCGACAAGACATTCTTAAAGCTGCGCACGATGAGTTTTGCGAGCGGGGCTTTGAGGGTGCTCGCGTCGACAGCATTGCAGAAAAAGCCGGTGCTAATAAACGCCTGCTTTACCATTACTTTGGCAATAAGGAAGAGCTCTACAAAATCGTATTGCTGGGCGCTTATCAGACGATTCGTGCTGGCGAGCGAGAGTTAAGCCTGGATCAGTACTCGCCGGAAGAAGCCATGGACCGGCTAGTGCGTTTTACCTTCCGACATTTTCATCAAAACCCTTGGTTCTTGCGCCTGCTGACGACGGAAAATCTCAACTATGCACGTTTTTTGAAAACGCTGCCGGAAGTGAAGCAACTGCATTCACCGTTGGTTGCCCAAATCCGAACTCTGATCCAGCGGGGTGCAGAGAAAGGCGTGTTCCGCCAGGATGTGGACCCGATTCAGCTGTACATTTCTATCGCCGCATTAGGGTATTTCTACATCTCCAATGTCCATACGCTGTCGATCATTTTCGATAAAGATCTTTCACACATTGCCATGATTCAGGAGCGTGAAGCGCACGCTGTCTCCATGGTGTTGGATTATCTGCGCTATCGAAAAAGCGACTGAGAGCCAAGGCTTATCCGCCCACTTGTAAAAGCTTGCTATAAAGGCCCGCATTCACCATGCCGCGTTCAAAGCGGCTTGGCCAAATGCTGAGTTCCGGTAGCCGGTTGTGGGGAGCGCTTGTAGGCCTTTGAATCCTGCGGCTTAGCCCTCGGGCTGATATTTGTACCCTACCCCATACACCGAACGAATGATCTCCTGCTCGGGGAGGGCTTCAGTGATTTTTTTGCGCAGCTTTTTAATATGGCTGTCGACGGTGCGTTCAGAAACAATCCGGTTGTCTCGGTACATATGGTCCATTAGCTGCTCACGGCTAAAGATTCGTCCAGGTGACTGCATCATTACCCGCAGCAGCTGAAATTCAACCGCGGTGAGGCCCAGGTCATGGCCGTTGGCTAGTGCCTGCCAGCCATCGTCATTGAGGGTCACCGGGGTTGAAACCGCTGCCTCAGGGGTGTGGGCCTGTTCGGCAAGTGCTTGGCTGCGGCGTAGTACCGCTTTCACGCGGGCGACTACTTCGCGGGGGCTGAAAGGTTTGCAAATATAGTCATCGGCGCCCAATTCCAGCCCTAGCAGGCGGTCTACTTCCTCCACCTTGGCGGTCACCATAATAATTGCGATAGCAGGCCACGCCTGACGTATTTCCCGGCAGAGCGTCAAACCATCCTTGCCGGGCAGCATGACATCCAAAAGCACCAACGTGGTGGGGTGCTGCTGCAACCAGGGTATCACATCGTCGCCATGACCCAGCGTTGCAACATTAAAACCGTGGGAGCTTAAATAATCATCCATGAGGCGGGCAATTTTGGGCTCGTCCTCAACAATCAATAGCGGGGCGTCTTGGAACATGGCGGACTCGCTTGTCATTAATGGGAAGTCAGTAACGGAAAACGTAAGGTCCAGCAAAGCCCGCCTAGCGGCGCATTGGATGCCTCAAGCGTTGCACCGTGCGCAATCACCAAGGCGCTTGCAATGGATAGCCCCAGGCCGCTACCGCCGCTTGCCCGGTTGCGTGACCCTTCAACACGGTAAAGACGCTCGGTAAGCCGGGAAAGCTCACTTTCCGGAACGCCCGGTGCGCTATCCTGCCAAACAATCACCGCGTGGGCACGCTCAATGTTGAGCGTTACTTGAAGTTTGCCCGGTGCATCGGTGTAGGCGCAGCTGTTATCCAACAGATTATTCCACAGCTGATGCAGTCGCTGAGCATCACCTCGAATCATTACGTCGGGGGCAATGTGCGTCGTCAGTGTAAGGCCGCTGCCATTGAGCCAGCGGTCCGCATCTTCAAGGCGGCTGGCCAAGCTGTCGCTAAGGTTCATGGGGGCCAGATGAATATCAAGCGCGCCAGCATCGCTTTGCGAAAGCAGGCGTAAATCGGCGACCAGGTGCTCAAGCTGGGCAACTTCCTGCGCCAGCGAGCTGAGGTTTTCCTGATTCAGCGGGCGAATGCCGTCCTGCATGGCTTCAATTTCACCACGCAGCACGGCCAAGGGCGTACGCAGCTCGTGGGCGGTGTCGGAAACCCAGCGTGCACGGGCGTCACGGTTGGCTTCTAATGTGGCGGCCAGTACGTTGAAGTCCCGCGCCAAACGGGCAAGCTCATCCCGACCACGTTCAGGTAGGCGAGTATGGTAGTTGCCTTCGGTAAGCCGCCGCGTGGCGATAGCCAGTGCCCGCGTACGTCGACTTAACCACCACGAGAGCCCGGCGGCCAGCAGCAGCGACGCCAGCCCAATCGAGATAACAATAATTACTAGATTGCGCTGTTGCAGCTCTAGAAAGCGATTTTCCATGCGCTCCATCATCTGCTGAGGAGGTCGAAACCCTAACGAGCCAATGGCCTCGCTGTCGCTGTGAAGCGTGAGCCAGCGCCAATCGCCGGGGCCCATACGGCCATTCATGGGCGGAATCACAAACTCACCGTTTGGCGCACGCAGCGCAAAATCCTGCGCTTCGCCCAAGGGGGAGGGGCGTTCACGATGCTCCTGACCCAGTTCAAAGCGCACGATATGCGGCCAGCGTTCCGGGTTGTGTTCAAGCCAGCGCCAGTCCTGCTGGGTCTCCCAGCGGGTAATCAAGCCATCGGCCAGCAGCATGGCACGGCGTTCCTGGGCCTGGTTTAAATAATCGATAAAACCACGGTCGATACTGTAGGAAACGGCTAGAAACATGGTGGCGGAAATGGCCACGTTAACGCTGAGTATGGCCGAGAACAGCTTTAGTCCTAGCCGCGAAGGGCGCCAAGTGGGCAAGGTAACGGCCATTAGGAGGCGCCCTCCTGAAGAGGTTGCCGAGGCATGCTAAGTCGCTCGCGCCAGTTCTCCAGGCCCAGGTAAAGGCAGGGCACCAGTATCAGCAAAATGGCCGTCGCGAAAATCATGCCAAAGCCCAGCGAGATCGCCATGGGGATCATAAAGCGCGCCTGCCGCGAGGTTTCCAGAATCATGGGCGCCAGGCCCAGAAAGGTGGTAAGTGTGGTCATCATGATAGGCCGCAGGCGCCGGGTAGCGGCCGCCACAATGGCCGCGCGAGGCGCCATCCCTTCGCGCCGCTTGCGGTTGGCGTAATCAATCAGTACCAGCGCATCGTTAATCACCACGCCGGAAAGCGCCAACATGCCCAGCAAGCTGATAATCGAAAGCCCAAACCCCATAATCATGTGGCCCACCACAGCACCAACAACGCCAAACGGAATGGCCGCAAGCACCAATAAGGGCTGCAAATAGCTTCTGAAGGGAATCGCCAACAGTGCGTAAAGGGCGGCCAGCATAAGCCACATGGCGGTGCGAAGGGCGGCCAGATTGTCGGCGGTATCTTGCTGGCGGCCGCCCAGGCTGACCTCAAGCCCCGGCCAGGAGTTTGTAAGCGTTGGGAACACGTCTTCTTGAAGGGTGGCCAGCACCTGGTTAATGGTTTGGTCGCCCTCTGAATCCGCCGTCACGGTGATAATGCGCCTGCCATCTATGCGCTGCAGACTGCTTGAGGCTTGGCTTAAGGTAATGTCTGCCACGCGAGAAAGCGGCACGCTAAGCCCGTCGGGCGTGCGTACGGGCATGCGGTAAAGTTCGTTTAAGCTCGCGCGGTCGGTTTCGGGCAGGCGCACCTCTACGCTGATCTCGCTACGCCCCACAAACTGTTCAACCGCCGTAGCACCTTGTAAAGGCCCGCGCAGTGCCTGGGCCAGGTCGCTGCCGGTCAGGCCCAGCGCTCGGCCTTCTGCGGAAAGGCGCATTTCAAGTTGGGGTTTGCCATCGCCAATCCCGCTGTCAATATCGGTTAGCCCATACTCACCAAGCACTTCGGCCAACCGGGCGGCGGCGGCTTCCAGCACTTGGGTGTCGGGGTGAGATAAGCGCAAGCTAAGCGCAGCGCCGCTGCCGGGGCCGCCAAAATCTGACTCAAAACGTACCGACTGAGCGCCAATTAAATCCCCCGCCAGCTCGCGCCATTCACCTGCAATACGTGAAGGCGGCCAGGCGTCGAGGCTGTCACTGGCGATATCGAGCCGTACCTGCAACTCTTCGCCATCCAAGCGGCTGCGCGTGCTGCTAAAGGTTAGCGTCTCTTCGCGCTCGCTTAACTGCTGGGCGGCGTCCAGTAGCTGTTGGCTAAGCTCTCGGCTAACGCTGATATTGGTGCCAATCGGCAGCGTTACCGTTGCTTGAACCTGATCGGATTCGGCACGCGGCATGAGTGAAAAGCCCAACCGTCCACTCATGGACCACGCCAGCACTACCACCAGCACCGCAACCCCGATGGCCACACTCAACAAGCGTTGGTTAAGCGCGCGCTGAAGAAACGGCTCAAACTGATGGTATGTGAAGTGATGCAGCCCGCCCTGCAGGCGCTGGCGCAACGCTTCCAGCGGCCGTTGCCAGGCCGGTGTTTCACGCGGTTTACGGCTATGTGCCAAGTGGGAGGGGAGGATAAACAGCGCTTCGGCCCAGGAGATCAAAAACACCGTGACGACCACCACGGGCAGAGTGGCAAACAGCATGCCCAAAAAGCCGGGTAAAAACAGCAGGGGCAGAAACGCCACGATATTCGACAAAATGGCAAAGGTGAGCGGAACGGCAATTTCACCTGCCCCTTTGACCGCCGCATCGCGCAGCGAGTAGCCTTCCTCGCGATAGCTGTAGATGTTTTCGCCCACCATGATCGCATCATCCACCACGATCCCCAGCGCGATAATGAAGGCAAACATCGACATCATGTTCAGCGAGACGCCGATCCAGGGCAGGAACAGCATGGCGCCCAAAAAGGCCGTAGGAATACCCAGCGTGACCCAAAATGCTAGCCGCGCTTCAAGAAACAGCGCCATGAGTACCATCACCAGCGCCAGACCCATCCAGGCATTCTTTAGCAGCAGGCTTAAGCGGTCCTCGTATATTTCCGAGCTGTCGCGTGCAACGTCCAGGCTAACGCCCGGCGGTAGCCCCGCTCGCAAGCGCTCCAGTTCGCCGTAGACCGCCTCGGAAATGCTGGTCGGGGTTTGGTGGCCAATTTGATAGATGTTGACCGACAGGCCCGGCTCGCCATTATAAAACTCTTCACGATCCGTTTCGGCAAAGCCGTTGCTCACGCGGGCGATATCACCCAGCAAAATGGGCGTGCCCTGGGCAGTGGTAAGGATTGGCAGGTCGGCAAACTCGGCGGCGCTGTTGCGTCGGCCTTGGTAGCGCACCAGCCATTCGCCTTCAGCCGTGGTGAGTTGGCCGCTTGCCAGGTCCAGCGCTTCAGCTCCAATGCGGCTGGCAAGCTGCTGATGATCAAGCCCGTAGCGCTCAATAGCTTCTTCATCCAGATGAATCTGGATCTCGCGCTCGCGATTTCCCGAAAGCTCGGCGCGCGAAATCCCCTCAGCGGCCTGCAGCTCAGCGCGCACATCCTCGGCGGCGTCGTGAAGGGCGGCAAGCCCAACCGAGCCGTAAACCTGAAGGCTGACCACACTGCGCGATCTGCCCGCTAGCGTGAAGCGGGGCGGGTCGGCGGCACTGGGTAGGGTAGTGATGGCGTTGACCGCCTGCTGAATATCCTGATAAACGCGCATCACATCGACGCCGTCAATCAGCGTCGCGCTGACCATACCGCTGCCTTCACCAGCGCTGGAGGTCAGCTCATCAATACCTTCTACATTCGATACCGCCGCTTCAACGGGAAGCAGTAGGCTCTGCTCGACATCTTCTGGTGTGGCACCAGGGTAGCTGATACTGACCTGAACAATTTCAATTTCAAACTCAGGAAAGACCTCTTTTTTAATCGCGAGCGATGCCATAAGGCCCCCCACGATAAACAGCAGCATCAGCAGGTTAGGCGCAACGCCATGGTCAATCATCCAGGCAAGCGGGCCGCGACGCATTAGCTGCTCTCCTCATCACGGGTGGGCGCATCGTTGTGCGAGCGAACGCGAACCTGTTGCCCTTCCTGGGGCTGGGCAAGTCCTGCAGTGACAACGCGCTGACCAGCCTCCAGGCCGCTGCGCACCAGCGCTTCATTTTCACCCCGGTAGGCAAGCGACACCGTTGTGCTGTGTAGGCGGTCTTCATCGTCCACCCACCAAACGCGCTCACCTGGGCGTAGCGCCGCTGAGGGCAGGGCAATCAGGTCTTCCTGCGCCTGAGTTTGAAAGGCTATTCGCATCACATCGCCCAAGCGCAGCGCGGGGCCATCGGTATCCAGCGCCAATGGGTCATTCACCGCAATCAACAGCTGTGCCTGAAGTCCGCTCTCTTCCAAATTAGGTAAAATCGATATCAGTGCGCCTTCCCGCGAAGCGCCTTCTGGCCAGCCACGGCTGGTAATCGTGACCTGACTACCCGGCGCCAGCCATTCAAGTGCATCGCCGGGCAACGAGGCGCGCACCCAGAATTGCTCAACACCGACCAGGTTAATCACCTCGGTTCCTTGACTTAGCAGGCTGCCAGCGCCCACCAGGCGCTCTTGCACCATCGCCTTCCACGGGGCGGTCAGCGTTGCGCGCTCAAGGTTGAGCGCTGCCTGGTCGCGTATCACACGTGCCTGAGTAAGTTGGGCCTGGGCCTGACGCAGTTGAGGCTCGCGCAGGACCAGCGAGCGTCGCTCGGCGGAAAGCTGACGCCCAAACGACTCGTACTCACTACGGGCGCGCTGCTGTTCGGCATTTTCAAGCGCCACCTGCGCTTGGGCATTGCTTAGCTGAGCCTCGGCGTCTTCCAGGGCAAGGCGCAAATCGGCCTGGTCGATATATGCAACGGGCGCGCCTTCCTCAACGACCTGGCCTGGAAAAACGCCCTCTCCAAAGCGTTCCAACTGACCTGCCACGCGGCTGGCCAGCTGGGTTGTCTGCTCAGCTTCTACTCGCCCAAAGCCGCTCAGTAGAGGCGATAGGGCGCTCTGTTCGACCGTCATGACATTGACGACAGGTGGCGTGGGTGGCGGGGGAGCACGCCGCTCAATACGCGGCGGCTGGTTGATAATCCACCAAGCGCAGGCTAAGCCGATGGCAAACACCAACAGGGCCAGCACGGCGCCTAAACGGACACGGCCTTGTTGCATCGAGGAGAAAGAGTCATGAGGTTTTATTAACACGGAGTACCCGTTGCAAGAGCGAAAACGTAGTAAAAGCGAAAATTCCGGTATAAGAAGCGTATCATGCTAGCATCACGCACTGGCTCGCAGAGATTAGGTAAGCATTATGAAAATAGCGTGCAACTCTTCGCTAACCTAAACAGCTGCGACTTATCACGACACCTATTTCTCATAAATACCGTCCGGCCGATGAGTCTTGTGCAAGCGTATGAAAAACACCGCCACCCGCGATAAGTTAATTGATACTGGTGCTGAGCTGATTACCCAACAAGGGTATAACGCAACGGGCATTAATGCCGTACTTAACGCCTGCGGCGTGCCCAAGGGGTCGTTTTACCATTACTTTTCCAGTAAGGAAGATTTTGGCCTGGCGGTGATTGAGCGGTTTGCCAACGACTATGATGCTAGTCTGGTCGCTCTGCTTGAAGATCCGATGACACCCCCTCTTGACCGCCTGAAGCGCTACTTTGCCACCAGCCGCGCTTACATGAGCGAGCGCGACCATGCGGCCGGCTGCTTGATCGGCAATTTAGGACAAGAGATGGCGGGGCAGAGTGTTCGCTTTCGCGAGGCGCTTAATCACGCGTTCCTGCGTTGGGAAGCACGCTTTGCTCACTGCCTGCAGACAGCCCAGGCCCAAGGGGCTCTCACTCAAGCCCTGGACCCTCATCAGTTGGCAAGCTTCATTCTTTCCGGCTGGGAAGGGGCAATTTTGCGTGCCAAGACGCTGAAGTCAGACGCGCCCATGGAAGTGTTTGAAAAGCTGCTGTTCGAGCAGGTGCTGACGTCGCCAGTGACTGATTAACCCTTCAAACGCCCCTGCTTTGATGCACTAAGCGAGTGGCATGAGTGGAAGGAAAAGCGCTGCCTCGCGGCCACTATGTTGCTAAAGCCTTCCCTGAGGTGCTGCTATGCGAAGCATGGGCGTTTCTGCTCAGTGCTGAATAAGCGCTTAACGAGACTTACCAAGACGAAGCGGGTCAAAAACTGGATAATGGGCGGCAATTCGCCGAGGGCTCTGTTTTCAACCGCCCAGGCACACTCATTGCTCTGGATGCCCGCTCATGGAAATCAAAGTCAACTATCTCGATAACCTCCGCCTGGAGGCCAAGTTCGACGACTTCACCGTTATTTCAGACCAGCCGATTCGCTACAAGGGCGACGGCTCGGCGCCTGGCCCGTTTGACTACTTTCTGGCGTCATCTGCCATGTGCGCCGCCTACTTTGTGAAGGTGTACTGCAAAGCGCGGGATATCCCTACCGAAAACATCCGTCTCTCGCAGAACAATATCGTCGACCCGGAAGACCGCTACAAGCAGATCTTCAAGATTCAGGTCGAGCTTCCCGAAGATATTTCCGAGAAGGATCGCCAAGGCATTCTGCGCTCGATTGATCGCTGCACGGTCAAGAAGGTCGTTCAAACCGGCCCCGAGTTTCAGGTCGAAACCGTCGAGAATATCGATGAGGATTCCCAAGCGCTGCTGATGGGTGCCCCGGAAGGCAGCGAGCGCACCTATATCGAGGGAAAGGATTTACCCCTTGAAGATACCATCGCCAATATAAGCGCGCTGCTGGCTGATCTTGGCATGAAGATCGAGATCGCCTCCTGGCGTAATATCGTGCCTCATGTCTGGTCGCTGCATATTCGCGATGCGGCCTCGCCCATGTGCTTTACCAACGGCAAAGGTGCCACCAAAGAGAGCGCACTGTGCTCGGCGCTTGGCGAGTTTATTGAGCGCTTATCTTGCAACTTTTTCTACAACGACCAGTTCTTCGGTGAAGAGATCGCCAATAGCGACTTCGTACACTACCCCAATGAGAAGTGGTTTAAGCCGGGGCCAAATGACGAGCTGCCCGCTGAGATTCTTGATGATCACTGCCTGGCGATCTACAACCCAGAAGGCGAGCTTTGCGGCTCGAATCTGATTGACACCAACTCCGGCAATGAGGTGCGCGGCATTGTCTCGCTGCCCTTTGTGCGTCAGTCGGATGGCGAAACGGTCTACTTCCCTTCCAACCTGATCGAAAATCTGTTCTTAAGCAACGGCATGAGCGCGGGCAACACGCTGGTGGAAGCTCAGGTGCAGTGCCTGTCGGAAATTTTCGAGCGGGCGGTCAAACGGGAAATTCTGGAGCAGGAAATGACCCTGCCGGATGTACCGCAAGATGTGCTGGCGAAGTACCCAAATATTGTTGAAGGCATTAAGGCGCTTGAGGCTCAGGGCTTCCCTGTGCTGGTAAAGGACGCCTCCATGGGCGGTCAGTTCCCGGTGATGTGCGTGACCTTGATGAACCCGCGCACCGGCGGTGTATTTGCCTCCTTCGGCGCCCACCCAAGCTTTGAAGTGGCGATTGAGCGCAGCCTGACCGAGCTTTTACAGGGTCGCAGCTTTGAAGGCCTGAACGACCTGCCGCTGCCAACGTTCAACTCGCAGACTGTGTCCGAGCCCAACAACTTTGTTGAACACTTTATCGACTCCTTTGGTGTGGTTTCCTGGCGCTTCTTCAGTGCCAAGGCGGATTTCGAGTTCAGCGAGTGGGATTTCTCCGGCACCAACGAAGAAGAGGCCGAAACGCTATTCGGCCTCTTCGAGGAGTTGGGGGCCGAGGTATACATGGCGGTCCATGAGGATCTCGGTGCGCCGGTGTGCCGTATTCTGGTGCCGGGCTACTCTGAGGTGTATCCGATTGAAGACTTGATCTGGGATAACACCAACAAGGCACTTGATTACCGTGAGGATATTCTCAATCTGCACCAACTCGAGGATGACCAGCTCACCGATTTGGTCGAGCGCCTCGAAGAGAGCCAGATGGATGACCACGTCGATATCACCACCCTGATCGGCATTGAGTTTGATGAAAACACGGTATGGGGCCAGCTCACCATTCTGGAGCTTAAGCTTCTGGTCTACTTGGCGCTTGGCCGTCATGAAGAAGCACTTGATTGCGTGCAGATGCTGCTGCAGTACAACGACAACACCGTTGAACGTGGTCTCTTCTACCAAGCGATGAATGCGGCGCTGGAAATTGCCCTGGACGACGAGCTTGAAATGGACAACTACCTGCCCAACTTCCAGCGCATGTTTGGCGAAGAGACCATGGCGGCGGTTGTCGGCTCGGTGGAAGGCAGCGCGCGCTTTTACGGTCTGACGCCCACCAACATGCAGCTTGATGGTTTGGAGCGTCATCAACGTTTGATTGAAAGTTACAAGAAGCTTCACGCCGCGCGGGCGGCAAAAGCAGGCCTGTAACCCGGCCGAGCCTCGCGCAATGGCCTAAACTGCCCTATAGCGCACGCCCTAACCAAGCGGTGTGGATACAAAGCCACGCCGCTTTCCAGTGGATCATGTTGGTGGTCAGGCGTTGGCGTCCTGATGACCAGCGGACCCGTTATCGAACCCGTCGGGTGTCGTTAATGTCTGCCGTGCGCCGGTGGCAACCACTACAACAGGGGCGGTGTTTGGCGCACTCAGAATTAACCGGTTTTACTGCCGTCTTCTGTTTCCCACGCTAATCTGCGATGTACTTACTTTATCCTTCTACGTTTACAAGGGCTGAGCCTTACGCGCTCCAGCCGGGCACAGCAGCAGCACCGCCAGCGGCGGCAGGGTTAGCTCAAGGCTGGCGCTTTGGCCGTGCAGCGGGGCATCTTTTGCGGTGATGCGCCCCAGGTTGCCCATGTTGGAGCCGCCATAGCATTCGGCGTCACTGTTCAGGCACTCTTCCCAACTGCCCGCCATTGGCACGCCGAGGCGATACCCTTGGCGGGGCATCGGCGTCATGTTAGCGACTACCAACAGTGGCTCGCCTGTCGCACTCCAGCGCAGCCAGGCAAACACGCTATTGGTTTCGTCATTGCCCACCACCCAAGTGAACCCTTCGGGCTCGCTATCGCATTCGTGCAGCGCGGGAAGCTCCTTGTAGCAGCGGTTGAGGTCCCCCAGCAGCCGCTGTATACCGGCATGGCGAGGCTCGGCAAGCAGTGACCAATCCAATTCCCGGTCATGGTTCCACTCACGCCACTGGCCAAACTCGCAGCCCATAAACAACAGCTTTTTGCCGGGCTGCGACCACATGATGGAAAGATAGGCGCGCAGATTGGCAAATTGTTGCCACTCGTCGCCGGGCATCTTGCCGATCAATGACCCCTTGCCGTGTATCACTTCGTCGTGGGAAATCGGTAGGACATAACGCTCGGAAAAGGCATAGACCAGCGGGAAGGTCATATCGTGATGCGAGTAAGCGCGATAGACCGGGTCTTTAGAGATGTACTCCAGCGTGTCGTGCATCCAGCCCATGTTCCACTTGTAAGCAAAGCCCAGACCGCCTTTCTCGGTCGGCTGAGTAACGCCAGGCCAAGCGGTGGACTCCTCGGCGATGACGATCGTTCCTAGGGCTTCCTCGGCGATGACCTCATTGAGGTGGCGCAAAAAGTCGATGGTTTCGAGATTTTCATGGCCGCCGTGGCGGTTGGGGATCCACTCGCCTTCGTTGCGCGAGTAGTTGCGATACAGCATCGAGGCCACGGCGTCCACGCGCAGGGCATCGATATGGAAATGCTTCAACCAGTGCAGCGCCGAGGCCAGCATGAAACCGTGTACTTCGCGCCGACCCAGGTTGTAAATGTAGGTGTTCCAGTCCTGGTGGAAGCCTTCAAAGGGATGCTCATACTCGTAAAGGGCGGTGCCGTCAAAGCGGGCAAGGCCATGCGGGTCGGTAGGAAAGTGGGCGGGCACCCAGTCAAGAATTACGCCGAGCCCGGCGCGGTGGCACTCATCGACGAAATAAGCGAAGTCGGCAGGCGTGCCGAAACGAGCGCTGGGGGCAAACTGGCTGAGCGGCTGATAGCCCCAGGAGCCGCCGAAAGGGTGCTCCATGATGGGTAAAAGCTCAACGTGGGTGAATCCCATGTCGAGCACATAAGGGATCAGGTGTGTGGCCATATCGCGCCAGCTGTAGAGCTCGCCGTTGTCGCCGCCATGCTTGCGCCACGAGGCCGCATGCACTTCGTAGATACTGATGGGGCGTGATGCGCCATGCGCCTTTTCGCGCTTGGCAATCCACTCGTCGTCATGCCAGGTAAAAGGTGTGGTATCGGCCACCACCGAGGCGGTGCGGGGCGGTGCTTCGGTCGCCAGGGCGACAGGGTCGGCGCGCAGCCCAAGCGTGCCTTGGGGTTCAAGAATTTCGTATTTATACGATTCTCCTGGCCCAAGCCGTGGCACGAACAGCTCCCATACCCCGGCTGGGTGGCGTAGGCGCATGAGATGGCGACGCCCGTCCCAGCTGTTGAAGTTACCGACCACCGATACTCGCCGCGCATTGGGTGCCCAAACGGCGAAGCGCACGCCCTGCACGCCTTCCACCGTCATGGGCTGCGCGCCCAGGCAGTGCCCCAGGTTGCGGTGATTACCTTCTCCCAATAGATAAAGATCCATTTCCCCCAGCAGCAAGCCAAAGCTGTAAGGGTCCTCGGTTACCTGCTCGCCCTGGGGCCAGCGAATACGCAACCGGTAAGGGGCGCTGTGAGACAACCGGGCGGCGAATAGCCCAGGAATCTGCATACTTGTCAGGCAACTGCGCAAGGTGTCGTTTTCACGGTCGAGAGCATCTATTCCCACGGCGCCGGGCATAAACACCCGCAGAAATGGGCCTTTGGCATCGCTATGCAGGCCGAGCAACGAGAAGGGGTCACGATGAGTACCCTGTACCAGCGCGTTGGCGTCGTCGTCATCCAGCCACAGGGTACGATCTACCGTGAGGCTTGACGTGGGGCTGGTGTGCATCACCTCATTCATGCGATTCTCCCGGGCTTAATTGTTCGACAAGTGCTGCCAGGCCGCGCAGCGGGACACCCAACCAGGCGGGGCGGTTAGCGGCTTCATAGGCAATTTCGTAGGCGGCCTTTTCGAGCACGAACAGGTCGACCGCAGCCGCGGCACCGTTGGCCTGTTTCCATTCGTGAGGAAGATCGAGGGTGGCCTGCCAGTAAGCATTCAGAAATATCTGACGCCCCCTAAGCAGGTACTGCTCTACCACGTCGTGACCCGTGTCTGAGCGGGTATCAGCGCCTTCAGTACCACCAGGCTGGGCTTCTTCAGTGCTGGCATAGGCGTAGTCGAAGGAGCGCAGTATGCCAGCCACATCTCGCAGTGGGCTATCCTTGGCGCGCCGCTCCTCAAGGGGGCGGGTGGGCTCGCCTTCAAAGTCGATGATATAGGCATCGTCATGGGCAACCAGCACTTGGCCAAGATGCAGATCACCATGAATACGCGTGATAAGACTACCCTCGGCAAGGTCTGCCATATATTCAATAGAGGCCAACAGGGAATTGCGCTGCGCCAGAATGTCTGCAGTAATCTGCTGTTCGGCTTTATCGGCGGCGCTAACGTGATGTTCGAGTATGCTCAACGCTTCCTCGACGCGCTGAGCCACCCGCTGTTTCCAGTGCGCCACATGAGAAGCCCCGGCTATCTCGGTCATAAATGCTGGGTCCTCGCTGGGCAGCGCCAGCGTCATGTGTAGCTCGCCCAAGCGGCGCCCCAACGCAGCGGAAAACTTCTCTAATTCCTCAAGCGCACCGTAATGGGCTTCATCGCGGGCGAACTCGCGCCCTTGATGATCATCCGCCAACGCTTCACGAATCGCGTGTTCAAGTGCTGTGCGAGTCCATGACCAGGCATCGCCCTGATTATCGATAAAGCCTTGTAAGATCATCAAGGTTTGCGGCGTGCCTTGCTTATCGAACTGAGTCACTTCGCCCAGCAGCGGCGCGGTGTTGATAAAGCCCCGCTCAGTCAGATAACGGCCGATTTCCGCCTCCGGATGAATGCCTGACTCCAAGCGACGAAACAGCTTGAGAACTAACTGATGGTTGATCACCACCGAGCTATTGGATTGCTCAGCACTCTGCTGCGCGATGTCGGGCTGCTCGGGTAACGTCAGCTCAACAAGCTCAGGCGTGGGCAAAAAGTGGATAACACCTTTGGCGCCAGGCAGCACACTTGCCTGACGCATGGCGTCAAGAATGGCTAGCGTAAACGCCTCCAGGGTAAAGGCATCGGTGAGCAGGCCCACTTCATGGAAGCGGCGTACGCGGGCCATGGCAAGCTGTTGGGCAAGAGGGCTACTTTGCTCATCCTCACCAAGAAATGCCAGAGGCAACTGGTAGCGTTCGCGGCCTTGGGCGTGGGTGATTTCCAGCTCGCTGAACAGCAGGGTATGGCCGCTGTGCTCAAGACTTGCCAGTGCGTGTAAGTGAATATCTTCAATCTGCGCCTGCTTGGCCGCGAACCAGCGCCGTTTGGTCAGGTAGTGGGGCAGCGTCTCGCGTTCGAGTAACTGTCTGGATGAGTCCTCAAAAATTTCCTCAAGGCGATTTTTGATAATCAGGGTAACGTAATCCGGCATTGGTTCTGGCGCTGGCGTATGCCATTCGGGCATAGCGGTTTTGGGGGCCAGCAGGAACCAGAAAAAACCGTAAGGCGGAAGCGTTAGCAGGTAAGGTAGGCTGCCCACCGGCGGGAAGGCGCTGCCGCCGACCATTTCCACGGGCACTTGGCCAGCGAAGGCTGAAAGGTCCAACTCCACCGCTTGGGCGGTGCTGGCCACATTAGCCACGCAGAGCAGTGTTTCCGTCTCGCCATTGTCGAGCGTCATCTCGCGCAGGTAGGCCAGAATATGTCGATTGTTCGGGTAGAGCGGCCGTATGGTGCCACGGCTGAAGGCGCGATGCTGACTGCGCACGGCGAGCAGCCTGCGCATGTTATTAAGCAGCGAATGCGGATCGCGCACCTGTGCCTCTACATTAACGGTCTGGTAACCGTACAGTGGATCCATGATCGGTGGCAGGACCAGGCTTGCCGGGTCAGCGCGCGAGAACCCCCCATTACGGTCGATCGACCACTGCATAGGGGTGCGTACGCCATCGCGGTCGCCAAGGTAAATATTGTCGCCCATGCCGATTTCGTCGCCGTAATACAGTACCGGCGTGCCCGGCATGGAAAGCAGCAGGCTGTTGAGCAGTTCGACACGCCGCCGGTCACGCTCCAAAAGCGGCGCCAGGCGCCGACGAATCCCCAGGTTAATACGTGCCCGACGATCTGCGGCGTAATGGTTCCACAGGTAGTCGCGCTCCTTGTCGGTGACCATTTCAAGCGTCAGCTCGTCGTGGTTACGTAAAAAAATCGCCCACTGGCAGGTGTCGGGAATTTCCGGCGTCTGGCGCAGGATATCGGTGATCGGGAAGCGGTCTTCCTGAGCGAGCGCCATGTACATGCGCGGCATCAGAGGAAAATGGAATGCCATGTGGCACTCGTCGCCATCGCCAAAGTAGGGCCGGGTATCTTCAGGCCACTGGTTGGCTTCGGCAAGCAGCATACGATCAGAGTAGCGCTCGTCGAGCACCGCACGGATCTTCTTGAGCACCACGTGGGTTTCGGGCAGGTTCTCGTTGTTGGTGCCTTCGCGCTCAACGAGGTACGGAATCGCATCCAGGCGCAGACCATCCACGCCCATATCGAGCCAGTACTCCATGACCTTGATGATTTCATCAAGCACCACGGGGTTATCAAAGTTGAGATCCGGCTGGTGGGAGTAAAAACGGTGCCAGAAGTAAGCGCCCGCCACCGGGTCCCAGGTCCAGTTGGAGGATTCGGTATCCAGGAAGATGATGCGTGTGCCGGAGTACGCCTGGTCGGTGTCTGACCAGACATAAAAGTCTCTTTCTGGCGACCCTGCTGGCGCTAGCCTGGCGCGCTGGAACCACTCGTGCTGGTCGGAGGTGTGGTTGATGACCAGTTCGGTAATGACGCGCAACCCGCGCTGGTGCGCCTCTTTAATGAAGCGCTTGGCGTCATTCAGCGTGCCGTAGTCAGGGCTGACGCCGGTATACTCAGCAATATCGTAGCCGTCATCGCGGCGGGGTGACGGATAGAAGGGCAGTATCCAGATCGTGTTGACGCCCAGGCTGACGATATAGTCGAGCTTCTGGATCAGGCCTTCAAAATCGCCGATGCCATCGTCGTTAGCATCAAAGAACGACTTCACATGCACCTGGTAGATCACCGCATCCTTGTACCAGAGTGGATCATCCATAAAATTCAGGGCCTCGACAGCATGTGTTTCTCTGCTGGCATCCATCATGAGTTTGCTCTCCCTGCTGTGATCGGTGTAAACGAATCAACCGGCGCCTTTGAAACAAACGGCCCGCCGTTGAGCACACTAAAAATCATGGTCCTAAAAACCATGCCAGACGCATCAGTGAACCGGCTGGATACGCCAGACCGCGAACGGCAGGGCGGCAGGATCGAGCCGCACCCACTGCCATTGGCCTTGCCACGTCCAACGTTTGCCACTCATCAGATCCTCCACGTGCAGCGCTGCATCCTCGGGTAGGCCGAACAGTGCCAAGGGCAACCCGAACGCGCCTTCCTGTGGCTCGAAAGGGTCAAGATTTACGGCGACAAGAATCACGTTGTCGAGCGCTTCGGTGGCCTTGGTGAAAAGCAGTAAGCGGTCGTTGTGTACCGTATGGAAGGTCACGCCTAAATGGGTATGCAGCGCCGGGTTTTCGCGCCGAAGGCGGTTAAGCTGAGTGATCTCGTAGACGATATTGCCGGGTGCGCGGTAATCACGCGGGCGAATCTCATATTTTTCAGAGTCGAGATACTCCTCCTTGCCCGGAACCGGCGCGCCTTCACAAAGCTCAAACCCCGAGTACATGCCCCATAAGCCTGAGCCCATGGTGGCAAGTGCTGCGCGAATCAGAAAGCCGGCCCGCCCGGAAGACTGTAGAAAATAGGGGTTGATATCCGGCGTGTTAACGAAGAAGTTCGGCCGATAACCATCGCGCAGCGGCGCCTCGTTCAACTGAGTGAAATATTCTGTCAACTCGGCCTTGGTATGGCGCCAGGTAAAGTAGGTGTAGCTCTGGGTAAAGCCCAGCTTGCCCAGGCGCAGCATCATGGGTGGGCGCGTGAAGGCTTCCGCCAGAAAGATCACATCGGGGTCGCGCCTGCGAATATCACCAATCAGCCACTCCCAGAAGGGCAGCGGCTTGGTATGCGGGTTATCAACACGAAAGATTTTTATCCCTTCATCGACCCAGCCCTGCACCACATCGCGAAGCTCGGTCCATAGCTCAGGCACAGCCTCCTGGGCGTAGAAATCGACGTTGACGATGTCCTGGTACTTCTTGGGTGGGTTCTCGGCATAGCGGATCGAACCGTCGGGCCGCCAGGAGAACCAGCCAGGGTGCTCCCTGAGCCACGGGTGATCGGGCGAGCACTGGATGGCGAAATCAAGCGCTATTTCCAGGCCATGCTCGCCTGCCACGCGCACCAGCTCGCGAAAATCCTCGTGGGTACCCAGCGCTGGATGAATCGCCTCATGCCCGCCTTCATCGCTGCCTATCGCATAGGGGCTACCGGGGTCATCTGGCCCGGCTTCCAGGCTGTTGTTGGGCCCTTTGCGATGTGTGCGGCCAATCGGATGAATGGGCGGGAAATAGAGCACGTCAAAGCCCATGTCGCGGATGATAGGTAGCCGCTTATGAACATCCTTGAACGTGCCGTGGTGGTTGGGGTTGTCGGTTTCCGAACGGGGGAACAGCTCGTACCAGCTGGCAAAGCGTGCCTTGAGACGTTCCACATCCAGGGGATAAATGGCATCGCTTTGCGTGAGGTGCGGGTGGGAATCCGCTTCGTGCATCCACTGTGCCGTGTCGCTATCCAGCAGCAGAGCAACACGCTCGCCCTCTTGAGGGGCCAGCTGAAACTGTTCATGAAGAGCAACCAGTGCTTCGTTGAGCGCTTCATTGCTGTTTTCAGAAGCGCGTTCAGCGGCGCGTTCGATCAGTTGCCTGCCTTCTTCAAGCTCGAGGCTGATGGGAACACCTGCCTGGTGCTTCTTGGAAAGCTCATAGCGGTAGGTAGCGTAAACATCCCACCAGGCTTCGATCATAAACGTGTGGCGGCCCACGCGCGTTGGCGTAAAGCTGGCTTCCCAACTATCCAGCCCCAGAGGTTTGGTCGGGCGCATGGGCACACGCTGCTCACGCCCTTCGTCATCTTGCCAGCACACGGTGGCTGCCAGTACATCGTGGCCGTCAGTGAAAATTGTCGCTTTAACGTGCACCGGCTCGTTAACCACGGCCTTGGCCGCAAAGCGCCCGTGATCAAGGGCGGGCATGATGGATTCAATCACAATGCGCGGCGCCTGGGCAGCCGCCAGAACATCGCTGGGTTCCTGCTGTTGCACCGATAGGGGGCGCGAGACTGGAGTGACAGGTGAACGCATTGCATGCTTCTCCTTGCAGCGGGAAATGCCCGTAGGCAACTCCGTGCTGCCTCATCAGATAACGGCGTTATCAGCCTGTGGCGCGTGCGCTAGTTGAACCAGCTCAAGCAGGGCCAGCGAACGACCTTCCATTTGATGCTCCCTTCTAAAAGAACGCTGCCCATTGGCGCTCAGGAAAGCATCTTCCTCAGTGGGCCAGCGGGTGTCGAGACGACATAGCCAGCCCCCGCCGCTAGGGGCTTCAGGCAGGTGAAACGCCACTGAGTCGTGGTGAGCATTAAATATCAGCAGTAAGGTAACGTCGGCACCGGCACGGCGTATTCCGCTGGGCTGGGCGCGCCCGTCCAGCATCAGCCCTAGGGTGCGAACGTCAGGGTCCTCCCAACGCTCAACGCTCATTTCATGGCCATCTGGGGCCAGCCAGGTCACTTCCTTGAGGCCCATTTCTTCGTTGTATTCACCCGAAAGAAAGCGCCCGCGCCGCAGGATGGGGTAGCGTAGCCGCAGCGCCGTCACCCGGCGTACGTACTCGATCATGGCATGGGCGTTGCCGTCGAGGTTCCAGTCCAGCCAACTGATCTCGTTGTCCTGGCAGTAGGCGTTATTGTTGCCCTGCTGGGTGCGCAGCAGTTCGTCGCCCGCCAGCAGCATGGGCGTGCCTTGGGAGAGCAGCGTAGTGGCGATCAAGTTACGGACCTGACGTAACCGCAGCGCCTGAATCTCTGCATTGTCGCTCTGGCCCTCTTCGCCGTGGTTCCACGACAGGTTGTTGCTGTGGCCATCCTGGTTATTTTCGCCGTTTGCCTCGTTATGCTTATCGTTGTAGGCCACCAGATCAAACAGGGTGTAGCCGTCGTGAGCAGTAACGAAGTTGACCGATGCAAACGGTCGCCGACCACGGCGCTTGAAGAAATCCGCTGAGCCCATGAGCCGCGTGGCAAGCTCCGGAAGCTTGCCCTCGTCGCCGCGCCAGAAAGCGCGCACGGTATCGCGGTAGCGGTCGTTCCACTCCGCCCAGCCCGGCGGAAAACCGCCTACTTGATAGCCGCCGGGGCCGCAGTCCCAGGGTTCGGCAATCAGTTTTACCCGGCTAAGCACAGGGTCTTGGCGGCAGGAGTCGAGAAAGCCGCCGCCTTCATCAAAGCCGTGGGGTTCGCGTCCAAGGATGGTCGCCAGGTCGAAACGAAAGCCGTCAACGCGCATTTCCGTGGCCCAGTAGCGCAGCGAGTCAGTGACCATTTGCAAAACGCGCTGGTGGCTCAGGTTTAGGGTGTTGCCGGTGCCCGTGTCGTCGATGTAGTAGCGCGGCTCCTTCGGCATCAGCCGGTAGTAGGAAGCGTTGTCGATCCCCTTAAGGGAGAGCGTTGGGCCAAGTTCGTTACCTTCTGCCGTGTGGTTGTAAACCACATCAAGAATGACCTCCAAATCCGCAGCGTGATAGCGCGCTACCAGCTCCTTGAATTCATTCACGCTTTCGCCAGCCAGGTAGCGCGAATGAGGGGCAAAGAACCCCAGGGTGTTATAGCCCCAATAGTTGCGTAGCCCCTGTTCCAGAAGGTGTTGGTCGTCAACGAACGCATGGATGGGTAAAAGCTCGACCGATGACACGCCAAGCGAACGGATGTAGTCGACCACATCGTTGACCATCAACCCCGCGAAGGTGCCACGCAGCGCTTCGGGCACCGAAGGGTGGCGCATGGTGTAACCACGTACATGCGTCTCGTAGACAATGGTCTGGTCCCAGGGAAGCTGCACCCCCCGCGAGCGCCCCCAGGTGAAGGCCGGGTCGACTACTTTGCATTTCGGCATGAACGCTGCGCTGTCGCGTTCATCAAAACTCAGGTCGCCCTCCGAGTGGCCGATGGTGTAGCCGAATAGCGCCTCGTCCCACTTGATCTCGCCCACGATCTGCTTAGCGTAGGGGTCGAGCAGCAGCTTGTTGGGGTTGAAACGATGGCCCTCTTCCGGTGCGTAAGGGCCGTATACGCGGTAGCCGTAAAGCTGGCCGGGGCGGGCATCGGGCAGGTAGCCATGCCACACTTCGTCGGTATATTCGGGAAGTTCGATACGCTCCAGTTCGTACTCACCCGTCTCATCAAACAGGCACAGCTCTACCCGGGTAGCATGCGCCGAAAACAGCGCAAAATTTACCCCGAGGCCATCCCAGTTGGCGCCCAAGGGAAACGACCACCCTTCATCTACGCGTGAGCGCCGCATAACGCTGGGGGCTTCATCGGTCGCGACGGGGTCATCGCCGTCGCGCGTGGTTTGGCTTGTCTGCATTACCTTCATCCTTGAGCCTTTAGGGGGCTCTTATGAGTGGTCGCTTTACTTTCGCTCGCCTGGTTTCTTCGCTTTGGTCGCTGTTTTCCCGGTCACTGTTTTACTGGGCTCTGGTTTCTGGGGCTCTGATTTTTCTGATCCGGTGGTCTTGTTGGGCTGAGCGCGGGCAGATTTTTTGGCCGGTTGAGGTTCATCGGTAGCCGCCAGCGCTTCGCTACTGCGGCGCGGGCGCTGGGTGCGTTTTACCGTGGCGGAATCTTCGGGCATTGGCTCCATGGCACCTGCTGCTTCGCCGGGTGCAGGTTCTTGGGGCGGGTGGCCACGGTCCTGTACAGGCACGTCCTGGCCTACCGCTGTATCGTCGCGAAAAGGGGCTTCATCGAATGACAGATCGCCGTCAGGATCCTCAAGCGGAAGGCGGCTTTCCTGGATGCCCATCTCGTCCTCTTCCAGAGGCAAGTCATCCTCTAAAATAGGCGCCTCGTTGATCGGTTCGCCCACTTCTTCAAGATCAGCTTCGTTGCCGGCTGCTTGCTCGGCAGCCACTATTTTGATGGCTCTGTCCCAGTGTTGTTGTTGCTGCCCTTCAGGGCGTCCTTCAGCTTCCCAAATGCTGTAGGCCAATTGACGTACGCGTTCTTCGTCAGTCATCTCAGCTCTCCCTATGTCTATTTCGATGGTTCACACTGTTGATTCGATCATTCATTGCGTTGATGCAAGTGCGGAGCTTCCGTGCCGCTGTCCGAGTCGTTAGTGAGCAGGAAAACTCCCACGGGTAGCTCCTCAAGCAGGCTAGCAACAGCGATGCCGGTGCTGCCTACTTTCAGAGTTGTCTTGGTTAAAATGCTTCGCCAACCGCCGGGGGCCAGCGGCAGGCATGTATCCTCCCAGTGATCTTGAGGAATATGAGGTTTGTCGGTGTTATCCAGCAGGTGGACGGTGAGCCGGGGTGCCACCACTAGTAATTGGTAGCCTTTGTAGCGTCGAGTAAAGGCCACTACGTGATTGGCACATTCGCCGCTGGCCATCAGTGGGTGATAGTCACCGTGGGCAAACAGCAAAGGGTGGCGCTGGCGAAGCTTGAGTAACCGGGCAATCACCGCTTGTTTTACTCGCCCATCGCGCCAGGTACGCAGTGCCGCTATAGGCGTGAGCGCTTGATCAAGCCCCGCTTGTCGCAGGTTGTAGTCAACGGGGCGACGGTTATCCGGGTCTACCAGGCTGTAGTCCCAGAACTCATTGCCCTGGTAGAGGTCCGGCACGCCGGGCACGGTTAGGCGCAGCACTGTTTGCACCAAGCCGTTAAGGGCGCCTGGCAGGTCAAGGCTACGCGCAGCAGCGGCGATTGAATTGAGCAGGGGCGCTGTCGTCAGCAACCCTTCTAGAAAGCTGCGGCAGGCCGATTCGTAAGCCTCGTTGGGCCACAGCCAGTGGCTACGCAGCTTGGCTTCGCGCAAGGCTTTTAACTGCCACTCGGCAAGCCGCTGATTAAAGCGCTCAAGCGCCTCACCGTCCTGCGGGTCGAGCGTCGGCGGCCAGGCACCCAGCAACATCTGATAGGCAATCAGCTCATCGCCCGGCGAGGGCGCAAGCCCCTCAGGCAATGCATGACGCAGTGGTGCGGCCATTTTTCGCCAACGCTCCACTTGATGTGTAAACATCCCCGCGTGCTCGCTCAGCGCGGCCAGCCGGGCGCGTACATCTTCGCCCCGCTTATGGTCGTGAGTAGCGGTGGTCACCATGGCGTTTGGAAAATCGTGAGCACGTTGTGCGTTGGCCTGATGAAAGTGCTCGACGGAGTGGCTGAAATGCTCCCCGTCAAAGCCCACATCGTTACGTGAAATAAGCACCGCGCTGCGATAGCCGGCGGTATCTTCGACCGCCTTGGCGGCCACCGGCGAGGTAAGCTGTTGAAAGCGAGTAATCGCACGTTGGCGCAGCTGGCGCTCGTTATCCTTGGCGCAAGCACGCGGTGCTTCACCGCCCAGCCAGCGCTCAAGCGCTTCAAGAACGCCAATGTCCGGCGGGTTGAGCGCTTGGCGCGCACCGTGCATGGCTTGGGTGAAAAAGGGGGTATCGGCTTCGGAGCGGCCGGTGTCATCGGCATAGCTGCGGTAGATGGGGAAGTGGACAATCAACGCTTCCAGAGTCCGGCGAATCGCGGCCAGGGTTATGTCCCGGCTGCTTAATTGAGCACGCGCGACAGCGTGCAGGGCACGGGCACAGGCTGAAAATTCGCTGACCAGCAACGAGCCAAGCACCTCGCGTCTAGCTTGGCGTACCTCAGCCGCAAAGTCAGCGTCACGGCCACTGACGTCACGCCATAACCGGCTTAGCGGCGCGCTGCCTGTAGGGTCGTGCTGTATCCCCGAGACCACGTTCATGAACTCATAGCCGCTGGTGCCATCCACGCCCCAATCAGTAGGCAGGGTCTCGCCATCACCGAGGATTTTTTCCACATACAGAGCGACATGGCGGGGGGCGTCTGCTGGGCGCTTTTCCTCTATCGCATCCAAATGCTGGCGCAGGCGTAGACAATAGCCCTGCGGGTCGGCCAGCCCATCAACGTGGTCTATTCGCAGTCCATCGACCCAGCCTTCCTCGACCAAACGTAACGGTAGGGCATGCACGGCCTTGAAGACTTCGGGGTCTTCAATGCGCAGCCCACCCAGTTCGGTCACATCAAAAAAACGCCGCCAGTTAATTTCATCGGATGCGGTGCGCCACCACGCCAAGCGGTAGTGCTGACGTTCCAGCAAGGCATGAAGCCGAGTGGTGGCATGAGTGCTTGTGCCATTAAACAGTCTCATGACAGCGCTGAGCGACGCCTGAGCTTCGGGTGATTCCAGCACCTTGTTTAGCTGGCGGCGCGCATCCTGGGCAGATGTGTAGGCGTCTTCGTCTTGCTGCAGAGTTTCGAAAAAAGCCGCCTGCTCATACAGCGCGTTATGTTCTGAGAAGCGCAGTATGTCGCCGTAGTGGCGTGGGTCGATGGGAAAGCGGTGCTCGTGATAATCAACATGAAAGCTTGCCGCTTCGGCGTCGTAGTCCAGCGTCAACTCGCCTGAACGGAGTACGTTGGCATAGGCGACGCCAAGAAATGGTACGAGCAGTTTGCCGTTAAGCGTGGAGGCCGCGCTGTTGGTATCTGAGTGCCAGTCAATATCGAAGAACCCGGCGTAGGGGCTATCGCTTCCCCAGGCCAGCACGTCCTGCCACCACAGATTTTCCGAGCCGCCCACCGCCAAGTGATTGGGTACAATATCCAACACCAGCCCCATATCATGAGCACGCAGCCGGGATACCAGGCGTTTCAGCGCGGTTTCACCGCCCAGTTCAGGATCAATGCGGGTAGGGTCTACACCGTCGTAGCCGTGCGGCGAGCCCGCGCGTGACATCTGTAGCGGTGAGGCATACAGATGACTAATGCCCAAGCGAGCGTAGTAGTCGACCCAGCGTTCGGCGTCCGCCAGCGTAAAGTCGCGATGAAACTGAAGCCGAAGCGTGGCACGAATCTCATTCATGGGACGGCCTCCCAAACAGGGCAGATGGTGAGGTCGCTTCTTTTAGCTCACCGCTGCGCGAAAGCGCCAGGGCACCAAGCCGCTGGTGTACTTCGTCAGAGGCCAGCAGGTCGCTTGCATCCATTGCCCAGCGGCGACGCCAGTTAGGGTGCTCCGCTGTGCTGTTGGGCAGGTTGGCCTGCTCTTCGAGTCCCAGCACATCTTCTATTGGCAGTAATACCAAGGGCGCAGACGTACTGCCCAAGTGGCAGGCACAGGCATTGAGCACCTGCGAGGCGGGAATGTCGGCCGCTTCCAGCGTCTGGGTGGTGGGGTTGCTGCCTAAAAGCCCAAGTGTTGCGGCGAGCCTAGCGCGCTCGTGGCGCCGGGTTTGTTGTTCGCTTTCATAACTCTGGTCGACCTTGAACAGCCCCAGGCGGTCACGCCACTCAATATCGCGTCCCGCCCACCAACCGGCCACGGTAGGCAGGTCATGGGTCGAGGTGGTGGCCAGTGCGTCAGGGGACCATCGGCTGGCGGCAAGGTAGTTACTCTCTTTGTCCTGCTCGAACCATAGCACCTGCATGCCCAATATGCCGCGTGCGGCTAGCTGTTGGCGAAAGCCCGGTGCCACGGTACCAAGGTCTTCGCCAATCACAATGGCGCGATGACGCCAGGATTCCAGCGCGACCAGACGAAGCATGTCGTCCAATGGATAACGCAGGTAGCCACCCTCCGTGGCAGATGCGCCCTGAGGCACCAGCCATAGGCGCATCAAACCGAGCACATGATCAATGCGCAGCCCACCGGCATGGGCAAAAGCGCTGCGCAGCATGTCGATAAAGCTACGAAAACCTGAACGTTTTAGGCCGAAGGGCGAGAACGCCGCTAACCCCCAGTTTTGCCCTTGGCCGTTAAACAGGTCAGGGGGGGCACCGATGGAGACGCCTTCCAGCATTTCATCCTGACGACTCCATGTCTGGCTGCCCGCAGCGTCGGCGCCCACCGCTAAATCAGCCATTAAGCCTATGGCCATACCGTTTTCTTGAGTGGCTTTTTGGGCGCGAGACAGCCCCTCGGCGGTTAGCCATTGCAGAAAAACATGAAAGCCTACTTCGTGGGCGCGGCTCTCGGTAAAACGAGCCACTTCAGGGCTGGCAGGGTCGCGAAGGGCCGCTGGCCAGTCACGCCAGTTGCTGGGCCCGAACTCGCGTTGCAGGGCCTCAAAACAGCAGTGATCTTCCAGCAGCTCGCCGCCCATCTGGCGAAATTTGTGCATTTTCTGGCGCAGGGCTTGAGTAGCTTCATCCTTACAAGCCATAAAATCATCGTAAAGAAAGCGCAGCCAGGAGAGCTTGGCCCGCGCCGCATCAAACCAGTTGAGTAAATCGTTCGCTTCCAAGCGGCGAAGCTCTGCCTGTAGCCCGTTACGCGTCTGGGCATCGCGAACGCGGTTTTCGCCGAATAGCGTTTCCGGTGCGCTATACAGCACGTTGTTAAGAAGCCGCGTGGAGGGCGAGTAGGGGCTGTACTTATCAGGGGTGGCACTGAACATGGCGTGGGTGGGGCTGATGGCCAACGCATCCGCGCCAAGCTTTGCCGCCGGGGCGATAAAGTTTTCCAGCGCCAGAACATCGCCAATGCCTCCATCGCCCGTGCGGCGCAGGGCGTAAAGCTGGGCGGCCAGACCCCATAAGTGGGGCGTGGGTTCACCGCGAAGCCCGTTAGGGAAGAAACACCGCTGCGGCGCGACCGCCAGAGTCAGTTGGGTATTGGCGATGTGCAACTGGTGATAGCCCGTTTCCTTGATGCCAGGCAGCGTGCCATCGTGGCCTAACGTACCCTCTACGCGGCTGCCTTGCTCAAGTATCACTATAAACGCCGTGCCTGGGGCCAGCGGCGATGGCAACGTGATCGGCGCTTCAAGATCGGCGGTGATCAGCGGTGGCCACTCGGCCGGGCTTTCAGGTGTATGCAGGCGCTTAAGGCGCAGCAGGCTTTCCTCCAGCGCCGCTTCACTCTCGGTTGAAAATCCGAGCGCATTAAGCAAAGTACGCTGAACCGACTCCGACAGCTGACACGGTTCGCCATCGCTATTTTCCCATTCAAGCAATAATCCGGCCGCTTCAGCGAGCTGGGTAAGTTTATGATTCATCGGATTGCCTCACGATTACCCGGCCCATCCAGCAGCCACACGGCTGCTGCCCCCGAGGGTAGGCGTCCACTTTGTATCGCCGATGCCACTCCTTCGTGCGTTGCGTATAAGCACTGCTCGGCAAGCAGCGATTGAGCGTCTGAGTCTGCTATGACGACCGGCTGGTGGCCCAGGTTGAGCGCTATGACCAATTGGGAATCGTCATTCATCTGCCAACGGGCCAGCACGGCCTTGTCGCCGATAGCGTTAGCGTTAGCGCCTAATGCCCATGCGCCTTGAAGGCGCGGCACGATATGCTGATGGCGAAGCTCCAAAAGAGTGCGATAGCGTTCCAGGCAAGCGGCATGGGGCGCCGTTTCGCGGGCGTCAAAGTCGGGGATGGACGCCTCAAAGGTACTCAGGGCATTGGGATCTGGTATGCGTTCTCGGGCCTTTTTATCTTGAAAAGCGCTGAAGTCGACAAACTCATCCCGGCGCCCCTCACGAACCGCTTGGGCGAGCGCTTCGTTATGCTCGGTGAAGAATAAAAAGGGCTGAGTGGCCCCCCACTCTTCGCCCATAAACAGCAAGGGCACCATGGGGGAAAGCAGCAGTAGCGTTGTAGCGGCTGCCAGGGCGTCGGGGTTCGCCAGAGAGCTTAGCCGCTCGCCAAGAGCGCGGTTACCGATCTGGTCGTGGTTTTGCAGAAACGCCACAAAGGCCGTGGGGGGGAGGTGGGCGCTAGGCTCGCCGCGGGTGTGGCCATGGCGAGTCTGCGCGCCCTGATAGATAAACCCTTCGCTTAAGCAGCGGGCCAGCCGAGCCGTGGCGTCGTCGACGAAATCGCTGTAATAGCCCTCTTTTTCGCCGGTCAGGAGGACATGGATAACGTTGTGCCAGTCGTCATTCCACTGGGCATTAAACTGCTCAGCAGTGAGCAGGCTTGCGGTATTGCCTTCGTTCTCAAGCACCAGATGGACATGCCGCTCAGGCACTATTCGGCTACGTACTGTTTCGGCGAGTTCGACCAGAAAGCCCTGCTCGCTGATGGCATGCACGGCATCGAAGCGCAGGCCGTCCAGGCGGTACTCTTCAAGCCACATTAAGGCGTTATCGATAAAGTAGCGGCGCACCTGGGGCTTTCGAAAGTCGATGGCAGGGCCCCAGGGCGTGGCGATATCGTCACGAAAAAACGTGCTGGCATAGCGTGCCAGGTAGTTACCGTCGGGGCCGAAGTGGTTATATACCACGTCAAGAAAAACCATCAGGCCTAAGTCGTGAGCCTCATCGATCAGGGCTTTCAGCTCATCCGGGCTGCCGTAGGAGGCTTCCACCGCATAGGGCAGCACGCCGTCGTAGCCCCAGTTGCGCGCGCCGGGAAACTCCGAGACCGGCATCAGCTCGATGGCGGTAATGCCCAACTCAGCAAGGTAGGGAAGGCGTTGGCGAACGCCCTCGAAGCCGCCCAGCGTGCCGACATGTAGCTCATAGAGCACCGTTTCATGCCAAGGGCGCCCTTGCCAGCCTGGATTGCGCCAGTGATAGTGGTTTGGGTCAATCACGAGGCTAGGCCCATCAATATCGCTAGCTTGAGCGCGGGCAGCAGGGTCGGGTATTGGGCTGCCCTGATCGTCATCATCACCGAATACACGGTAGCGGTAGCGAGCGCCGTGGCCGCAGGCAAGCTCGGCGGCGACATACCCGTCGCCTGTTTTTACCATGGTGGCGCTATGCAGGTCTTCGACCTCCACGTCGACCCGGCACGCGTCCGGCGCCCAGAGCACAAACCGGGTGATGCCTTCTTTAACGACCTGAGCGCCCTGGGTGGGCTGAAAAGTCGTTTCTCGAAACTGCGCTCTGTCAGACATTCCTTGCCGACTCCTTCAGTGAGATAGCGCTGCTTGATGCTCTGCTTGTAAAGTGTCCGCCTGCTCCAGTGCCTGCTGGTAAAGCTTGCTGTAGGGCACGATGGATTGCCGCCAGTGATAGCGCCCCGTCATGGCGGCGCCGCGCATGGCATTGAATAGATCCGTCGACTTGTGCACCGCAAAGGCGCGTTGAATCGCTCGCATGTAGCTGCCGAACTGCATGTCATCGAACAGAAAGCCGGTTACGCCATCCTCTATCGTGTCGGCCAGCCCGCCGGTGCGGTGGGCGATGGGAAGCGAGCCAAAGCGCTGGGCATACATCTGGCTTAATCCGCAGGGCTCAAAGCGTGACGGCATTAGCAGGAAGTCGCTCCCGGCGAACAGGCAACGCGCCTGGTATTCGTCGAACCCAATGTACGCCGCAATAGCCCCCTGAAAACGCAGGGCTAACTCACGTAGCGCTTCCTCTACCTCCCGCTCACCGCTGCCCATAACTACGATCTGCCCGCCAGCATCGACAATCGCCTTGGCGGCCTTGATGGTCAGGTCAAGCCCCTTCTGATGGACAAGCCGTGATATCACCACGAACAGTGGCCCCTGGCTGGGCAGTAGGCCGAAATGACGGCGAACATGGTCGGCATTGGCGCGTTTACCGCGCCAGTCGTTGGAGGAGAAAGCCTGAATCAAGTGGCTGTCCGTACGTGGGTCCCAAGAGTCATCAATACCGTTTGGAATACCGCTCAGAAGGCCTTGAGCGGCTTTGCAGCGCAGCAGGCCATCCAGGCCACAGCCGAATGTTGGCGTGGTGATTTCCTGGGCGTAGGTGGCACTGACCGTGGTGACATGCGAGGCATAGACAATACCTGCTTTCATAAACGAAAGGTCGCCGTAGTACTCGACACCTTCGATATGAAACGCCTCCTCGGGAATGCCGAGTGCTTTTAAGCGTGAGGCTTTGAAGGTGCCCTGATACGCCAGGTTGTGAATCGTGAACACGCTTGGAATGGATTGCCCTTGCCAGTGCATATAGGCAGGCGCCAGGCCGCATGCCCAATCGTTGAGGTGTAACAGCTGGGGCTTCCAATCGAGATGTGCATCGCCCAAAGCGATATCGGCTGCTGCCCGAGAAAGCCTGGCAAAGCGGATGTCGTTGTCTTGCCAGCCTTTATCTTGACCATCGCCATAGCCGCTGGAGCCCGTGCCGTAAGGGGTGCCTTCGCGGTCATAAAGCTCGGGGCAGAGCAATACATAGAGGATCAGGCCATCCCGGCAGGTGATCTTGCCTATATCACACGCGGGTAAATCGGCGAAGGCGGGCAGGTGGCCTGCGGGAACAATGTTATACTCGGATTCGAGTATCTCCCGATAGGCAGGCATCAGTACGCGCACATCGTGATGTATTGATAGCGCTCTGGGTAACGCCGATGACACATCACCTAAACCACCGACTTTAACGAAATCGGTAATCTCGGTGGTCACAAACAGAATACGCTGTGGAGCGTCTAGTTTATCCTTGTCGATGTTAACGATGATATTATTGCTAGGGCTATTAGTAATATCGGGATAAGGGTCGTCGTTAGGGGTTAGTTGATTAGCGCTTAAAGAACTTTTAACTAACGTTAGCGGCACACTGTTGCTAACTTCTTTTACGCTTTTGTTTGCTTCGCTTTTATCGGTAGCAACCTCGCCCAAAGCCACTCCGCCCATGTTCAATCTCCCTGAGTTATCATGGTTAATAGTGTCTGTCTGAATCACGCATCTTGTCGGTGACATGCCTGCCTATCCTTTGGCAGCCCTGCCAGCAGGCGTTGCATTAGAAATATTTACTAAACTACTTTAGTCGAAAAAAGCATACGCTGATGACGTTTCTCTCAACCATAACCTACATCAACTACCTATGTTAAAGGGTGGTTGAAGAGCCGGAAATAAGGTTTAAAGGTGAATGGATGGGAGTTGTAAGGGTTTAATAAATAAAGTGTTTGAGTTTAAGGTTGATATGAGTTAAGTGGTTTGTTTAAGGTTTTTAAATTTATATTTATTTATATTAAGAAGTTTGAAGGCGAATATTGCAGCCTTGGCTCAAAAAATTGCTAATTGTTAAGCTATCTTTTTTAGAGTGCCCAGTAAAGGGGAGCGTTTTTTTGAAACGGAAAGGCTAAAGAGGGCGTCTGTTGCATCGCCCTCCATGAGGTCGGTGTTTTAAGCCGACAATGAAAGGAAAAACAGAATCAAAGGGGGCGAGAGTAGCGAAAGAATAAATCCGCTAACTACCGCGATGGGCACGCAGGCGACGCCGCCGTGCTGTTGAATCACAGGCAGGGTAAAGTCCATTGACGTGGCACCGCCGTAGCCAATGGCAAGGGCGGTGTGGCGGTGAATCACTAGCGGAATCAAAATAAATGCCAGGAGTTCCCGGAAAAGGTCGTTAAAAAATGCCACGCCGCCCATTAGCGGCCCTAGCTGGTCGCCAATTAAAATGGCTGAAAGCGAATACCAGCCGAAGCCAGACGCCATGGCGAGTCCTTCGTTCCAGCTAAGCGAGAGCAAGGGGGCGGCAGCCAATCCCGCCAGTAGCGAGCTAACGGCCAGCGTTATCGCAATAGCAAGCCCTAGCCGGTTGAGTAGAATTTGCTTAAGCGGCATGCCGGAGTTGCGTAGCTGACAGCCGATCAGCACTAGCAACGCGTAAAGCACCCATTCAGCTAACAGGTCTGCGGCGGTAAAAAGCGTCTCGCCTAGCCTTGGGCCCAGCAGCAGGCCTGTAATAACGCCGACCGCCACTACTGCTAGCAAGAGTAACGAGCCTTGCATGGCGGCAAGCTTACTGGTCGGTGCGTTTTTAACGACAGGTGAATCCCCTGTTTGTAGTGCTACCCGGCGAGACAACCACCATAAAGCGGCCAGGTTAAACGCCGTGGTAATACTAAACAGCAGCAATGCATTGCCCCCCAGCCGCGAAAGCTGGCTGGTTAGATTTTCAAGCCCGGCAAGACTTACCCCCATGAAGAGCAAAATAAGATAAACCGAGCCGCTAACGGCACGGTTGATCAGTTGCTGGAGGTAAGGAGAGCGAATGCGTAATAAATAGCCCACTATCAGAGGCAGAAGAACAATCAATAATCCAGACAGCATGTAGGGTGTGGCGCCTTAAGGGTTAAATTGAGTAAGCCTGATGCGGGTTTGGCGGCGACCCTCTTTTTGATACTCCGCCGAGACAATCAGGCCGGGCCAGTCTGGGTGAAAGTTGATTTCCAGATGGCGGTCGGGCTTTTCGATATCCGTCAAAATGACCTGCTGTACCTCAAACTCACCAGCGGGCACGTTGACGATGTGCGTGCCTGGTGTGGCGTAGTACTGGAGGTGCTCATCTCGACCGCGGTGGTCAACAAAATCGAGATCACAGGGTGCGCTTTGTGTACATGTTTCATGGCCTGCACGCCGAGAGAGATCAACCAGCGCGGCTTGGCGATCAAGTGCTGCAATATCGCTATCGGTTAATCGATAGCTGTCGCCTACGCCCAGAAGCGAGTAGCTGCTGCTAAAAAGCAGTGAACGGACGGCGTCATCAGCCACTGAAAAGCGGCTGTACTCCTGACCGCTGACTATGGCCAATGAAAAGCGCATATCGCTTAGCCAATGCTGGCCTTCCTGGCTGAGCGTATGGGTAATCGTTGCACTGGGCCAGTTGCGGGTTTCCAGCCGGTATTGCGCTTTAAATGGCACTATGTCTGCAAGAGTGCTGGCGGCTTCTTCGCTTGCATTGACCGGTACAGCGCTGAGTAATAGCCAAGCGGTGCCCAGTAGTATACAAGCCGATACAACATTAAAACGGGCGAGTCGCATCCTGATTCTCCTTATGAGCAAGCAGTCCCCGCTAGCTAGCGCTGTTTGCAAATAAACCCAATAAGCTGAGCCGTCTTGGGTTCAAAGACCTGCTTGCATATCTGTCATGCATTTCCATGGCCTGGCATATATTTCGAGCGCCTTTAGTGGGTATCTTAACATTTGATGCGCCCGTGATGCGGTCGGTGTATCACTATGAAAGAAGCGCCCCCCGCTGCGTGTAGACAGAGGCGCCCATGCTGGTTTTAACGGACTTAGTATCCTTGTGTGGGGTTAACCGTAGGCAGGTCTTCACCCGCCTCAAAGGCATGCAGGTAGGCAATGACCTGGTCAATCGCATCGTTCACCGGGGTGGGCGCTGCCATGTGGGGGGTGACGATGACGCGGGGGTGCTGCCATAAGGGGCTTTTAGCGGGCAGCGGCTCTTCACAAAAAACATCCAACAACGCGCCGCGCAAGTGGCCTGGCGTAGCGTTATCACCCAGTGCCTCAAGAAGCGCCTGTTCATCAATCAAGCTGCCTCGGCCTGGGTTGATCACGCTGGCGCCCTTGGGCAGTTTGGCGAGCCGTTCGGCGTTAAGAATACTCCGTGTGGCGGGGGTGTCGGGCAGGATAGTAACCACGCTCTGCACTTGGCCAAGAAGCTCATCCAGTCCTTCATCACCATGCAGGCACTGTACACCTGTGATGGTTTTGGGTGAACGACTCCAGCCCAGCACCGGAAATCCCGCTTGCTGCAAGGCGCTGGCAACCTGCGACCCGATAGCGCCCAGGCCGAGCACACCCACCGGCCAATCAGCTTTATCTGCCAAGCGTTGCGGCTGCCATTCAGCGTTGGCTTGCTGAGCGGTGTAACGGTCCATGCTGCGGTAAAAATGTAAGACGCCATACAGTACGTAGTCGGCCATTGGCTCGCTCATGCCCGCATCGCGCAGCTTCACGATGGGAACATTGGCGGGCAGCCCTGGCGTGCCGAGCAAGTAATCTACTCCTGCGCCCAGGTTGATGATGCCTTTAAGCCGAGTCTGCTCTTTCAAGAGATACGCAGGGGCTTTCCATACCGCAAGATAGTCAGCATCTTGGCGTGCCTCTTCGGGAGCGTCGCTGGTCACGACCGTTGCGTTAGGAAGCGCTTCGGAAAGGGCATCGCGCCATTGAGTGGCATCATCGGTGTGCACAACAATCTTCATTTCGGCTCCTGCGTGGTGAATGGGTGTCTCTCACTCTATTTATTCATCATGGGGAGGTTGTCTGCACGCTGCAAGTCATAACGCGTCACGATAGAACGAGGCGTTTGGCCTACATTGATCTCCGTGTGGTGGAGAGCTACCGGGGTGGCCGTACATTGGCGCATTTTCGGCAGTTGGTTGAAAACAAACTTGAAAATGAGCCGTTGATTGGCCCCGGTGAGCGCGCGGTGCTGAAGCTTTTGCGTGGCCGGTTAAGAGAGCCGGCAACATGAGTTAAATAAAGGCTTTGACCCGCAACCACGGGGTGGTGCTAGTATCGGGCTAAGACGACATTGGCAAGCCTTCCATGGCGGTAGCCTGGTCGCCCTTGTGCCCCGTTGCTTGGCGTAAAAAACGCGCACCGGTTCTTGGTGATCTTTGATGGTGAGTTGCCCGATGACTCAGGTTTCCCTGCCCTTCACGCGTGAAGAGTATGCACAGCGCTTGTGGAAGGTGCGTGCTGAAATGGCCGGCCGCGGCATTGATGTATTGATCGTCAGTGATCCGTCGAATATGGCATGGCTGACCGGCTACGACGGCTGGTCATTTTACGTACACCAGTGTGTCCTGGTTGGCCTGGAAGGTGAGCCGGTATGGTTTGGGCGTCGTATGGACGCTAACGGCGCGCTGCGCACCTGTTGGATTGACCCAGTTAATATTACTTATTATCCGGATTACTACGTTCAAAATCCGGATATGCACCCGATGGATTATCTGGCGCAGTCGATCCTGCCTGACCGCGGCTGGCATACCGGCGTAGTGGGTATGGAGATGGATAACTACTATTTCACCGCCAAAGCCTACCAGAGTCTGCTACGCGAGCTGCCCCACGCGCGCTTTATCGACGCCAATGCGCTGGTGAACTGGTGCCGGGCAATCAAGTCGCCTCAGGAAATCGCCTATATGCGCATTGCCGGCAAGATTGTTGAAGGCATGCACTCGCGTATTCTGGAAGTCATCGAGCCGGGGCTTCCCAAGAGTAAGCTGGTCTCGGAAATCTACCGAGTGGGGATAGAAGGCTTTTTCGATGAAAATGGGAAAGTGTATGGCGGCGATTACCCTGCCATTGTCCCCATGCTGCCAACCGGTAAAGATGCCGCTGCTCCACATTTGACCTGGGACGATACGCCGTTTCGTGAAGGCGAGGGCACGTTCTTTGAGATTGCCGGAGTATTCAAGCGCTATCACGCGCCCATGTCGCGCACCGTATTTCTGGGACGACCGCCGACCGACTTTATTCGCGCTGAATCAGCCCTTCTGGAAGGTATCGAAAACGGCCTGGACGTTGCTAAGCCAGGAAATAGAACGGCGGATATCGCCATGGCGCTGGGGGCGGCGATGGATAAATACGGTTTTGACCGCGGTGGCGCACGCTGCGGTTACCCTATCGGTATTTCGTACCCACCGGACTGGGGCGAGCGCACCATGAGTTTGCGTCCTTCGGATGAGACCATCCTGCAACCCGGTATGACCTTTCATTTTATGCCTGGGCTTTGGGTGGAGGATTGGGGGCTGGAAATTACCGAAAGCATCCTGATTACTGAAACAGGCTGCGAGACGCTGGCCAACTTTCCACGGCAGTTATTTGTTAAATGATGATAAGTCGTTAAAGAATAAGCCGTATAACTGATTAAGGAGTCGTTATGACCCTGCGACCAAGCCCGATTTCCGCGACTGTCGACTTTGATGCTGACGGCGTGCAGCACGGTTTTTTAAAGCTGCCCATCTCCACCGATATCTCGGCCTGGGGGGCGGTAATGATCCCGATTACCGTGGTGAAAAATGGCGAAGGCCCCACAGCGCTATTAACCGGGGGCAACCATGGCGACGAATACGAGGGGATTACTTCGCTGCTTAAGCTTGCCAATGTGCTCACTGCAGAGGACGTCAGTGGGCGGGTGATTATTGTGCCGTGCATGAATACGCCCGCCGTAATGGCAGGCAAGCGGACATCGCCGATGGATCAGGGCAATCTTAACCGCAGTTTCCCCGGTGACCCCAACGGCAGCGTAACGCTGCAAATTGCCGACTACTTTACCCGCGTTTTGGTGCCCATGAGCGATGTGGTGCTGGATCTACACTCCGGTGGCCGCACGCTGGATATTCTGCCGTTTGGTGCTTCTCATGTGCTGGATGACAAAGCCCAGCAACAGGCCGCGCTGGAAGGCGCCAAAGCGTTTGGTGCGCCTTACGCCATGGTGATGTTTGAGCTGGATGCCGAAAAACTCTTCGATACTGCTTGCGAGCGCCAAGGCAAGGTGTTTGTGGCCACAGAGCTTGGCGGTGGTGGCACCTCCACGCCACAAAGTATGGCGATTACCGAGCGCGGCGTACGTAACTTTCTGATCCATTACGGCCTGCTAGAGGGCGAGGTGGATATGCCGCAAGGCGGCCAGGTCTATCTCGATATGCCAGACGCCAGCTGCTACGTACAGAGTCAGCACTCCGGCGTACTTGAGCTTTGCGTGGCGCTGGGCGATGCCGTGACCAAAGGGCAGGTGTTGGCTTACGTATACGATATGACCCGTACCGGTAGCGAGCCGGTTGCCTACCGCGCCGAACGCGATGGCATTTTGATGGCCCGGCGCGCCCCGGCCCTGGTCAATATGGGGGACACCATTGCGGTGATTGCCGATGTCGTCGACCGCCTGGAGGCATAGCCCAAGGCATGATAAAACTCGACCGTTTTGATCTTAAAATTCTCGATATCCTTTCCCGTGATGGGCGGATCACCAAGTCCAAACTGGCCGAGGCAATTAACCTCTCGGTCAGCCCCTGCTGGGAGCGGGTTAAACGCTTGGAAAAAGCCGGGGTCATTCAGGGCTATACCGCACGCATCAATGCCGATGTACTGGTGCCGCGCAACCCTGTGTGGGTGCAAATTGAGCTTACAGCCCACAACGCCGCAAGCTTTGCGCGCTTTGAAGCTTTGGTCATGGATACGCCAGAGGTCACCGAATGTGTCGCTGTCGGCGGTGGGGTTGATTATCTGGTGAAGTTTGAAGCCCGCACAATTGATAGCTACCAGCGGCTCATGGATAAATGGCTGGTTTCTGAGGCGGGCATTGAGCGTTACTTCACCTATATCGTGACCAAAACGGTTAAGCGTCAGCCGATTGGTATTGATGTGGAGGGTACAGGCGTTGTGTGACGGATCAGCCTATACTTAACAGTAAGTGATTAAGTTACTGAGTTGCCCATTTCTATAGTGCTACTGAAATGTCGCTCACGGACCCGGTTTCGACCTTCATGTTTTGCGTCATATAACGCCTGATCAGCCGCCTGAATCAACTTGTTGAGCTCATCCACAGGAGGAGCAGGGCTAGTACACACCCCCGCACTCACGGTAACGATGCCAAAGCTTGACTGAGTGTGGGAAATGGTAAGGTTGGCGACGTTTGCCCGTATACTTTCAGCCAGTATTAAAGCGTTATGCTTAGTGCCATTACGTATTGAGCGTAAAACCAGAAATTCTTCGCCCCCAAAGCGGCACACGATATCCTCCGATGTACACACGTCGCGAATAGCCTCTGCAACTGCTTGTAGGCAGCGGTCTCCCCCCGCATGCCCATAGTGATCGTTAAATGCTTTGAAATAGTCCACGTCTATAATCACAACAGCAATATGCTCTTGTGAAGCGCATTTTTGTAGTAGCAATGCTGAGTTCCGGGCGAGGCCTCTACGGTTAGATAGCCCTGTTAGCGGATCTATATTGGAAATTCGTTCCAGGTCTGCATTGCGTTCAGCAAGTTCGGAACGTAACAGGTCAGTATTAATATTCTGCAGGTATAGGCGTAGCGACTCAGCGGAGAAACGATAGTTGGCCATTAACGTCAGCACTACAGCGGGGATGCCAAACGCCAAGTGGTTGACCACGTACTCAAGATTAGCGCCGGGTAGAAACCAGATAGTGGTGTAAAGGCAAATGCACACAAATAATGAACCATAGATGCTGTATTCAAACGGCGGCGTCAGAACAATGGTAAGAACCAGTTGGAAAATCAGGCCAGCATAAAAATAGTGAAGCACGCGTGGATTTTCCGATCCCAGCAGCGCTATACACCAAACCGCCGTTCCCAAAACGACGACCACTACGCTTGCAAGCTCTTTACGGCGAATGGATGCGGGTCGTTTGTAATAGGCAAACAAGAAAATGGTAAGTGGTCCAATGATTGATATGCGTAACAATAGAGATCTAAAGGTGATATCGGGCAGTATATAGATATCCACCAACGTGTAAGAAAAGTAAAAAATTGCCAAGAGCGTAGTGACCACGGTCAGCGAGTATAGACGTTCGTCGTGCCGATCTACGTCATACTTTTTCCGAACTGTTGTGCCATTAATTTGTTGGGAAAGCTGCTTAAAGTAAGGAAGTTGATACACGACGCTCCCCTTGGCCCGGTAGAGCTGGCATTACGCGATCTTTACAGGGGTAAGATCTTAAAACCAGTCGTTTTAGCAGGGCAGGCCATAGCGTAAGGTGAAATTTATTTAAAACCGACGTGGCATCATCGGCCATTTTTGTTGAAAGGGTAGGTATACCACAACATAACGAATGTTTAGACTTCTTTAGGTATCGCCTTTTTCAGTTAGTCTCGGCTTGGCGGCTAGCGCCAAAAAAAACTGCTGTAAAAGCGGTCTAGACAAAAAAAACCAAGCTAAACCACTTCGCTTTCAAAAACACTTCGTGCGTCTTCTCCCTTACGCTAGGCACATCGAAAGGATCGGCCAAAAGCCGATCTCTTCAATCGTCAACGTGCAACGGTTTGTCGCCGGTTAATGGCTTCAACCAGGGGAGGTGCCCATGACCACACTATCGACCACGCTGGTGAAACGGCTAGAAGATCCGCGCCTGTTTCGCCAGTACGCTTATGTGAATGGCAAGTGGACGCATGGGGAAGGTGGCCGTGAAGAAGCGGTGTATGACCCGGCAACCAACGAAGCGATCGGGCATATTCCTCTGCTTGAAGCTGAGCAGATTACCGCGGCGGTGGATGCCGCTGAGTCGGCCTTTGTTCACTGGCGCGCACTGCGTGCCGATGAGCGCTGCGAGCGCCTGCTGGCCTGGTACGATTTGATTCAGGCCAACCGCGAAGATTTGGCGACCATCATGACCCTGGAACAGGGCAAACCGCTGCCTGATGCACGGGGCGAAGTAGAGTACGGAGCAAGTTTCGTGCGTTGGTTTGCGGAAGAGGGTAAGCGCACTTACGGGGAAACGATCCCCAGCCATATTCCTAATGCCTCGCTGGGCACTATTAAAGAGCCTGTTGGTATTGCCGCGATGATTACGCCGTGGAATTTTCCGCTGGCAATGATTACCCGTAAAGCGGCGGCCGCGCTGGCTGCTGGCTGCCCGGTGATTGTGAAACCGGCCAATGAAACGCCTTTTTCAGCGCTGGCGCTGGCAGAATTAGCCGAGCGGGCAGGCATACCGGACGGTATCTTTAACGTTGTCTTGGGTGAGCCTGTCGAGGTTTCTAAGATACTGTGCAGCGAGCCACGCATCCGGGCACTGTCGTTTACCGGCTCCACCCGCGTTGGCCGCCTGTTAATGGAGCAAAGTGCGGGTACCGTTAAGCGCCTTTCACTGGAGTTGGGCGGTAATGCGCCGTTTATCGTCGGGCCGGATATGGACCCCAAAGAGGCGGCTTACGCGGCGGTAGATGCCAAGTTTCAAACGGCGGGGCAGGACTGTTTGGCGGCCAACCGGATTCTGGTGCACGAATCCATTCATGACGCCTTTGTTGAACAGTTTACCGAGCGCATGGCGGCATTAACCGTCGGCAATGGTTTGCAGGGCGAGATCGATCTTGGCCCGCTGATTCACCGCCAGGCCGTAGAGAAGGCCGCTTCGATTGTCGATGACGCGATTTCTCGGGGCGCCACGCTGGTGATGGGAGACCAGAACCAAGCGCCGGGCGAAAACTTCTTTATGCCGGTGCTATTAACAGGCGTAACGCCACAAATGAAAGTCTGGCGGGAAGAGAACTTTGCCCCCGTGGCCGGGATTACCGCTTATTCGAGCGACGAAGAGGTTATTGAGCTTGCCAACGATACCGAGTATGGCTTGGCGGCCTATGTGTATACCCATGATATTCGCCGGATCTGGAAGCTGATGCGTGCGCTGGAGTACGGCATGGTCAGTGTAAACTCCGTCAAGATGACCGGCCCACCGGTACCCTTTGGCGGCGTGAAGCAGTCGGGCCTTGGCCGTGAGGGCGGCGCCACCGGTATCGACGAGTACCTCGAAACCAAGTATTACTGCTTAGGCGCGCTGGGGTCTGTATCAGGGAGCTAGAGTAGATAGTTTCGCAGTAGAGGCTAGTTAGGCACTAAGCGAACCGTCTTTTTCAGGGCCGAAACATGCTCCATTCAGTTTCGGCATTCCCGCCATCCATGGCGGTCAGTGAAAAAGCCGAGCGCCCAGGGATGGGTTTACAGCGTGTTCGCGTGTGGCTAACCAGCCGTGAAGCCCGCAATATTTCAAATTCCTTCCCGCTGATCGGGGAGGTTTATCGTACAGAGAGAACGTTATGAGCCAACATCAGGATCTGATCGAACGCGACCGCAAAGTCACTTTTCACGCCTCTACCCATCTGCGTGACTTCGCCCATGGCGATGCGCCGGGCCGTGTGATTACCGGTGGTAAAGGCATTAATATCGTGGATAAGGATGGCCGCGAATTTATCGACGGCTTTGCCGGGCTTTACTGCGTGAATATCGGTTATGGTCGCACGGAAATTGCCGAAGCCATTTACAAGCAGGCGATGGAGCTCTCTTACTACCATACCTATGTCGGCCACTCGAACGAGCCGCAGATCGCACTTTCCGAGCGTATTCTGAAAATCGCTGGCATGAACATGTCCAAGGTCTACTACGGCATGTCGGGCAGTGACGCTAATGAAACCCAACTGAAAATTGTGCGTTACTACAACAACGTACTTGGCCGCCCGCAGAAGAAAAAAGTCATCTCGCGTATGCGTGGCTACCATGGTTCGGGCATTGCTTCTGGTTCCTTGACCGGTCTTAAGGCGTTTCATGACCACTTTGACCTGCCGATTGATACCATTCGCCATACCGAGGCGCCGCACTACTATCTGCGTGCCGCCGAGCAGCATGGCATGACCGAGCTTGAGTTTTCCTCCTTCTGTGCCGACAAGCTGGAAGCGATGATCCTTGAAGAAGGCCCGGATACGGTGGCGGCGTTTATCGGCGAGCCGGTATTGGGCACAGGCGGTATCGTACCGCCGCCCGAAGGTTACTGGGATGCGATTCAGGCGGTGTTGGCCAAGTACGATGTACTGTTGATTGCCGATGAAGTGGTATGTGGCTTTGGACGTACCGGGTCTGATTTTGGTAGCCACCACTACAACATGAAGCCGGACCTGGTCACGATTGCCAAAGGCCTGACCAGCGCCTATCAACCGCTTTCTGGTGTGATTGTGGGCGAAAAGGTATGGCAAGTGCTTGAGCAGGGTACGGGTGAGTTTGGCCCAATCGGTCACGGTTGGACTTACTCTGGCCACGCGCTGGGCTGTGCCGCCGGTATTGCCAACCTGGATATCATCGAGCGTGAAAACCTGGTGGGCAACGCGGCTGAAACCGGTGCCTACTTCCAGGCGCAGCTTAAGGCCACGTTTGAAGGTCATCCGCTCTTGGGGGATGTACGCGGTGTTGGCTTAATGGCTGCGCTGGAGTTCTCACCGGATGCCAAGCAGCGCTTGCACTTTGACCCCGCCCTCAAAGTAGGACCGCGAGTGGCCGCCGCCGCCATGGAAGAGAACCTGATTGCTCGCGCCATGCCCCAAGGCGACATTTTAGGTTTTGCGCCTCCGCTGACCATTAACCGCGCAGAAGTTGATGACGTGATTGGCCGTGCCAAGCGCGCCATTGACCGCGTAACCGATGAACTTACCCGCTCAGGCGATTTAAAAGCGGGCCATCAGGAAGCTGCGTTGACGATTTAATGAAAAGACGCTGATCTGGTAACGCCGCTGCTTACTTATGCAGCGGCGTTTTTGTTTTTGGGGTGGGAAGCTATGCTACTAAATACAGTGACGGTGAACGGATACGTTAGGAGTGGCTATGCAACCGGTATTGGCTTTCGATGTATATGGCACGCTGATTGATACCCAAGGCGTTACGGCGGAACTCGAACGGCGACTTAACGATGCCTCCAACGCAGAAGAATTTGCCAAGCGCTGGCGGGAAAAGCAGCTTGAGTACAGCTTTCGGCATGCCTTAATGGGCGCTTATGTGCCTTTTTCAGAATGCACGAGAGAAGCCCTGGTGTTTACCAGCCGCGCGCTGCAAGCAGGTCTTTCTGACAATGACCACGACCACCTCATGGATGTATATGCAGAGCTTCCAGCCTTCCCGGATGTGGTGGATGCGCTTGATCAGTTGCGTGATGCGGGCATTCGTTGCGTGGCGTTTTCCAATGGCACGACGGAGGCGGTAACTCAGTTGCTGGTACGTGCCGGTGTAGAAAGCCACATGGATGCGGTGATCAGCGTGGATGATATCAAGCGCTTTAAGCCAGACCCGGCGGTATATAGCTATCTTCGCTCACAGCTGGAAGCGCGCCCTGAGCATACCTGGTTAATTTCAAGCAACGCCTTTGATGTGATTGGTGCAACCCATGCCGGGCTGCGAAGTGCCTGGGTGCGGCGTCATTCCGATGCGCCCTTTGATCCTTGGGGCATTGAACCTGATATGACGGTGCCTGACCTGGAGGCCTTGGCCGAGCGTATTATTTGCCAGGTTGTTAACCGATAAGAACAAGCCGCATAATGACGTACGATTCATATGTCAGGACGCGATCATGTCAGAGAAAATTTACTGTATTGCTGGCTTCAAACCCAAACCAGGCAAAGAAGAAGCGGTGTTCAAAGCGCTTCAGGCGCTGGAGCCAAACACACACCGGGAAGATGCCTGCATTCACTACACGGTGACCCGCCAGATCGATAATCCCTTCGCTCAAGGCACCAGCTATCCGATTGTATTCCATGAAATCTGGGCGAGCCGTGAAGAGTTTGAAGCACATTGTCAGCGTAAAGAGATCCAGGACTTCTTTGCCAAGCACGTTGAATCACCGGGTGGCGATATCGAAGATGCCAACGTATGCGTGTATACCGATGAACCGTGGAATTTTGATGCCCCCAAGGTATAACCGCAGCGTGTAGAATGGGTCCACGACACCGATAAACGCGGAGCAACCATGACCGAAAAAAAAATGAACGTTGAAAGCTTTAACCTGGACCATACCAAGGTTAAAGCGCCTTATGTACGTCTTGCTGATATCAAACAGGGCCAGAACGGCGACCAGATTCATAAATATGATCTGCGTATCTGCCAGCCGAACAAAGAGCACATGGAGATGCCAGCGCTGCATTCTCTTGAGCACTTGATGGCTGAACTATCGCGTAATCATACCGATAAAGTGGTCGATATCAGCCCGATGGGCTGCCAAACCGGCTTTTATATTGCGATGATCAATCACGATAACTACGACGACGTGTTAACCATCATTGAGCAAACGCTGAACGACGTTCTGGTGGCCACTGAAGTGCCTGCCTGTAACGAAATGCAGTGCGGCTGGGCCGCGAGCCACAGCCTGGAAGGCGCCCAGAAGCTCGCTCGTGACCTGCTTGCCAAGCGTGGCGAATGGACGCAAGTGTTTGCATAAAACGGCCTTTTCAAACCGTTTTTAAGACCGTTCGTTTGACGCCGCTGCAGAGAAAACAAGAACGCCTTCTTCACGGAGGCGTTTTTGTTTGAGCGTTTCTTATAACCGCGTATCTGCGGCCAGTTGCTCGATAGAGCGAGCGACGTCCTGAGCGTCGTGGAGAATCTTGTTCACAATCGCATCAATTTCGCTAACCCTGGATTGACCGGCTTTGCTTTGTTGAATGACCTGTTGCATGGCTTCGGTGGTGCGTTCGACAAGGTTACTGTTGTCTTTGAGCACTTGGGAAATTTGTGCCACGGCTTCGCTGGACCCTTTAGCCAGTTGGCGGACCTCGTTAGCCACCACGGCGAAGCCGCGCCCTTGTTCACCGGCGCGGGCGGCTTCAACCGCGGCGTTAAGAGAAAGCAGGTTGGTTTGGCTGGCTATTTTGGCAATAGAGGTCGTAATCGCATGAATACTTTGCGACTGTTTATGCAGGGCCTCTACCAGTTCTTGTGCCTGGGCCAGCGTTTGAGCGGCTTGCTCTGAGCCTTTTACCATCTCATCCAAGTGGTCGAGGCTATCTTTGGCGGTACGTTCAATTTGTGACGTGCTGGTTTGGGCGGAGCCAATCGTTCCCGTTGTCGCGTTGGCTTTGTCGACCAGTTGGGTGATGTCCGCTGCGAATTTTACGACCTCGGTCACATTGCCATCTTCATCTTTAACAGGGTTGTAGGTGGCCTCTAGCCAGATGCTTTGGCCATTTTTAGTGATGCGCTCAAAGCGGCCTTTGGTAAAGTCCCCTTGGGCCAAGCGCTCCCAAAAATCAGGATTGTTACGATAGAAGTCAGGTGGGCAAAACATACGGTGGTGTTGACCAATAATATCTTTTTGTTGATACCCCATCGCGGCTTCAAAGTTTTTATTGGCTTCGAGTATTTCCCCTTGAGGGGTAAACTCAATGACGGCCATTGAGTCATTGAGCGCCTTTAGCACGGCCTTTTGCCGTTGAGATTCTTGATGACGCTGGGTGACATCATTCGCTACTTTCAGGATTTCCGTCACATGTCCTCGAAAATTTCGTATAGGCACATACGTCGCCTCTAACCAGACTTCTTCACCGTTCGCACGTACGCGACAAAAACGACCCTGACGGCTATCCCCTGCCGCTAATGAGTGCCAAAACTGCTGATACTCGGCACTGCTGACTTCCTGCTCATCACAAAATATGCGGTGATGCTTACCCTTTATATCGTCTAGTTGATAGCCCATCGCCTCAAGAAATGGCGGGCTGGCATCCTTAATAATGCCCTGAGGTGTAAATCGAATACACGACGTATGGCGTTTTAAGGCGAGGTAGAGAGGGGCATTAAAAAAGCTTATACGCATTTTTTTGCCTTCTATATTAGGAAGCAGCTTAAAAAGAAGTAGCCAAATAGGAAGGAGCAGGAGCGCTTTAACTATAGTTGACTTTTTGCAATATAAAACTGCGTAACGAAGATGACAAGTATCAGCTATAGAGAGGAGGAAATTGAGCCAGCAGGGAGCGCTATCCATGCCTGAAAAGGCGTACAGAGGTCTATTGACAGACATCTAGATTGCTCCTATAAACACTTATACTCACTACCTCAGGTTCTCATGTTCCTTCTCATCACGATTGCCACGCTTTCCATCGCACTGTCTTTTTTGTGTTCTATTCTTGAAGCGGCTTTACTCTCTATTACGCCCAGCTATATTGCCAGGCTAAAAGAAGAGAAACCCAAGCTGCATGCCTCGCTTAATCAGCTTAAGACCAGCATTGACCGGCCCTTGGCGGCGATACTGACGCTTAATACAATTGCGCATACCGTTGGTGCAACGGCAGTGGGCGCACAAGCGGCAGTGGTATTCGGCGAAGCCTCCATTGCCATTGTGTCTGCTGTCATGACAATGCTGATTCTGGTGCTGTCTGAAATTATTCCCAAGACGATTGGCGCTACTTATTGGCGCGGGCTGGCACCACTTTTGCCGCGTTTACTAAAGCCGATGATAGTGGGGTTACTGCCCTTTATCTGGATGTCGGAGCAGATTACGCGTCGGCTGGGCACGTCAGAGCATGATGTTGATCTACGTGATGAGATCAAAGTGCTGGCGCGCGTAGGGCTTGAGGAAAAGGTGTTGGATGCCGACGAGTCGCGCACCATCATCAATATGCTTAACTTGCATGACATTGCCGTAAGCCAGGCCATGACGCCAAGAACGGTATGCGTGACAGTGCCCCCTAACATGGACGTCAAAACATTTGATCAGCAGTACGGTAAGACATCCTTTACGCGCTTTCCCGTTATGGATAACGGTGAAATGGCCTTTGGCTATGTGCATAAATCCGATATGTATCACGCCGATGACGCCAAGACCATGCGCGAGCTTATGCACCCCATTGGCAGTGTCGATATTGCGCACAATGTAGAGCAGGTTTTTGCTTCAATGCTCAAGGACCATCTGCACATGCGCGTTGTGTATGACGAGCATGGCACCTTTGTAGGCCTTATTACGCTTGAAGATATTATTGAAACCATCCTGGGTCAGGACATCATTGATGAGACTGACAGCGTGGCTAATTTAAGGCATCACGCCAAGCAGCGCTGGCTGACACGTGTAAAGCATAAAGACCCCAATGCTAGCGCTTAGCCTAGCCGTGCGAAGGGGTGCTTCAAAAGTGGCGGGAGCTGTCCTTTGAACGTCAGCCAATAGCACGGGTGAATATTCGCTTTCTTAGCACTAAATGTTCTATAGTGGATTGCTTAAAGGTGGTTTAAGGTATTAAAAGCAGTAATCACCCGCGAAGGAGGCACAATGTCATTACGTATTAATGCGGTCGTTCCCGATTTTGAAGCACAAACTAGCCAAGGGCCTATCCAGTTCCACGAGTGGATTGGTGATAGCTGGGCTATTTTATTTTCACACCCCAAGGACTTTACACCGGTTTGCACCACGGAGTTTGGTGCTGTAGCCACGCTAAGCGCCGAGTGGGAAAAGCGCGGCACTAAGGTGATTGGTGTGTCGGTTGATGGCGTTGAGGATCACAAACGCTGGGCCGACGATATCACCCGGTATAGCGGCAGCGACGTTGATTTTCCGATCATCGCCGATGAAGGCCTTAAGGTTTCCAAACTGTTTGATATGCTGCCCGAAGATGCCTATCTGCCGGATGGCCGTACGCCAGCCGACAGCGCCACGGTACGCTCGGTGTTTATCATTGGGCCGGATAAGCAGCTAAAGCTATCCATGACCTATCCCATGACGGTAGGGCGTAATTTCGCTGAAATTCTACGTGCTCTGGATGCCCTGCAGGCAACCGTTAAGCACGGTGTGGCAACGCCCGCTGATTGGACAGTTGGCCAGGATGTGATTATTCCGCCAAGCGTTTCAGATGACGATGCCAAGCAAAAATTTGGTGAGTTTGACGCGGTGCTGCCTTACCTGCGTAAAACATCACTAAAATAAGCGCGCAGTCATAGCGTTCTTACTAAAGCCCCAGGGTTATTAATGCCTTGGGGCTTTTTTAATGGCGCCTGATAACCCATGACGATGTTGCTAACACACGTTGTTTAACCGCGGTTGATACGCTGATCTGTTAGTTTAAGGCTTTGGTTAGCCGCTGAGCTTCCGCGATGGTTGGCTAGCAGTGGGCAAGCAGGGCTCGTAACCAAAAGCGCCCTTGATGAAAGGGCGCAGATAGCTAACGAAACGTATTCAAGCTGAATAGTTAGGCGTGGATGTACTCAACCAGCGCTTGTGCAAAGGTATCGGTGTTGCCCGTGCCACCCATATCGGGTGTGACCATGTCACGGCGGGTTTCTAACACCGAGCGAATGCCGTGACGGATAGTTTCGCCTTTGTCTGCCATGCCCAAATGATCAAGCAGCTGTGCGGCAGCCAACAATAGAGCGCAGGGATTGGCGAGCTTTTTACCCGCAATGTCAGGGGCTGAGCCGTGTACCGCTTCAAAAATCGCCGCTCTTTCACCAATATTAGCGCCAGGTGCCAAGCCCAGCCCGCCCACCAGGCCTGCACACAGGTCTGAGAGAATATCGCCAAACAGGTTCGTGGTAACCACCACATCAAACTGATGCGGGTTCATCACCAGCTGCATACAGGCGTTATCGACAATCATCTCTTGAAACTCAATGTCGGGATATTCGCTTGCGATCTCACGCGCCACATCCAAAAACAGCCCAGAGCTGGTCTTGATAATATTGGCTTTATGCACTGCAGTGACCTTTTTCCGGCCACTGTTTTTGGCCAGCTCAAACGCATAACGCACAATACGCTCGGAGCCTTTGCGGGTTACCTTGATCACCGAAATGCCGGTGTTGCCGTCGTCGATCATCTCCTGGCCGTCAGACAAATACGCACCTTCGGTATTTTCGCGTACGGTGATCATGTCGATGTCTTCAAAGCGCGAACGAGTTCCAGGAAAACTGATCGCCGGGCGTACGTTGGCATAAAGGTCAAAGTGACGGCGTAGCTGTACGTTAATGGAGGAGAAGCCCTTGCCAATGGGCGTGGTCAGCGGGCCTTTTAACGCAATGCCGTGTTTCTCTATAGCATCAAGTGATGCCTGCGGGATCAACGTTCCATGATTTTCCAGCGCTGACAGGCCTGCATCCACAAACTCGTATTCAAAGCCGCACTCCAGCGTATCGAGCACGCGCAGGGTGGCATCCATAATTTCAGGCCCAATGCCATCGCCTTTAATCACCGCAATTGAATGGCTCATGTGCTACTCCTCTGGAAGATGGGAACGCGTTGGTCGAAATGTTGACCAGGTTCAATGATGGCGCCTTATGCGCTTGATGCCCATGGTAGCGATGGTGACGCCGAAGCGCATCCTGCGCTGACTATTTAAGTATACAGCCAGACCTCAAGTGCGCCGGGGTGCAGAAGAGGTAGGTTGCTGGTAAACTCTGCGCCGGTTCTGCCGCTTAACCTTCAGTGGCAGGGTAACTTCGTAAAATATCTCGGCAAGGCATCTGCGCAATGAAACGTTCATTGGCAACATCTGTAGTACTTACCACTGGGTTGATGACTCCACCCTAGGTATTCCCTCTTTCGAAAACGCCATGGCGCGAAAGCGCTTCCACGGCGTTACGGCATTCTATTGCCGTTATTTGGCTACTGACGTACTTGGCGTCTTCATCCTGCAGCCTGACTCATACAATCTGGTTCTTAATGACGTGACATCTGGCCCTGTGCGGCGGAGTTAGCGCGTCTTGTTTAATCAATAACGATGGACTCCCTGAATGGCACTTTTCAGCAAGCATGAGTGGTTTTCCAATATTAAAGGCGACACCCTTTCGGGCCTGGTCGTCGCGCTGGCGCTGATTCCCGAAGCGATCGCGTTCTCGATTATCGCAGGCGTCGACCCGAAAGTAGGTCTTTATGCCTCGTTCTGTATTGCGGTGATTATCGCCTTTACCGGTGGGCGGCCGGGGATGATCTCTGCGGCCACTGGCGCCATGGCGCTATTGATGGTCACGCTGGTGCGCGAGCATGGCCTTGAGTACTTGCTGGCAGCAACGCTTTTAACCGGGGTGTTTCAGATTATTGCCGGGTATTTAAAACTCGCTGAGCTAATGCGCTTTGTGTCGCGCTCGGTCGTTACTGGCTTTGTGAATGCGCTGGCCATTTTGATCTTTATGGCCCAGTTACCTGAGCTAACCAATGTCACTTGGCATGTGTATGTCATGACCCTGGCCGGTTTAGGCATTATCTATTTATTCCCTTATCTGCCGGTGATCGGTAAAACGCTACCCTCGCCACTGGTGTGCATCGTGGTGTTAACCATTGTGTATATGGTGAGTGGCATGGATATTCGCACGGTGGGGGATATGGGCGAACTTCCCGATACGCTGCCGATTTTCCTGTGGCCGAATGTCCCGCTTAACCTTGAAACCTTGATGATTATTCTGCCTTACGCCTTGATGCTGTGTGTGGTGGGTCTGCTGGAATCGATGATGACAGCGACCATTGTGGACGATTTGACCGACACATCGAGTGATAAAAACCGCGAGTGCAAAGGCCAAGGCATTGCCAATATTGGCGCCGGATTACTGGGTGGTATGGCAGGTTGTGCCATGATTGGTCAGTCGGTGATCAATATTAAATCCGGTGGCCGTACGCGGCTATCCACATTGATTGCGGGCGTTGTACTGCTGCTGTTGGTCGTGTTTCTCGCCGACTGGGTCTCACAAATCCCCATGGCCGCGCTGGTAGCTGTCATGATCATGGTGTCGATAGGCACCTTTAGCTGGGCGTCGATTCGGGATCTTAAAAAGCATCCTCTCAGTACCAATATTGTCATGTTGGCGACGGTCGCTGTGACCGTAAGTACCCATAACCTGGCGATCGGGGTCTTTGTTGGCGTGCTGCTGGCGGCGCTGTTTTTTGCCAATAAAGTTGGCAATATCATGTACATCGGCTCTACTGAGATAGAGGCGGGCCGGGAGCGTGAGTATCAGGTCGTTGGGCAGGTCTTCTTCGCCTCTTCCGAGCGTTTTATGGCGGCGTTTGATTTCAAGGAGAGCCTGGACAAGGTAACGATCAATGTATCCAACGCGCACTTCTGGGATGTTACCGCTGTACAGGCACTTGATCGGGTCGTTATCAAGTTCCGCCGTGAAGGTACTGATGTCGTGTTGGTTGGGATGAGCGAAGCCAGCGCCACGGTGGTTGACCGCTACGCGATGCACAACGATCAAAAGGCGGTCGAAAAACTGATGGATGGCCACTAAGGATCTAATAAAGGAGAGCAGCATGCCGGAACATGTAGTTGCCGCAATTGATGGTTCCCGGTTTTCACAAGGCGTTTGCGATTACGCTTCTTGGGCAAGCCTTGCGCTGGGCGCGCCGTTAACCTTTGTGCATGTGGCCGATAACCATTCAGAAGTGCCAGGCGAGCCGGATCTTTCGGGCCAGCTGTTTTTTGGCGCCCGCGAGCGCTTGCTGGAGGAATTGATGGGCCTTGATGAGAAGCGTGCCAAGGTCAACCGCGAACAGGGCAGGTTAATGCTGGAAGCGGCCCAGGCGCGCGCTGTTGAAGAGGGCTTTAGTGGCGCCGTTACTCGCCAACTGAACGGTACTTTGGTGGAAACACTGGTCGGGCTTGAAAATGAAATGCGCCTGCTGGTGGTGGGTAAGCGCGGCGAGACGGCTCATCAAGCCAGCGAGCATCTTGGCTCCAACCTCGAGCGGGTGGTGCGTGAAATGCATCGCCCTATTTTGATGGTGCCCGCCACGTTCAAGCAGCCTGAAAAAGTATTGATTGCTTTTGATGGCAGCAAAACGGCCCGCAAAGGCGTGGAAATGCTGGCCCGTTCGCCACTGTTTTCAGGCAGCGAGTGCCATGTACTACTGGTGGATACGGACAATGCAGAGAATCGCCTGGAGCTTGGTTGGGCGCTAGGCACCCTACGTGAAGCAGGCCACAAGGCAGAAGGCGCTATCCGCAACGGCAATGTAGATGATGTGCTGCAAACCTACGAACAAGAGCACGCGATAGACCTCTTGGTCATGGGCGCTTATGGGCACTCGCGCATCCGCCACTTGTTGGTTGGCAGCACGACGACAGCGATGCTGCGTAGCAGCCGTATCCCCGTTCTTATTTTGCGCTAAGTCTCTTTTGTGTTCCTACGGTAAGTCGCTTTGCTACGGGTTAGTAGAGCGACTTTTTAACAATGAAAAAGGGAAAAATTAAAATCTGCAAATGCTGAAATGAGCTTCTATGTTTATTTAAGAGTGTCTTGAACTATTCATCTCTTGAGTAGCATAAGGAGCCTGACGTGAATCTACCCACGCTTGAACGAACATCACAGCCGTTTAATCCCACCTCTTCCTCTCATCGCTTTGCAGCCAGCCTAATGGCCCAGGCTGATATACAGTTCAACGGCGATCGCCCTTGGGATATGCAGCTTAAAGCGCCTGGTGTGATCGAAAATGCACTAGCGCGTGGCAATCTGGGCTTAGGTGAAAGCTATATGCAGGGGGACTGGGACTGCGATCGGTTGGACGTATTTTTTACCCGCTTGCTGCGCGCGCAATTGCATCAACGTATTAAGCCCACGCAATTGATTTATCACGCGTTGCGTACTCGGTTGTTAAACCGACAAAGCGTTAAGCGGGCTTGGGAAGTGGGCGAGAAGCACTACGATCTTGGCAATGAATTTTATGCGGCCATGCTTGACCAGCGTATGACGTATACCTGCGGTTATTGGAAAGACGCGTGCACACTAGATGAAGCACAAGAGGCGAAACTGGACTTAATTTGCCGAAAGCTGCAGTTAGCACCGGGTATGCGCGTACTTGATATCGGCTGTGGGTGGGGGAGCTTTATGGCTTATGCGGCCGAGCATTATGGCGTTGAGTGTGTCGGCCTGACCATCTCCAAAGAGCAGGCGGATTTTGGTAAACGATTGATCAAAAAAGGCTTGCCGGTAGAGTTCCGTTTACAGGATTACCGCGATGAAACTGAAAGATTTGATCGTATTGTTAGTATTGGTATGTTCGAACATGTGGGCCATAAAAACTATCGCGCCTATATGGAAGTGGTCAGTCGCTGCCTAAAGGATGAAGGTCTTTTCTTGCTTCATACGATTGGCAAAAACCTTGGTACGACGATGTCCGATCCCTGGATCGATAAATACATTTTTCCGAATGGTGAGTTGCCTACCTTAAGCCATATTACCGATGCGGCTGAAACGCTTTTTGTGGTGGAAGATATACATAACTTTGGAGCTGACTACGATAAAACGCTGATGGCCTGGTATCACAATAGCGAAGCCAATTGGCCCCAGTTTAAAGGTCAGTTTAATCCAACGTTTTATCGTATGTGGCGCTACTACCTGTTGAGTTGTGCGGGAGCCTTTAGAGCACGTGAGATTCAGCTGTGGCAACTGGTGTTCAGCAAACAGGGTGTAGCGGGAGGATACGCGCGGGTTAGCTAGCTGCCTCGCTCACGGTCAGGCAGCAATTTACCGGGTACCCAGCGTAGATAGAAGATCATTCCAAAAAGCTCTACCAGTGACTGAAAAATAATCACTACGACTGCGGGTTGCCATGCGCCAGGCAGAGCCAAGGCGATGGGCAGCATGACAAACGAGTTGCGTGTGCCAAAGCTAAAAGCCAGCGTGCGGGCACTGGCGGTTGGCAAACGGAACAGCCTGCCCAGCGCACGACCCAGCCAGCCCGCAAACACTAAAAAAACCATGAAGATCAACATGACCTGAGTCATCACATGATACAGCCCGCCCAGATGGTTGACCTGTGACGCTGCAATAATAAAGACCACAAAGGCAAGCAGTGGCACGGGCAGTATGCCCAGGTGATAGATGGCGCGCTTGGTGCGCCTATGCCGAGTAGCAGCAAATTCCGTTAGCCCGGCAAGCGCCAAGGGAAACAGGATAAGGCCCGCAAAGGCAACGATTAGTGAGGTGGAGAGTGCCAGATGAAACCACTCCGATCCCAGAAAGAGCCAGAGATAAATAGGTAGAGCGACCATCTGCACCAGTAGCAGCAGCGGAGCGGCCGCGACAGCGCGGGGCGCATCTCCCTTGCCCAAGTGAGTAAAACTGATAAACCAGTCGGTGCAGGGCACCAGCAGTACCAGCAAGACGCCGGCCAATACCGCAGGTGAGAGCGGCAGCCAAGCGACCACCAGCCCCAGAAAGGCCGGAATGGCGATAAAGTTGCCCACTAGCAGCGCCGTCATAAAGCGGCCGTCGGTAAGGCCGCGCGCCACGCTAAGCAAAGGAATCTGGCTAAAGGTGGTGTACATCAAAAGGCCTAACAGCGGCCACAGTAACTGCTCCAGCACATCGGCCAGCGCCGGTGACACAACGCCCAAGGCCAGCCCTAGGCCAATGCAGACCAGGTAAATCCAGCACTGGTGTTTTTCCATCTGCTCGCGCATTGGTTTTCCCTGAGTGATTTTTCTTGAGTATTTATTGGCGGCGAAGTGCCAAGCGCTCGCCTGCCATGGCGGCCAATAGCCATAGCGGCAGGCTCACCAGCACGTACGAAAGCCCCCACCAGCCTTGGCCATGGTTAAGGAAATGCAGCGTTTCCAGGCTAAACAGTGAAAAGGTCGTAAAGCCGCCGCAAAAACCTGCCACGAGCAGCGGGTGCCAGTAGGTCAGTTTGCTATGGGGTGCACGTAGCGCGGTGGCGGCTATCCAGCCGATCAAACCCGACCCCAGTACGTTGACGATCAGCGTGCCCCACGGGAAATAGCTACCCAAGGCCGCTTGGGAGACAAGCGATACGGCGTAGCGCAGTGCGCTGCCCAGGCCGCTACCAACCCCGACGGCAAGGTAGCATTTCCAAGTCCTCATACGCGGCACCCTGCCAGCACCCAGCCCAACGCTGCCATACCAATGCCCAGCACCAGTGTGCCGCCCATGTTGAGTGCCGCACGGCCCGATTGACCGCCTTGCCAAAGTTCAAGAGTTTGCAGGCTAAACGATGAGACCGTGGTATAGCCGCCGAGTAGGCCAGTTACGCTAAACAGCCAGAACGCCGTTGGTGTGTCAGGCAGGCCTTGGCGGCCCAATAGCCAGCCTGCGGCCAGCGCGCCGGTCGCGTTAACAACGAGCGTGCCCCAGGGAAACGCCTTGCCCAGCCAGCGCGCTAACAGGTTGGAAAGAGCAAACCTGGCCATTCCCCCGAGTGCGCCGCCCAGCGCGATAAGCAGTACGCTTGCGATGCCTGGACCCATGTTTTCTCCACTGACTAACAAAAGGGGGTCTTCGATAAGCGGCCAATTCTAACATGCGTTTTCAAGGCGCAGAAAAATGCCTTGCGTGGGTAGCCGCGCAAGGCATTAGTGTATTACTTATAGATCGTTAGGCTGGCAGGACGCTGCCCTGATGGCTTGGCGCTGCCTCCGCGTGTGTAGTGGCGACGCGGTTGATGCCCGAGATCAGGGCTTTCAAAGAAGCGCTCACCGTGTCGCTATCTTCGGCAACGGCGCAAATGCGCTGGCCATCAATGCTCAACTGTACAAAGGCAATGGCGTTGGCTTCGCTACCACCGCCCAACGAGTGCTCACTGTAGTCGATAATCGTCACGTTAACACCGGAGTGCTTCTGCCAGGCAGCGGTAAAGGCCGACATGGCACCGTTGCCGGAACCAGACAGGCGCAGGGTTTCGCTACCTTGCCACAAGGTCACTTCAAGCCCTTCGTGCTGGCCCTTGGAAAGCTGATAGTCCGCTAGCGACAGTGGCGTTTCCTGGGTGAAGTTATCGAACATCACTTGGCGGATCATCTCGCTTGAGAGTTCGCTGGCGCGCTCTTCGCTCTCTTTTTGTACATAGGGGGCCAAGGCCAGCATCATCCAGCGTGGCAGGTTGATGCCGTAGTCGCGCTCAAGCAAAAAGGCCATGCCGCCCTTGCCGGACTGGCTGTTGACTCGAATCACGGCCTGGTAGTCGCGGCCAATGTCGTGGGGATCAATCGGCAGGTAAGCCACTTGCCACGGTTCGTCGGGCTTCTGGTGCTTGAGGGATTTACGAATCGCATCCTGATGGCTACCAGAGAAGGCGGTATACACCATTTCACCTACCCAAGGGTGGCGTGGGTGCATGGTAATGCCGGTGCACTCGTGAACGACCTGAATGATTTCATCCGGGTTGGAAAGATCAAGGTTAGGATCAATCCCTTGGCTGTAGAGGTTCATGGCCAGTGTGATGATGTCCATGTTGCCGGTACGCTCGCCATTACCCAGCAGCGTGCCTTCCACACGGTCGGCACCGGCAAGCAAGGCAAGTTCGGCTGAGGCTACTGCACCGCCTCGGTCGTTGTGGGTATGCACCGAGATAATCACGCTATCGCGACGACTGATGTGCTGGCAGAAGTATTCGATCTGGTCGGCATGGTGGTGAGGGCCAGCCACTTCGACGGTCGTTGGCAGGTTGAGGATGCACTTGTTCTCAGGTGTTGGCTGCCAAACGTCCATCACCGCTTCACAAATCGCCAGCGAGAAGTCGATTTCGGTGCTGGAGAAGCTCTCCGGTGAATACTGAAAACGCCAGGCAACGTCTGGATAGCGCTCGGCATACTGTTTAACCCAGGTAGCGCCCTGAACGGCAATATCGGTAATACCGTCGCGGTCCATCTCAAACACGCGCTCGCGCTGAATGGTCGAGGTCGAGTTATACAGGTGGATAATAGCGCGCTTGGCACCCACTAAAGCTTCAAAGGTTTTTTCAATCAAGTGCTCGCGACACTGCACCAGCACCGCGATAGTGACATCCTCAGGAATCTGATCTTCTTCAATTAACCAGCGCACAAAATCAAAGTCGGGTTGGCTGGCGGAAGGGAACCCCACCATGACTTCTTTAATGCCCACCTTGACGATCTGGTGCCAGAAGCGCTTTTTCTGCTCAACGGTCATCGGCTCTAGCAGCGCCTGGTTACCATCACGTAGGTCTTCACTTACCCAGATCGGCGCACGATCAAGGTCACGGTCAGGCCATTGACGGTTAAACGCAGGAACGCGCGGTGCTGGGCGATATTTACGATGATCGAAAGCAGACATGATGAGATTCCTAAGGGGGTTAATGACTTGGAAAACTGGCCGCTTGTGGGTAGGCCTTTGTTCATCGGTGCAGACTCATGATGCAGAGTATGGCACACAACCGTTAACTGCTTTTGGCAGTGTGAATAGTGTAACGGGTTTATAGCGCTAGGTTGTTGCTAAAAATGAATAAAAATGGCATTAATTGGCAGTATGTTTTAATAATTTATAATTTCTTAGCAGAGGCTGCTGTTTATGTCGGTGACGCCATTGACGCTTGACCGTTTTGACCGCCAAATTTTGACGATTCTGCAACAAGAAGGGCGGATCAGTAACCAGGAATTGGCTGATCGAATTGGCCTTTCTGCATCGCCCTGTTTACGCCGGGTGCGTGCGCTGGAAGAGCACGGCTTGATTATGCAGTATCGCGCCGAGGTAGATGCTCGCCAGTTGGGCTACCAACTGATGGTACTGCTGCATATTGCCATGGACCAGCATACCCCCGAGCGGTTTGAGAACTTTGAACGCCACATCCGAAAAATTCCCAACGTGATCGAATGTCTGATCATTACCGGGCAGGCTGCCGACTTTCAGCTAAAGATTTTAGTCCAGGATATGGATGATTATCAGCATTTACTGCTGCACGTTATTAACCGTATTGAAGGCGTCACAGGGGCGCATACCAGCTTTGTGTTACGCCGGGTTTTTGAACATCGGCCGGTACCCACACAGCGCTGAACAGGAAAGCGTAGTCAGTCACTGAGTCGCCGTTTACACTGTTTTTTTCCCATTTTTAGGAGAGTGCTCTATGACGATCGAACGTCACGATACCAAGGCCCGCATGAGTCGCGCCGTTATCCACCAAGGGGTTGCTTATTTGTGTGGCCAGGTCGCCGGGCCTGAGGCGCGTCATGGCGATATTAAGGCGCAGACAGAAAGCATGCTGGCGCGTGTCGATGCGCTGTTAAAAGAGATCGGCTCAAGCCGTGAGCAGCTATTAAGCGCCACGATTTATCTCAAGGACGGCAGCGATGTCGTCGCCATGAATGAGGTGTGGGATGCCTGGGTGCCCGAAGGCTACGCGCCAGCGCGCACCTGCGTATGTGCCCCGATGCCTGCCGACGAGTTAAAAGTAGAAATAACCGTGACCACCGCCGTATAGAACGAAAGCCTTTCTAGCTGGTTGAGCTAGTCCAGCGGAAAGCGGGTGTCGCGCAGGCTGTCCTTGATTTTTTTCAAGTGCGGTAAGAAGTCTTCGCCACGCCGTAGTGTGACGCCGGTGGCCAGGGCGTCAATCAAGGTAAGCTGAATCACCCTTGACGTCATGGGCATGTAGTGGTCGGTGTCTTCAGGGGTTGCCACGTTAAGCGTGGCGCTGCACTCGTTGGCAAGCGGTGACGCGGGGGCTGTAATACCCAGCACAACGGCGCCAGATTCGCGCGCTACACGGGCGATATCTACCAGCTCACGGGTGCGTCCGGTGTAGGAAATAATCACCACCACATCGCCCGTATGGCAGGACGCTGCCACCATGCGCTGCATCAATACATCGGCGTAGGCCATGACCGGTAGATTGAACCGAAAAAACTTATGCTGAGCATCCTGAGCGACGGCACCTGATGCGCCTAACCCAAAAAAGTGAATCTGCTTTGCCTGGGTTAGGTAGTCGACCATTCGTTCAATGGCCGCCATATCAATATCACGCTGGGCTTCATCCAGCGCGGCAATGGTGGCGCCAAAAATTTTCTGCGTGTATTGGGCCGCCGTATCGCCGGGCTCAACGGCGCGGGTCACGTAGGGTGTCCCACCCGCCAGGCTTTGCGCGAGCTTGATTTTAAAGTCGGGATATCCCTTGGCGCCAAAATTGCGGCAAAATCGGTTAACGGTCGGCTCGCTGACACTGGCGGCCTGGGCCAGGCTTGCGATGCTTAAGCTGGTAGCGGCTGTCGGATCGTCCAGGATCACGTTAGCAACTTTACGCTCGGAGCGGTTTAATTCTTCTAAGCGTTCGCGTAAGCGGTCAAGCAAGTCATGCGCCATTAAGCAGGCTCCAAAGCAGTGTGGGGCGGAAGTTGTGATGTCTAATCTTTATACCAGGCAACAAACACATTGGCTGGCAGTGGTCGAGCATAATAGTCCCCTTGCGCTGCTTCGCAACCGATAGAGTGTAAATAGGCGGCTTGTTCGGCGGTTCCAATCCCTTCTGCCACAATATCACAACCCACCGCGTAGGCTAATTGGGTAATCATAACGGCAAGTTGGCGATCAACGGCGTTTTTATTAGGGGCTGCATAGCACCACTGTTATAGCCTTTATCAGCCACTAGCGCCGCGCCAGAAGGTAACTCGGCAATCAGTGCCGGAGCCTCTACTCTGCGGGGTTGCTCTTATCCTGCCAATATCTCTGCAATGGAACGCCAATAGCCCTAATGAATAAGCTTTAACGTAAACGAAGCAGTTTCATAAGCCAGCGCCGGTAGGGCGGCTGCAAAATTCTGCTGGTAGCGTGTTTCGTTTGATAAAACACACCACGTAAATGGCTAAAGCGCTCAAAACCGTGGCGCCCATGATAAGCCCCCATGCCACTTTCACCGATGCCGCCAAACGGTAAGGTGGGGACCGCGTGATGGAGCAGTGTTTCATTAAAGACAAGCGCACCGGAACGAGTCTGTTGCAGTAACCGCGTTTGAAGCGTTTTATCATTAGTAAACGCATATACCACTAAAGCGTGCGGACGTGCATTCACAAACCCAATCGCCGCCTCCATATTTTTAACACCGATAACGGGGAGCGCGCGGCCAAAAACCTCTTCGTGCATCACAGAAAGTGTTTGGGTGGGGTCGATAACCAGCGCAGGGGCATGGTTGCCGTGATCAATGACTCGGCAGCCGTGGTTACGGGCTTCTGTCAGCAGGCCCTCTACGCGTGCGCGATGGGCATCATTGATCGGGCTGGTTGCCTCTCTGCTATCAGGGCGCTGCTGGACAATAGCACGGCTTAGTGCGCTAACCAGGGACTCAAGATGACGGCTTTCTACAAGAACGTAATCGGGTGCCAAACACGTTTGTCCACCGTTAAGTCCCTTGCCGAATATAATGGCCGTGGCCGCTTTATCTATATCGGCATCACCTGCCACCAGCGCGGGGGATTTACCGCCTAGCTCCAGGGTCACTGGCGTAAGGTTGGCTGCCGCAGCACTAGCCACGTGACGTCCAATGCTGGTCGAACCGGTAAACACCAGGTGATCAAAGGGCAGCTTGCTAAATGCCTGAGCGGTCGATGCATCTCCTTGAATGACGACGAGTTCATCCTGGGTAAAATATTGGCAAGCCAAGCGAGCGAGCAAGGTGCTGGTGTGAGGCGTTAGCTCACTGGGCTTTAGCATGACAACATTACCGGCGGCAAAGGCGTCAATAACGGGGAGTAGCGCAAGACTCCACGGGTAATTCCAGGGGGAAATAACCCCAACGATGCCCAATGGCTGCGGGGCTATGCGTGCTTGTGCCGGTAACAGGCGCCAAGGCACACCGACGCGCCAGGGGCGCATCCAGCGCCAGAGGTGACGGCGCGCATAGCTTATGGCCTGTAGCACGGCACTAATTTCCGCCAAGTGGATTTCTGTGTCGCTACGCTGGCCAAAGTCCGTTTGAATAGCCCGCACAATCTCATACTGGTGGCGCTTGGTCATTTGCGCTAAACGTGCCAATCGTGCGCGACGAATACTTAGCGTTGGAAAAGGCGTTTGATCAACAGCGTGTCGTTGGGCATTAAAGATACCTGTTAAATCGTGCTGCATAACCGCTCCTTATCTTCCGTACCTGGATGTCTTGGGGCGCAATAGTGGCTTGAAAGCGCTACGTTAATGCTCGTGTCGTAAGGCTAAGACGGTAGTTAAGACGATAGTTAAGTCGATAGTAAGGGTAACGCTGCGTTAATGATAAAGTAAGACGGGATAACAGGGCGCCAACGCTTTGCTCTTGGGAGATATCATGTCTGCGTGCTCGTTAGAACTCTCTACTCTATCCGCCATGGAAAATATTGAGGCAAACCAGTGGGATGCCTTGGTTGGCCACGATCAGCCTTTTCTGCGCCATGCATTTTTGCATGCGCTGGAGGCGAGTGGCTCGGTGAGTCGTGAGACAGGATGGGAGCCCTGCCATGCCTGCGTTTGGCGAGCAGGCCAATTAGTAGGCGCACTGCCCATGTACCGTAAACATCACTCTTACGGTGAGTATGTGTTTGATTGGGGGTGGGCGGAAGCGTTCGAGAGAGCCGGTGGCACCTATTATCCTAAAGCGCTCAGCGCTATCCCGTTTACTCCCGTTCCGGGGGTGCGCACGCTACTTGCTAGCCATCTAAATGCTGAGGCTATCCGTGCTCTGTTAGCGTCAGCCTGGCAAACGCTTTGTCACCAGGAGGCGCTCTCCAGCTGGCATTTATTGTTTGCCGATGAGCATGACGTGACGGCCTGGCAGGCGCAGTTTCCCCAATTAACGGTCCGTGAAGGGCTTCAATTCCAGTGGCAGGACGCAGGTTTTGGCGACTTTGATGGTTTCCTGGCAAGCCTGACATCCAAGCGGCGCAAAATGATCAAGCGTGAACGGCGCTTGGTGGCTGAACAGGGGCTAAATGTGGTGCGCCTGGAGGGCCAGGAGATCACCCAGGCAACAATGACGCACTTCTATCGCTGTTATTCAATGACGTATCTGGAGCGCGGTCGTTCGCCCTATTTAAATCATGCCTTTTTTGAACGGTTACGCCAGACCATGCCCGAAACATTGATGCTGGTGCAGGCGCAGTTGAATGGTCAACCGGTTGCGTCGGCGCTCTATTTTCGTGGTGAGCACACGCTGTATGGCCGCTACTGGGGGAGTGAAGTGGAGGCCGATTGTCTGCATTTTGAAGCCTGCTATTACCAAGGCATTGAGTACTGCTTGCAGAATGGGCTGACGCGCTTTGACCCAGGCACCCAGGGGGAACATAAGTTAATACGCGGTTTCGCCCCTCAACGTGTTCGTTCGCTGCACTATATGAGCCATCCTGGCTTGGCGGCGGGTGTTGCCCAATTTTGCCAGGCGGAGGGCGCCCAAGTGAGCGCGTATCGTGAGGCGGCTTTTCAAGCGCTGCCTTTTAAAGTGCCTGCGGCTCGCTGATGGTTCTGCATAGTGGCATAATGCGCGCCGTTACTGCCTTGGGAGATCGGTGATGCACAAATGGGTTGTGGTAGCGTTACTTGTCGTACTGGGTTTGCTCCAGTACACGCTTTGGTTAGGTAATGGCGGCTGGCGTGACCTGCAAATAGTCGAGCAGCGCGTTACTGCACAGGAAGAGGCCAACTTGCCCATGCGCGAGCGAAACGCACGCTTAGCGGCCGAGGTCACCGATCTTAAAACCGGGCTGGACGCTATTGAAGAGCGGGCCCGAAGTGATATGGGCATGGTGCGTAGCGATGAACAATTTTTCTGGGTACCGGGTGTTGCCATAACTACTGAGTTGATAGGTATTAACGCAGGCCTGGTGGTCCAGCCACGACTAGACCGTGAGCAATCGGCACAGTGAGTAAACGAACAGTGAATATGTCAGGTAAGCGGCTGTGAAAAAAACGCTTTGGCTGATCGTGCCTGCCGCCGGGCAAGGACGTCGCATGGGAGCCGATAAACCCAAACAGTACCTGACGTTAGGTGAACACCCGATACTGGTGCACACTCTGGCGCGACTTTACGAGGCGTTTCCCAAGGCGTCGTTAGTGCTCTGCCTGGACAGCGATGATCAGTGGTTTCAGGCTGAATGGGTTCCTTTTGCGGCCTGGCAGCGCGTAACGGGCGGCATCGAACGCATGGATAGCGTACTCAATGCGCTACATGCCATACCCGCACAGGATGACGATATTGTAATGGTGCACGATGTGGCTCGCCCGTGTATTACCACGGACGACCTGCATGCCCTGTATCAGGCGGTGACTCATCACACCGGCGGGGCGCTATTAGCGATGCCGGTGGCAGATACCATGAAACGGGCCAATGCCGAACAGCAAAGTACCTGTACAGAACCCCGGGAAGGGCTTTGGCATGCGCTGACACCCCAGGGGTTTCATTACGGGCTATTGCGCCAGGCACTTGAGAGTGCCCGGCATCAAAAACGCATGGTGACCGATGAGGCGTCAGCGGTCGAGGCGCTGGGTAGGCAGCCACAACTGGTTAGCGGGCGGCGCGATAATTTAAAAGTGACGCATCCGGATGACCTTGCCCTCGCCGCCGCCATTTTGTCAGCACAATCAGATACGTTTACTCAGGAGGCTTAATGCGAATTGGTCATGGCTTTGATGTTCATCGGTTCGGCCCCGGCGACCACTTAATGATTGGTGGCGTTAAGTTGCCTTTTTCACAGGGCTTTGTCGCACACTCCGATGGCGATGTGCTGCTTCATGCGGTCAGCGATGCGCTGTTAGGCGCCTGCGCGCTCGGTGATATTGGTCATCACTTTCCCGATACCGACCCCGAATGGAAAGGCGCTGATAGCCGTATGCTGCTGCGCCATGTGGTGAGCCTGGTTCGGGCGGAAGGTTATGAAGTTGTAAACCTGGACGCGACCCTGATGGCTCAAGCGCCCAAAATGGCGCCGCATATTGCGACAATGCGTCAAACCATTGCTGACACCTTGAATGTCTCCTTGGGCCAGGTAAACGTTAAGGCCACCACGACGGAACGGCTAGGGTTTACCGGGCGCGGTGAAGGCATTGCTGCTGAAACGGTGGTTTTACTCGGCCGGCCTGAGGCGTTGAATGAGTAAGCTGCCTCAGTGGGCACGCTCTTTGGATGCTGCGTTTGGGCCGCCCAAGCCGGGGCATTATCGGGCCCAACCTGAGGATTTTTTGGTTGACGAGCAGCTGGACTTCACGCCCGAATCGCATGGTGAGCATCTTTGGCTGCGGATTGAAAAACGCAATCAGACCACGCTGGATGTGGTGAAGAGTGTCAGCCGATTATGCGGTGTGACCCCGCGAGATATTGGCTATTCAGGTATGAAGGACCGAATAGCCGTGACGCGCCAATGGTTAAGCATTCACTTGCCAGGGCGTGACGCGCCTGCTGACCTGATATCAGCACTGGGTGGATTGGGCATCATGGTGCTTGAAAGCGTGCGTCATCCACGCAAACTAAAACGTGGCGTTCATCGCACCAACGCGTTTACGTTACGATTGAGTGGCGACGCGATCACAGCGGATGATTTCGTTCATCGCTGGCAGGCGCTTTGCCAGCTCGGGGTGCCCAACTATTTTGGCCCTCAGCGGTTCGGCCCTGACGCGCGTAATTTACAGCGTGCCGAGGCACTACTTGCACGAGGGTGGCGCAAACGTGACGACCGTCAAGGAATGCTGCTCTCTACTGCGCGAAGCTTTCTATTTAATGAGCTGCTAAGCGCTCGCTTGGCGGACGGCAACTGGCATCAGCCTATCCCAGGCGATACCGTGATGCTTGACGGCACCCAAAGCGTATTCGGCGTCGACGCGGTGGACGAGTCGTTGATAACGCGTGCCGCTGAGTTGGACGTGCATCCAACCGCGGCGCTTTGGGGCATTGGTGAAAACGCCGTTGATGACGCAGGGCGCTACGAGGCGCAGCTGGCCCGTCAGCATCCTGAGCTGTGTAAAGGTTTGGAAGCCAGCGGTGTGAAACGCTCCCATAGAGCACTGCGTATGCGATTAACGGCGCCCCAGCTCACTTGGGAATCTGATGCCGTGCTACTCTCGTTTGCGCTACCCCGAGGCAGTTTTGCTACCGCCGTTATCGGTGAGCTCATTTATCACCCGGATATGGCGTAAGCCGCCAGATTACGCTGATCAACAAGGAGGCATCAATGCGGCGACTGCTGCTCTCTAACGACGACGGTGTTTACGCCCCAGGGCTGAAAGCGCTACATGATGCGCTGGAGGCTCATGCCAAGCTGCGTGTCGTTGCCCCGGACCGTGACCGTAGCGGGGCAAGTAACTCGCTGACATTATCGCGCCCGCTCTCATTAACCGCGCTGGAAAATGGTTTCTATAGCGTGGATGGTACGCCCGCTGACTGCGTTTACTTGGGCGTAAATGGCGTGTGGGATGAGCGGCCTGATCTGGTTATTTCAGGGATTAACCACGGTGGCAATTTAGGCGATGACGTGCTCTATTCAGGCACGGTGGCCGCGGCCATGGAAGGACGCAACCTGGGCATGATCGCGATTGCCATGTCGCTATGCGGTGATCGTTACTTTGACACCGCGGCGAAAGTGGCATCCAGCCTGATTGGTGCCGCCGATCAACTCTCCTTGCCGCCCAGAACGCTGCTCAACGTTAACGTTCCAGATGTGCCGTGGGAAGCCATCAAAGGCGTTAAGGTAACCCGGCTTGGATATCGTGGCCCGGCTGAAAAACCGCTTGCGATCAAAGATCCTCGTGGGCGGACGCGCTACTGGATTGCGCCGGTTGCTGCCAATGCGGATGACGGTGAAGATACCGATTTTGCAGCGATCGAGGCAGGGTATGTATCGATTACGCCGCTGCAAACCGACTTGACGCGCCACCCTGCGTGCCGTGACGTACAGGACTGGTTGGATGCCTTTGCCTGATATTTCGCCCATTGAGCGGCGCGGGCGGGGAATGACCTCTCAGCGTACCCGGGATCGCATGATTGATCGGTTGATCGAACAGGGCATTCGACACCCGGATGTGCTTGATGTGATGGCTGGCGAGCCCAGGCATCTGTTTGTTGACGAGGCTTTGGCGCATCGTGCCTATGAAGATACAGCGCTGCCTATCGGCTTTGGGCAGACGTTATCACAGCCGCTTACCGTGGCGCGGATGACAGAACTGGTTGTGAAAGCCGAGCCACGCCGTGTGTTGGAAGTGGGCACCGGCTCTGGGTATCAAACGCTGATTTTGTCGCGCTTAGTGAAAGAGCTTTACTCCATTGAGCGTATTTACGCCTTGCATGAGCGAGCGAGTGATCGCCTTTGGCGCTTGGGCGCAGAGGTAACGCTAACCGTTGCCGATGGCGGCGAGGGCTGGTCAACGGCGGCACCGTTCGATGTTATTTTATTGACGGCTTGTGCGCAGACACTGCCTGAAATATTGCTCGAGCAGCTAAGTCGCGATGGGGTGTTGATTGCGCCGTTGGAAGCGCCTGATGGCAGCCAATGGCTTACCCAGATAAAGCGCAGTGGGAATGCGTTTGAGAAGCGGCGGCTTGAGCCCGTGCGTTTTGTACCTTTATTGCAAGGAGTAGTGGATTGAAGCGTAAATCCTTGGGGATTTTTTTTAAAGGTGCCGGAATGGGGGCCGCAGATGCCATACCCGGAGTTTCCGGGGGCACGATTGCCTTTGTTACCGGCATTTATGAAGAGCTGATCAATACCATTAAGCAGTTTGGTCCTGGCGCGCTGGTGGTTTGGCAGCGTGATGGGTGGCGTGCCCTCGTTAAGCACTTGAACCTGGCCTTTTTGATCCCTTTGCTGGCCGGTGTCGGCATCAGCCTGGTCAGCGTGGCGCACTTGGCGCTATGGCTGATGGAAGCGCACCCTCTGCTGCTTGATGGCTTCTTTTTCGGGCTGGTTGCCGCCTCTGGAATGGTGGTCGCTCAAGCGGGAGACCGCTGGAAATTTTGGTATTTATTTCCGCTGTTGGCCGGTTTACTGTTAGCCAGAATGCTGCCGAGCTTAATGCCCTTGGTGCTATTGCTCGGTAATGAAGCCACGATTGTGATGGTGGCGGGGTGTATTGCGATTAGCGCCATGTTGTTGCCAGGCGTGTCGGGCAGTTTTTTGTTGCTCACGATGGGGCTCTACGGCACGATAATGGGGGCTATTCGCAGTTTCGACATCACTATTATTATGCTGTTTGGTATGGGATGTGTGATAGGCCTTGCGCTGTTTTCGCGGCTATTATCCTGGCTGTTAAGACGTCATCATGGCTTTACGATGCAATTGCTTTTAGGGTTTATTATTGGCTCGTTGCCGGTTCTGTGGCCATGGCGCGAGCTGTTGCGTTATCAGGTTGGTCCAAGCGGGCAAATGATACCCTTGGAGTACCGTTATTTGCTGCCCAGTGATTATGCCGCGTTGACCGGCGCTTCCGCGCAGATTATCGGCGTGGTGCTGCTGATGGTCGTTGGTATATTGCTGGTCATGCTATTGAACCGTCGGGCAGGGAAGTCGACCACGTTAGATTCAACTAATACGGCTCAGCGCTGAAAAGGAGTAGGGTTTGCATGCGTAAAGTCTTCATGATGTCAGCCTTGGTGTTGGCAATTAGCGGGTGTGCCAATCAGCAGCACAATACCCCGCAAGTACGTGACTTGAGTGAAGCGAGTCGCGTGGTGGAAAACTCGCCTCAATATACCGTCAAACCAGGCGATACCCTGTATGGCATCGCTTGGCAGCATAATCTGGATTACCGCCAGCTAGCTACTATCAACAATATTGATGCGCCCTACCAAATTCACCCCGGACAGATGATTGCATTGCGTGAAGGCGCAGGGGCTGGCAATAATTCCCAGCCCGCAAATCAGGCGCAAAACACGCCGAGTGAATCGCGCGGCGTTGTCGCAACCGGGCTCAACCCGCAGGCGACAGCAGTAGCCAGTAACGACCAGGAACTTGATTGGCTACTGCCTGATGAGTCGGCGATTGAACGCGCTCAGCGTTTAAACGCTGAGCGCCCTGAACAACAAGCCGTTGAAAGTGCTCAGCAGGTAGCGTCAACTAACAGTGCGCCGCAAGAATCTCCCTCTCAACCCGAGGTGGCTGCTACCGAGCCAAGGCCTGAGCCAGAAGCGGTCCCAGCATCGGAGCCTGAGGAGCAGGTGGTTGCTCAATCCGAAACACCTGCGGCTGCTCCAGTGGAACGTTCGGACCGCTCATCGCGTACGTTCACGCCCGCAGAGACGATCAACTGGCAATGGCCGACAGATGGGCAAGTCACGGGCAACTTCGGCGAAGGTGATTCGATTACCGCCGGGATTGATATCGCCGGACAAAAGGGGCAACCTGTCAAAGCCGCAGGCCCTGGTATTGTCGTTTATGCGGGTAGTGGTGTACGTGGGTACGGTAATCTTATTCTTCTTAAACACAACGATCAGTTCCTAAGTGCCTATGCGCATAACGACAGCTTAAACGTTAGTGAAAATGACGTGGTTGAAGCAGGCGAAGTGATCGCCACCATGGGAAACAGTGATGCAGAAAGCGTTAGGCTGCACTTTGAGGTGCGCCGTGATGGTCAGCCTCAGGATCCTATGGAGTTTTTACCTGCACGCTAATCAGTGGAGTACCCGATAAGCGAGTAGCGGCAAGGTTTTGTTGAGCCAGCCCCTTACGAGCTGGCCCACATAAAAATAATAACACCAGTAACGCACACGTAAGCGTGGTTACCTTTAAATATTAAAAGGCGGGCAGGCGATACTACGGGGGTAAGGCCATGAGTATGCTGGAGAAGGACCTACAGGAGGTTGACCTGGATGCTGCCGAAGAAGCGTTGGAAAACGCTGACGATGATGTCGCAGCGGAAGAGGAAGCTTTTGAGAAAGCACTAGGACGTGAGGACCGGCAATCGACTCAAAGCCTGGATGCGACGCAAATTTACCTCAATGAAATAGGATTTTCGCCGCTCTTAACGCCAGAAGAAGAGGTCTATTATGGCCGCCTGGCGCGAAAGGGGGATCCGCTTGGTCGTTCTCGAATGATCGAGTCTAACCTGCGGTTGGTGGTTAAAATTGCCCGGCGCTATCTAAACCGTGGGCTGACGCTGCTGGATCTCATTGAAGAGGGTAATTTAGGGCTTATTCGTGCCGTTGAAAAGTTTGACCCTGAGCGTGGGTTTCGCTTTTCAACCTATGCAACATGGTGGATTCGACAGACCATTGAACGCGCGCTAATGAACCAAACGCGCACCATTCGTCTGCCGATACATGTGGTGAAAGAGCTTAATATTTATCTGCGTGCCGCGCGTGAGCTGACACAAAAACTTGACCATGAAGCGACCGCTGAAGAGATTGCTGAGCATCTCGACAAACCGGTTGATACGGTCAAGAAAATGCTTGGCCTCAATGAGCGTGTCTCCTCGGTAGACTACCCCATGGGTGGAGAGAGTGATAAACCGCTGATTGATACCTTGGCCGATGATGATGTTCAAGGCCCAGAAGGTTGCCTGGTAGATGGTGATGTGCGTGAACACGTGGATCTTTGGCTTGATGAGCTAAGTGATAAACAGCGTGAAGTGGTCGTGCGTCGTTTTGGTTTGCGCGGTCATGAGGCGGCCACCCTGGAAGAGGTCGGCGCTGAAATTGGCCTGACACGCGAGCGTGTACGACAGATTCAAGTCGAGGCATTAAAGAAGCTACGCCGTACGCTTGAAAAGCAAGGCCTGTCGCTAGAGGCGATTTTCGAAAGCTAGCCAAGACAGCGTGGCTACGTAGGCACGGCCTCAACGCACCGAGTTTATACTCGGTGCGTTGTTGTTAGAGGGGCTATTTTTGATGACTTATTATGTATAAGCGAGATACGCAATGCGCCCGCTAGCGGCCCATATCGATTTGGATGCTCTGCGTCACAACTATCAGTTGGCGTGCCGCTGCGCGCCACAAAGCCGCTCGGTGGCGGTTATCAAAGCGGATGCCTATGGTCACGGCGCTGTAGCGTGTGCTCACGCGCTGGAAAGCCACGTCCCGGCGTTTGCGGTGGCGTGTATCGAAGAAGCGATTGCGCTACGTAACAGCGGCATCAGCAAACCTATTGTGTTGTTAGAAGGTATCTTTAGCGCCGATGAGTTACCGCTGGTGGAGCGCTACGCACTGTGGACCGCCATTCATAGCGCATGGCAGGTAGACGCGCTGCTGGCATTTTCGCCAAGCCAACCCATTCCCGTTTGGTTAAAAGTCGATTCGGGTATGCATCGGCTGGGGTTTGGCCTCGCGGAGGCGGAAGCGGTCTGGCAGCGCCTGGCCAATGCACCACAGGTCACGGCGCTGCATTTAATGAGCCATTTTGCGACCGCTGATGCCAGCGACGGCCACTATTTTAATCAGCAGCTGTTGAGTTTAAAGGCCTTGGCCAAGGCGCTTGATGCGCCTTTGTGTTTAGCTAATTCACCGGCGACGCTTGCCTGGCCTGACGCCCATGGTGACTGGAACCGACCAGGCATCATGCTCTATGGCAGTGACCCATTGGAAGTGGCCACCCCAACCACGCAGCAATTACGTCCGGTCATGAGTCTGCGTTCGGAAATTATCGGTTTGCGAGAGATTAACGAAGGTGAACCCGTCGGCTACGGAGGGCGCTGGCGCGCCCCGCGCCGGTCACGTATTGCGGTGGTGGCCGCAGGTTACGGCGATGGTTATGACCGCCATGCGATGGATGGTACGCCGGTACTGGTCAATGGGCAGCGGTGTGCTATTGCCGGCAAAGTGTCGATGGATATGTTGACCGTTGATGTGACCGATATACAAGATGCTGCCATTGGCAGCGAGGTGGTGCTCTGGGGAACGGCCAGCAATGGGGCAGTGTTAGCCGTCGATGAGGTTGCACGCTACTGCGATACGATCAGCTATACCCTGCTTACCGGGGTGTTGCCACGCGTACCCAGACGTTATCAAGAGTCTTCAGTTTAGGTGGTACGTATGTCGAAAAAAGAGTATCCAGCGTCGTTTGCTCACCCACGCTACTGGGGAACCTGGCTTGCCATCGGTGCGATGTATATCGCGGCTTGGTTACCTTGGAGTATTAAGCTTTGGGTAGGCAAGGTCATTGGGCTATTGGCATGGTGCTTTGCCAAACGGCGGCGGGACATTACGGCCACCAACCTGGCGCTTTGCTTCCCGGAAAAGAGTGCCGATGAACAACGAAAGTTGGTGAGAGATACCTTTATTGCTAACGGTATTGGCTTAGTGGAAACCGCGACTGGCTGGTGTCGGGAGGCAGAAGGATTTCGTCATCGAGTGGCGTACCATGGTCAGGAGCACTTGGCGCATGCCAAAGCCCAAGGCAAGGGGGTGTTGGTCGTCGGGATCCACTTCTCAACGCTTGATTTGGGGGGCGCGCTGCATTCGCTGTTCTTTCCGGCGGATGTCGTATATCGCCCGCATAATAACCCGCTTTTCGAGCGCTTTATGACGCGTGCTCGTTCACGTATTTTCGGCCAGGCGATAGATCGACACGATCTGCGCGGCGTGGTGCGACGTATCAAGGCAGGGCATATTGTCTGGTATTCACCCGACCAGGACTTTGGGCCGGATGTCAGTGTATTTGCCCCCTTGTTTGGTCAGCAGGCGGCCACCATTCGGCTAACGTCTAAAATCGCCCGTATGACAGGCGCGCCGGTGGTGCCGCTGATGTTTCATCGCAACCCGGATAACCGCACCTATACGATTGAGTGCCTACCTGCGTTTGAAAACTTTCCCAGTAACGATGAAGTTAACGACGCAACGCGGGTTAATCAGTTTATTGAGCGTGCCATTCGCAAGCACCCCGAGCAGTACCTGTGGCTGCATCGGCGCTTTAAAACGCGCCCTGAAGGGGATGAAGGTTTCTATTAGATACGGTTTTTTAGATACAAAGAAGCCGGCGCGATGCCGGCTTCTTTGTGGCTGTTGTTAGCTACTCAGGCGTTACTCCAGGTTACGTGAGTAGAAGATTTCCAGCATCTCTTTGCGCAGGCGGCTTTCGATATCGCGGGCTTCTTCAAACGTAATGTCGCGACGCGACTTGCCGAACAGGTAATTGTCGAGCTCGAAGTCTTTCAGCAGCATCTTGGTATGGAACATGTTGTCCTGATACACGTTCACGTCCATCATCTGATACGCCTGCTTGGTATCTTCCGCTAGGTAATCCTGGATCGAGGCGATCTCGTGATCGATGAACAGCTTTTTACCGTCGACGTCCCGGGTGAAGCCGCGCACACGGTAATCCATGGTGACGATATCAGAATCAAAGCTGTGAATCAGATAGTTCAGCGCTTTCAGCGGGCTGATATGCCCACACGTTGATACGTCGATATCCAGACGGAAGGTGCTGATGCCGTTGTCAGGATGCGATTCCGGGTAGCTATGTACGGTGACATGGCTCTTATCCAGATGGGCAACCACGGTTTCAGGCAGCGGACCAGGGCCTGGTTCTGTGTTTTCAGGGTTGGCTTCATCAAGCTCATGTTCAGCAATGAGAATGGTGACGCTTGCCCCGTGAGGTTCATAATCTTGACGGGCAATATTCAACACATGCGCACCGATAATATTGGTGACATCCTTCAAAATTTGCGTCAGCCGTTCGGCGTTGTACAGCTCATCGATATAGTCGATATAAGCGGTACGTTGCTCTTCGGTCTTGGCATAGCAGATGTCGTAAATATTAAAGCTCAGCGAGCTGGTCAGGTTATTGAACCCGTGGAGTCGGAGACTATCTGTCATGTCCGAACCTCCCTATGGCTGATGAAGACACCCCGACGAGCCAGCGCCGGAACCGAGAAAAACCTAATGCCATACGTGGTGCGCATGTTCTAAAAGCACTTGCAGGGCAGTCAGGGGGAATACAAGGAGGCGTATTATGCCCGGCCGGGGCAGGGGATGCATCCGGGCAGGGCATTTTTTTTCGCTGTGCTGCATCGTAGGCCGAAGGAGCGAGCGTCGTCGCTCTGCCTCAAGCCTCTACAATTTCAAAGGAGTGCGTAATTTCAACACCGCCTTTGACAAGCATAATGGACGCACTGCAGTACTTTTCGGCGGAAAGCTCTACGGCACGTGCAACTTGCTTCTCTTTTAGCGCTCGGCCTGTGACCACGAAGTGAACATGAATTTTGGTGAATACGGCAGGCACTTCATCGGCGCGCTCAGCATCCAATTCGGCAACACAGTCGGTCACATCGGCACGGGCTTTATCGAGAATATTCAGGATATCAAACGCCGTGCAACTGCCCATGCCCATCAGCAGCATTTCCATGGGACGAGGCCCGGTATTGCGGCCGCCGTGGTCGGGTGGGCCATCGATCACAACGCTGTGCCCACTGCCCGACTCGGCGATAAATTGACGGCCATCCGTCCATTTTACCCTTGCTTTCACGTGGCTCTCCTTATCTTGGCGACGACAGGTAAGTCGCGCAGCATAACATTTCTTTGCCTGGGCGCACTGTTTGAATCCCCACTCTGGGCCTTCTTATAACGAGGGGATTTACTGGCTTAAAAAGTGCTCCAGGGCGACAAGGCGTTCGGGTGTTCCTACATCAACCCAGTGTCCTGCGAAGTGTTCCCCTGACACCTGCTGTTCATGCATCGCATTTTTTAATAGTGGCGCGAGCGCAAACGCCTCGGTGGGCTGGTCAGCCAACAGCTTGGGATGAATAATGCTGACACCGGCATAGGTATAACGCTGTGCGCCTTGATTAAGAACGCGCCCCTTATCCAGGGCAAAGTCGCCTTCAGGATGATGGTCAGGGTTATTCACCAGTATCAGGTGCGCCAGATCGCCCCTTTTTAGCTGAGTGTTGGCGGGCAGGTAGTCACACCACACATCACCATTGACCAGCAGAAAGGGTTCCTCGCCCAGCAGCGGTAGCGCCTTTTGAATGCCTCCGCCCGTTTCAAGCGGCGTGGCCTCATGGCTCCACTGAATATTGACACCGTAGGCCCGGCCATCGCCTATCGCTTGAATGATTTGCTCGGCGCGATAGCTGACATTAATAATGACGTCTTCAATACCTGCCCGCTGAAGCCGCTCCAGGTGATGAACGATCAGCGGCTTCCCCGCGACCGGGAGCAAGGGCTTGGGGCAGTGGTCGGTTAACGGGCGCATCCGCTTGCCTAAACCGGCCGCTAATATCATCGCTTTCATGGATGCTCTTCCGCCAGGCGTTGCAGAATGGCTGGGCGCAGTGTGAGCCTTACCCAGTTGGCAAAGACGGCGTGCTCGGGCAGGCCATTCAGGCTATCTTCAAGGTGATCCAGGAAGTGGGGTAAGCGTGCCAGGTAGCCCTGTTTGTGGTCACGTAGCGTTAACCGACAAAAAATGCTCAACACTTTTAACGAACGCTGAGCGGCCATGGCGTGGCACTGGATAATAAAGTCGGCCTCTGTTAGTACGCTGGACAGGCGCCCATCGCTGCGGGCCTGGCGATAGAACAGGGTGGCCAGTTCAGCGAATTGGGTCGCATTAAAGCGCCAATAGCGGCCTCGCAGCAAGGAAATAACGTCGTAGCTAATCGGCCCTGCCACGGCGTCCTGAAAGTCGATCATATATAAGCGGTCATGGTTGATCATGATGTTCATGGCATCAAAATCACGGTGAACGCTAACCGTCGGTTGTTGAAGCGCCCGGTGAATAAGGTCTGTGCGCAGTGCCTCCCAGCTGGATGGGCAAGGTAGCGTCAGCCACTTATCCATGCACCACTCAGGGAACAGGTCGAGTTCACGAGCCAATAGCGCAGCATCATAGTCGGGAAGTGCGGTTGGGCTGGCCCTGTTTTGCAGCTCGGCAATCAAGCCCAGAGCTTTTTCATGATACTGAATCGCCGCGGCACTATCGGTAAACCGGTCCTGCATGGGGGTACTGCCTAAATCGTCCAGCAGTAAAAAACCGTCGTCTAAATTCGCGGCATAAATTTTGGGAACGGGTAAGCCCGCCGCGTACCAGCGGTGGCCAATGGTAACAAAAGGGGCTGAATCCTCTTGAGCAGGCGGTGCATCCATGACTATTTGGGTGTCGCCATTAGGTAGTGTTAGACGAAAATAGCCCCGAAAGCTGGCGTCGCCGCCCGCTGGTGAGAGGGTAATCAACGCCGGATTTAGGCTATTTTGTTCTGCGGCCCATCGGGTGAGGGCATCAATCCGTAAAGAGGACATGCAAGCTCCTTGCTGGTCGGGCATCATGCGGGCTGTATAATACCTATTCTGGATGCCAAGGATAACGAACATGGGCAAGCGATTTTCGCGCATCATACCGGTTGCGCATACGCTGATGGGCAGTTTGCTCGCTAGCGCCTCGTTCTCGGTGGTGGCTCAGAATCAAGCGCTGCCCGCACAAGCGCTTGACTGGCAGGCCTGGGAAGGAGATGAAGCGTCACAACAGTTGTGCCGTGGCCGGTACGTGATGCCCAGCTACCGGTTGCCTGTAGAGCAGAACCCGGAAACGCTGTCAGTTGAAACCCAGGACGTAGATTACGCCGCCGATGGCGAGGCATTGCTGCGAGGCGATGTGGTATTGCGACGTGGTAATTCGGAATTAGAAGCCGAACGCATTTATTTACCCGCAAACCGTGAGCAGGTGGATGCTGAGGGTAATCTCGCTTTGCGTGATGGCCAAGCGTTGGTGCGTGGCGACAGCGCCACCTTAATGCTCAATGAAGATCGCGCGAGTGTGCGTAACAGCCACTATGTGCTGTATGAAGAGCGTTTGCGTGGCCAGGCAAGTCAGCTTGAGCAAACAGGCGAGTCTCAGTATCGCTTGCGAGATGCCACCTTTACGACCTGTGAGCCCGGCGCCAATACCTGGGAGCTGGTGAGCAGTGATATACGCCTAAATCAGGAATCGGGGTTTGGTACCGCGACGCATGCCCGCTTAAAAGTAAAAGACGTGCCTGTTTTTTACTGGCCGTGGTTGCGCTTCCCTATTGACGACAAGCGTCACACGGGGCTGTTGTCCCCGGCTATCGGGTTTTCGTCAGATGGATTTAATTACGCACAGCCGTTTTACTGGAATATCGCCCCTAATCACGACGCCACCATTACGCCGCGTTGGATGAGTGACCGTGGGTTGCTGCTCAACGGTGAATACCGCTACCTGTTTTCGGAAAGCGAGGGAACCATTGAGGGGGGCTACTTAAGTAGGGACGACGGAGGTAACAGTGGTAGTGACCGCTTTGCTGGCGAAACCCGTTGGTATGTCGATGCGCGCCATGCGGGCCGAGTCAACAGCCGCAGCAATTATCGGTTGCGCTATGGCGCTTCCAGTGACGGCCGCTATTTCGACGACTTCGGTGATGAGTTTGGAGGGAGCGACCGCGTAAGCCTTGAGCGGCTTGCCCAGATAGATTATCAGGGTGACCAGTGGTATCTCGATGCCAGGGCGCAAGGCTTTCAGCGCCTTGAAGACCCGCTTAGCGACTCTGATAAGCCGTTCTACCGCTTGCCCAGTTTGACCGCGAATTCCAGTTGGCAGCTAGGCAGTGGCTTCTTCAGCGAATGGCGCTCCAACGCGACCTATTTTTGGCGTGACGTGGATGAGCGGCTGGTGCCGGAACGCGAGGCGGCAACCGGCACGCGTCTACACTTAACGCCGGCCGTCGGCTGGCGCGAAGAAAAGCCCTGGGGATATATCGAACCACGGGCTGAGCTTTGGTATACCGCCTACGAGTTGGACTACGGTGACCGTGAAACGGAGCGCAATACCTCACCAAGTCGAACTGTGCCGGTGACGTCGGTGGATGGCGGCTTGGTATTTGAGCGTGAATTGGAGCTTGGAAATCGCGGCTATCGGCAAACGCTGGAGCCGCGGTTTAACTATGCCTATGTGCCCCGCAAGAACCAGACCCAGCTACCCGATTTCGATAGTCGTGAGCGGGCTTTCTCATGGGACCAGCTGTGGTCGCCCCACCGCTTCTCCGGTGGAGATCGGGTCGGCGATCTTAACCGTGTGTCAGTGGGTGTGCAGACGCGCTTTATCGAAGATGACAGTGGCCGTGATCGGCTAACATTCGGTATCGGGCAAAGTCTCTATTTTTCGGACCGCCGTATTGATAGTGACGGAGATCCGGATACCCTGCCAGCGCGGCCAGAAGAAGACCCTTACGTTAACCCGCAGCGTTACTATCAGGCCACGCGTGATCGTTCGCCTCTGGTAACCCGGCTGGACTGGCAGATCAATGATCGCTGGAGTACCGGCTACGAATGGCTTTACGATGATCACCGTGAAAAGACGGAACGCACTCGCTTTGACCTGCGTTATCGGCACCCTGAAGGCCATGTAGTGAACCTGGGTTACCGTTGGGAGATCGAAGGCTTCGACCCTGATACGTTACCAGGCGATGATGGCTTTCGTGATTACAACCGCGAAGAGTGGGACGTGTCATTTGCCTGGAAAACCAGCCCAAGGGTGGATCTGATAGGCCGGTATCTTCACGACCAAACCAATGATCGTGCGCTTGAAAAATTGGCAGGGGTACAATGGAACGACTGCTGCTACGGCGTGCAGCTTGTTTGGCGCGAGTGGGTGGATGACAACGACACTGCGCGTGTTGCAGATGACTTCAACGATCGCGGGCTATTTTTACGCTTTGTATTCCGTGGCTTGGGCGGCGTTGGCCAAGAGGCTGACAGCTATTTTGAACGGACCATTCCGGGTTACCGTCCTACTCCCTTGTAACGACGTTCTTGAATGGCGACTGAAAGAGACTTTTTATGAAAACCAGAAATATGCTGCTAGCTCATGCAAAAACGATGTCGGCCGCGAGCGTTATCGCGCTGTGCATGGGCGCAGGCACGCTTGCCGCTCCACTGGTAACGCAAGCGCAGAATTTTGAGTCCACCCAGCGCCAGCCGATCGATAGCATCGTTGCCGTGGTTAACGATGGCGTTATTATGCGCAGTGAACTCGACGATCGTGTTGCTCAGATAGAGCAGCAAGCGCAAGCTCAGGGAGGCTCGCTTCCGCCAGGCTCTGCGCTTCAGGCGCAAGTGCTTGAACGGATGATACTGGATGAAATCCAGTTACAGCTGGCAAATCGCAGCAATCTAAGCATCGATGATACCGAGCTGAACCGTCAGCTGCGTACGATTGCTGAATCCAACAACATGACGTTGGATCAGTTCGCAAACGCGGTAGAAGCCGATGGCATGACGCTAGCTGAGGTGCGTGAAGACATTCGTCGTGAAATGTTGATGCGCCAAGTGCAGCAGCGCCAGGTTGGCCAGCGCGTATCGGTCAGCGACCGTGATGTTCAGCGCGTGCTTGATCAACAGGGCAATCAAAATAGCGATCAGGCGTTTGTCGAAGAGATCCGCGCACGTCACGTACTGGTTGAGCTAACGCCAACGCGCAGTGAAGAGCAGGCGCGTGCCCGGGCTCAGGAGGTGCGTCAGCGTTTACAGCAAGGTGCTGACTTTGCCTCCGTAGCACGTGAGTTTAGTGACGACAGCGGTAGTGCGCTTAACGGTGGCGAGCTGGGTTGGGTGCGTCCTGGCCAAACCGTACCGGCGTTTGAGGAAGCATTGCAGACGCTGAACGTTAACCAAATCTCCGAGCCAGTGCGCTCACAGTTCGGCTACCACGTAATTGAAGTTGAAGAGCGTCGTCGTCAGAACGTGACCAATGAGAGCCGCCAGGAGCAAGTGCGTCAGGCCATTTTCCAGCGCCGCGCCAATGAAGAGCTGCAAGTCTGGCAGCAGGAAATTCGCGCGGAAGCCTTTGTGGATGTTCGCCTTTAAATGAGCCAAATCGCTGACCTTCCGCTGCTGATTACCACGGGAGAGCCTGCGGGTATTGGGCCTGAGCTAGTGCTTATGCTGGCCGTACAGGGCCACCTACCGGCGCAGGCCGTCGCCATTGGTGATGCCGATATGTTGCGCCAGCGGGCCGCTGCGCTAGAGCTTGATGTGGCACTGGTGGAAACAAGCCCAGGCCAGGAAGTAGCCGCTTGCGCGGGGCAGTTACCCGTTTGGCCCGTAGCGTTGAATGAGCCCGCAACGCCTGGCGTGCTTAACCCGGCCAATGCAGGGTATGTGCTTGCCACGCTTGAGCTGGCCGTGGCTGCCTGTCAGGCAGGCCAGGCGGCCGCCATTGTCACCGCACCGCTGCATAAAGGCGTCATCATTGAAGGCGGCTACCCAGGGTTCACAGGGCATACAGAGTGGTTGCGTGATGCCTGCGGTGTTGATGAGGTCGTGATGATGCTGGCAACCGATGCCGCGTTACACGCCAACGCACCGGACTGGCAAGGCAGTGGTGATCTTCGCGTTGCATTGGTCACCACACACTTGCCGCTGCGCCAGGTTGCCGATGCGATTACCGTCGCGCGGGTAACCCGGATTAGCCGCTTGCTGGCCGATGATCTGGTGCATCAGTTTGGTATTGCCTCGCCGCGTATTGCCGTGTGCGGGCTAAATCCTCACGCGGGCGAAGATGGCCATTTGGGCCATGAAGAGCAAGAGACGATTATCCCCGCGCTTGAATCCCTGCGTGCGCAAGGGCTGGATATTCAAGGCCCTTTTCCTGCCGATACGCTGTTTACGCCTCGCCACTTGGCGGGTGTTGATGCCGTGCTGGCGATGTACCATGACCAGGGCTTGGCCGTGCTTAAGTATGCTGGCTTTGGTCAAGCTGCTAATATCACGCTGGGCTTGCCGCTAGTGCGTACGTCGGTAGACCACGGCACCGCGCTTGACCTCGCGGGTAAAGGCGTGGCTGACCCTGGTAGCTTGCGCGTTGCGCTATCGCTTGCTCGGCGTCTTGCCGAACAGCGCGCCCAAACGGCCCGCCAGGCGTAACGCCTCCACGATTGAAAAATACCTCCAAGGAATTCTGTTAGATGTCTCAAGTGCCCCAGCAGCACCGTGCTCGCAAACGCTTCGGTCAAAACTTTCTACGTGACCTGGGTATCATCTCGCGTATTGTGCGCTCTATTGGGCCGCGGGAAGGCGACCGTCTTGTTGAAATTGGGCCGGGCCAAGGCGCGCTGACCGCGCCACTGCTTGAGGCGGCAGGGAAGCTTGAGGTGATTGAGCTGGACCGCGATTTGATTCCTGGCCTACGCGTGCAGTTCTTCAACTACCCCGACTTTATTATCCATGAAGGCGATGCGCTGAAGTTTGACTTCGCGGCGCTGAAGGGCGATGGCCCCGCCCTGCGTGTCGTCGGCAATCTGCCCTATAACATCTCAACACCTCTGATCGTGCATCTGCTTACGGCCGGTAATGCGGTTGCCGACATGCACTTCATGCTCCAAAAAGAGGTCGTTGAGCGGCTGGCTGCCCAGCCAGGCGGTACGGATTGGGGGCGGCTTTCTGTGATGGCGCAGTACTACTGCCACGTTGACCAGCTGTTTATCGTACCGCCCGAGGCCTTTGTGCCCCGGCCTAAAGTTGACTCTGCCATTGTGCGCCTCACACCGCACGCAAGTTTGCCGCACGTAGCCGACGACCCGGCACTTCTGTTTGAGCTGGTAAAGCTAGCCTTTGGCCAACGCCGTAAAACCTTACGTAATAACTTTAAAGGACGCGTCAGCCCTGAAACGTTAGAAGCGCTGGGTATTGACCCCACGCGCCGCCCGCAAACGCTAACGGTTGCTGAGTATGTAACCATTGCTAACCGTGTGGCTGCTGATGAAAGGCCAGGTAGTGATGGGAGTGAAAACGGGTGAGTGGTTTAGCCATCGATGTCAGTGTAACGCCTGAATATTGTGCCGAAGAATCCAGCGACGTGGAATCACGCTACGTATTTAGCTATACCGTGACGGTACATAATCAAAGCCCGCATAGCGTACAGCTGATGGCACGTTACTGGAAAATCACCCAGGGCAACGGCGATAGTCAGGAAGTGCGTGGCAAGGGCGTGGTCGGGCAGCAGCCATTGATTGGCCCCGGTCAGCGCTTTCGCTATACCAGTCGGGCGATTTTGCAAACACCGGTGGGCGTGATGGAAGGTGCCTATACGTTGTTGAACACCTATACCCAGCGTGCCTTTGAAGTGCCCGTAGCGCCTTTTCGCTTGGCTGTGCCGCGTCAGTTGCACTAACGTTAGTGATCACCATCGCGAATACTGCATTAAAGCATTGTTGAGTTCAGTCTGACGGCCAGGCAGTGCGTGCTGGTTTGGTATGGGGCTCTTGCCAGGACAGGCGCTCAGAGCGCAATCGTACACCGCGCAGCATGTGTAATGTGCGCGTTTTAATATGCATGTTTAATGCCCTCGTTTATATAAGGCCCGCGCATGAGTACCTACGCGATTGGCGATTTGCATGGCTGCTACGCCGAGTTTATGACGCTACTTGAAGCCCTGAACTTTAATCCCTCGCACGACACTTTGTGGCTGGTGGGCGATGTGATCAACCGTGGGCCAGGCTCCCTTGAGTGTTTACGCGAAGCGCACGCACTGGGCGGCTCGGTACGCTGTGTGCTGGGCAACCACGACTTTCATCTGTTGGTGGTCGCGCGTGGCGGCGGCAGGCAAAAAAAGCACGACACCCTCAACGATATTCTTAATGCGCCAGATCGCGAGCAACTGCTGGATTGGCTGCAGTGCCAGCCGCTTGCAGTGCAGCAAGGCAATACCCTAATGACGCATGCCGGTTTGCTGCCTCAGTGGCGCATAGAGCAGGCTGTCGCTTATAGCCGTGAGGTCGAGCAAGCGCTTACCAGCGAGCAGTCAGGGCATTTCTTGACCGAGCTTTTTGGTAATCAGCCTGATCGTTGGCGAGAGGACCTGGAGGGAATGGACCGGCTGCGCTTTATTGTTAACGCTATGGCACGTATGCGCTTTATTGACAGCCAAGGGCGGCTGGAGTTTGCTGCTAAAGAGGGCCTTGCGAGCACCCCGCCTGGCTTTGCGCCGTGGTTTCAGTATGCCCGTGACGACGACCCTCACCTCCTGTTTGGGCACTGGGCCGCGCTAGAAGGAAAGACTCGGGGCGCCAGGGTTCGGGTAGACGCGTTGGATACGGGCTGCGTGTGGGGTGGGACGTTAACCGCGCTTAATATAGATACCGGTGAGCGAATGAGCGTACCCAGCCAGCAACGAGGAGGGCGGTAGTGATGGCGCATTCAAATGATCCGTGCATTGCCGGGCTGGACGTATACCGAGTGGGCGGCGCTGTTCGCGATGCGCTGCTGGGCTGGCCAGTGTATGACAACGACTGGGTGGTGGTGGGCGCTACCCCAGCGGCTATGCGCCAGCGCGGCTTTAAGCCGGTGGGGCGAGATTTTCCCGTGTTTTTGCACCCTGATACAGCGGAGGAGTATGCGCTGGCGCGTACGGAGCGAAAAACTGGGCACGGATATTCCGGGTTTGAAGTGCATGCCAGCCCCGAAGTAACGCTGGAAGAGGACCTGCTGCGCCGCGACCTGACCGTGAATGCCATTGCGCAACGGGTCGATGGGCCGCTGATTGATCCCTTTGATGGCCAGAAGGATATCGAACAACGCGTGCTGCGGCATATTTCTTCTGCGTTTGGTGAAGACCCGCTGCGGGTGCTGCGTACGGCACGTTTTTTAGCCCGCTATGCGTCGCTGGGGTTCTCTATCGCCTCTGAAACCCTGGCACTGATGACCGAGGTTAGCCGCAGTGGTGAGCTTGAGCATTTAGCCGCTGAACGGGTATGGGTCGAAACCGAAAAAGCCTTGGGTGAACCCAGCCCCGAAGCTTACTTCACGACGTTGGCGCAGTGTGAAGCGCTGGCAATATGGTGGCCGTTCTCAGCAGAAAAACTGCAGAGCGGCTTGGCCGCACTGCAATACGTGCCTGACGATAGCTCAACGCCGCTGGCACATTGGCGCTATGCATTACTGGTGAGCGTGCTGGACGATGCGGGTCGCGAGGCATTGGCGTCAACGCTACGTTTACCCAATGCCGTAGCGCTGTTGGCGCGCTATGTCGCGTTGACCCTATCGTTGCTGAAAGAGCCTTTAGAGGCGATAGCTGTGCTGCATTGGCTAGAACGCCTGGATGGTTTTCGTAAGCCTGACCAGGTCGCCACACAGCTCACGTTAGTCGGTGTGATTGAAAGTGCCGGTGTTATTGAAAAAGAGTATGCCCAGCCGCTACAGGTTGCTTGGCAGGCGGCACGCAGCGTTAGCCCGCAGGGGCTCATCGCTCAAGGATTCAAGGGGGCTGAATTAGGCCAGGCGCTACGTGAACAGCGCCAGCAAGCGGTCAGTGATGCGTTAAGCGAATGATTAGCCAAGCAGAAGAGGTTTAGCGAGCCTGGGACGTACAGAGCGCAGGCTCCGCGTGCGATATCCAGGCGTTACCCCAGGTAAAATCTACCGCCCAAAGCCGCTGATTCCCCAGCGAAAAATTATTCCAAAGTGTGGCGTAAGGCGTGTTGCAAGCCGGGTGCCGTTCGTTAGGTAGCAGCTCCGCCAAGGGCTGTAACACGAATGCGCTTTCGGTCATCTCGGCGCGGGGCAGTGCAACACCTTCAACGACGCCCTGCAGGTTACCCACTGTTAGCAGGTCGATATCCAGCGCTTTAGGGTTGTATTTGTCCAAGCCCTGCTTACGGCCATGAATAATTTCCAAAGCCTTGGCCCATGCCTGTAATTCACTCGGCGACCAGTTACTTTCGAAGGCCACGACCAGGTTATAAAAATTACGGGTATCGCTAAAACCAACCGGCTCGCTTTCAAAAACGCGCGAGACATTTAAAGGCCCGAAGGTATCGAAAAGTGCATCGAGACACAGGCGGATATGACGCACAGGATCAATATTGCTGCCTAAACTGACGGTAACCAGGCTCATGAGATTATGTCCTTGTGGCCTCCGGTAGCTCGCCACGTGTAATTTCAAGGCCTACGCTCGCCGCTTGCGGCACCGCGCCGGGTTTACGCACCCGCAAGCGTAACCAGGTAATGGAAAACTCGCTGCGCAGGCAGTCAGCCAAGCGTTCCGCGAAGGTCTCCACCAGCGCGAATTGATGCGTGTCAGCGAATCGTTGGATACGCTGGCAGATAGCCGCATAGTCTAGCGTTAAGCTTAAATCGTCAGTAGCGGCAGCCGGGCGAATATCGGTCGCCAGGGTTAAGTCCAGGCTAAGCGACTGTTGGATGGTGCGTTCCCAATCGTAAACACCAATCACGGTGTCTACCTTGAGTGCTTCGATCAAAATGCGGTCCACAAGCTCTTCCTCGGCGACAACAAGCGGGCGATTGTACGTTAGGATGAAACGAAACGACAGTAGGATGGAAAAGGCGCCATGGCGTGGTTAGTGTTCGGCTATTTAAGCGGCAGTTGGCTGGCAGCGATTAGTGTTTGCCGGATAGCGGGAGTGGGCGATCCTCGTCGCTGTGGCTCCGGTAATCCCGGTTTTTCTAACGTGTTACGCCTTTATGGGCCGCGCCTAGCGGGTGCCACGCTTTTGCTGGATGCGTTAAAAGGCGTACCCATAGTGCTTGCCAGTAAATTAATGGCGTTACCGGTCAGTTGGCAGGGGCTGATTGGGCTGGCGGTATTACTGGGGCATAGCTACCCGGTATGGTATGGCTTTCGTGGCGGAAAGGCCGTCGCCAGCGCGTTGGGCGTGCTGCTGGTGTTGACCCCGGGTGTTGCGCTGGTGAGCGTGGGGGTGTGGACCTTGCTGGCGTGGCGCTTAAAAACCGCGGCAATGGCTTCCTTGTTAAGCGCGCTGGTGGCGCCGCTTGCCTGTATCTGGCTGGCGCCTGCTTATGTGGGCGTAGTGGGCGGCTTGAGCCTACTGGTGCTGCTGCGTCATGGGCTTAATATTCGCAGATTAAGACGCGGCGATGAGCCGCGCCTGGGGCGTCGCTAATTATTCGGCGTTGGGAGGCGTCAACTGATCAAGCGGCCAGCGCGGCGTAGCCTGCATAACGCCATCCTTGTCCTGTTCTCCAGCGGCCAGGCGCTGCGCGCCCACGTACGCGATCATGGCGCCGTTATCCGTGCAGAACCGGCCGCGAGGATAGTAGGCCTTTGCCTGACGTTTTTGACACTCAAGTGCCAGGCGCTCACGCAACCGGTGATTGGCGCTCACCCCGCCAGCCACCACCAGCCGTTTTAACCCCGTTTGGTCCAGCGCCCGTCGGCATTTGATGACCAGTGTATCGACCACGGCTTCTTCAAAGGCGCGGGCCACATCAGCGCGCGCCTGCTCGTCAAGCTCGCCAGCCGCTTCCAACTGACGTATGGCCGTTAAGGTATGCGTTTTTAACCCTGAGAAACTGAAATTAAGCCCCGGCCGGTCAGTCATCGGACGTGGAAAACGAAACCGTTTGGGGTCGCCCTGTTCGGCAAGCTTGGCCACCAACGGGCCGCCGGGATAAGCAAGGCCGAGCATTTTAGCGGCTTTATCAAACGCTTCACCGGCCGCATCATCAACGGATTCACCCAATAGCTGATAGCTTCCAAGTCCTTGGACTTCCACCAACTGGGTATGGCCACCAGATACCAGTAGGGCCACAAAAGGAAACGCTGGCGCATCGTCTTCCAGCATGGGAGCGAGTAGATGACCTTCCATGTGGTGTACGCCCAATACCGGAATGCCCAGTGCACGGGCCATACCGTGGGCCGTACTGGCACCCACCATGAGCGCGCCTACCAACCCCGGGCCTGCGGTATAGGCAATACCCTCTAAATCGTTTCTTGTTAGCTTGGCATCACTTAACACTTGCTCAATCAAAGGGAGCAGCTTGCGCGTGTGGTCCCGTGAGGCAAGCTCGGGCACCACGCCGCCATACTCGGCGTGCATGGCAATTTGGCTATACAGCGCATCGGCCAGCAGGCCGTCGCCCCCTGAGCGGGAGGTGTCATAAAGAGCAACGCCGGTTTCGTCGCAGGAAGTTTCGATGCCAAGCACACGCATAGGAAGTCTCTACAGAGGGCTAACAGATTGCATAAGGCAAAATTTTAACATGTCTAACGCCCATAAAGGTGGCATTGATTACACAATGTCAGGGGTGCAGTTTGCAATCATTGCCAACCACGACTAAACTATCGTGCGCTGTAAAAACTGGGTCGTACGCTATGTTCTTCGCAATAATGCGATGATGGTGTACGTACTTTCGAACTCAAGACTCCTTAAGGTAGGTGAGTGCTTAATGCCTTCTGTAAAAGTACGTGATAACGAGCCGTTTGACGTCGCCCTGCGTCGCTTCAAGCGTTCTTGCGAAAAAGCTGGTGTTCTTTCTGAAGTACGCCGTCGCGAGCACTATGAGAAGCCGACTGCTGAGCGTAAACGCAAAGCGGCAGCTGCCGTAAAACGCCACGCCAAGAAAGTTCAGCGTGAGCAAAAGCGTTTCGAACGGCTCTATTGATCCGTACCCGAGAGAGCCAGAGCGGTTAGCTGGTTGTCTCAAGAGGGATGCCAAGCGGCCGCCACTAGGTGGCCGTTTGTTTTTTCAGTTTTCTACGCTGTTTAAGGTGATTGGGCAGTCCGCCAGATGACGTTAAGCAAGCGTTTAGCGCACATGCGCGAGGGTGCCGTTGTAAATGGCAGGCCAGATTCCCCAGCGTTTTATTGACGATTTGCTTAGCCGCGTTGACGTGGTGGAAGTGGTTGGTGAGCGTGTGCAGCTTAAAAAGGCTGGCCGGAACTACTCGGGTCTTTGCCCTTTTCATCAGGAAAAAACGCCTTCGTTTACGGTAAGTGCTGATAAACAGTTTTATCACTGCTTTGGCTGTGGCGTGCATGGGAATGCACTACGCTTCTTGATGGAATACGACAAATTGCCGTTTCCTGAAGCGGTGGAGCAGTTGGCCGGGCGGCTGGGTCTTGACGTGCCGCGCGAAGGCGCTGACGACCCGCGTGCACATCAGCGTGAAAAAAAGCGCAAAGAGGGCGTTAACCTGCTCGAGCTTGCGGCAAGCTTTTATCGCGAGCGCCTTAAAATGCGCGAAGGGCAAGGCGCCCAGCAATATCTGGAAAACCGAGGGCTTTCTGCTGAGGTGATCAATGCCTACGGCATAGGCTACGCGCCTGGCGGCTGGGAAGCGCTCAAGCAGCACCTTGGTGAGCGGGAGATATCAGAACCTGTCCAGATTGAGTATGGCCTGTTGATCCATCGTGAAGATACGGGGCGTACTTACGATCGTTTTCGGGATCGGGTGATGTTTCCGATCCGCGATTTACGAGGGCGAACGATTGCATTTGGTGGGCGAGTGATGGGCGACGAGCAGCCCAAATACCTCAACTCACCAGAAACCCCTGTGTTTCATAAAGGGCGCGAGCTTTATGGGCTTTATGAAGCGCGCCAGGCATCCAGCAAGCTTGAGCAGCTGGTGATGGTAGAAGGCTATATGGACGTTGTGGCGCTTGCGCAATACGGCATCCATAACGCGGTGGCTACGCTGGGAACCGCGACGACCGAAGATCATCTAAGCCGTCTGTTTCGTTTGGTCAGCCGAGTGGTGTTCTGTTTTGATGGCGACCGCGCTGGCCGCCAGGCCGCCAGTCGAGCACTGGAAACCGCGCTGCCGTTGATGATTGACGGCCGTGAGGCGCGTTTTCTATTTCTGGCAGAAGGTGATGACCCGGATACGCTGGTGCGTCGTGAAGGTGCCGAAGCGTTTAAGGATCGTGTTACCTGTGCGATGCCGCTGTCGGAGTTTTTGTTTGAGCAGGCGGCTCAGGGCCGTGATTTAAACACGGTGGAGGGGCGCGAGCGATTTGCAAGCCAGGTACTTGAAGCGTTGAACAAAGTACCTGATGGCATGCTCAAATCGTTACTGCTTGAAGCGCTTGCCAAGCGCAGTGGCTTGGCGCAAAAGCAGTTGCAAGCGCTGTTGGATAAGCGCACAGCGGCACCCAAGGGGCAAGCGTATTGGGAGGCGGCTGAACCTGTTGTCGAAGATAGCGCGGAGCAGACGAGTACTGTAGAGGCGGGCTCTACTGGAGCTACGTCACGTGCACGTAACCGGGTGCTTACGCCCGTTGGGCGCATCGTGCAGCTTCTGCTGCACGAGCCGAGCGTAGTGTCAGCCTTGCCGGATAATCTGGAGTGGCTGCCTGATGATGCGGATACGCCGCTCTGTCGCGATTTGATCGTGCTCTTGCAGGCCGGACGCTATCGCAGTCCGCAGGTCGTGCTGGCGCATTTTCAGGGTACGCCACAGGGCGCGGTGCTGGCAGAGTTTGCCGCGCGGGAGTTATTGATCCCCAAGGCAGCACGAGAAGCAGAGTTAAGGGGGTTGGTTGAGCACTTGCAGCAGAAGCAACGTAAGCGCTCGCCCCAGGAAGAGTACGAGGCGTTGTTGGCTCAGGAACGCGCTGGGCAGAAATTGGATAAACAGCAGCGTCAGCGCTTGGCCGGCTTGGTAGTCGAGTTGGCCCAGCGGTTTTGACCGGTGTTCGGAGAGAGGGGGTTAAATTTTTCCCTCACCAACACCAGATATAGGGTCAGTCACCAAGTGCTGGCCTAACCGAACAACCTAACACACCTGAATGACCGCGCAAATACGTTTCGCTGGAAAAAATACAGCTATTTACGCTATACTGTTCGGCTTGTTGAGTTTAATCGATTCAGCGCTCCAGGTGTTTCATTCTTCTTCGTCGAGATAGGGTTTCTATGGCTGGAAATGCGCAGCAGCAGTCACGTCTGAAGGAGTTGATCGCGCGCGGCAAAGAGCAGGGTTACCTGACGTATGCCGAGGTCAACGACCATCTACCCGAGGATATCGCCGACCCGGATCAAGTGGAAGACATCATTGGCATGATCAACGACATGGGTATCCGTGTCGCTGAAGAAGCGCCTGATGAAGACACTTTGATGATGTCGGATCACTCCACGGACGAGTCCGCTGCGGAAGAGGCCGTTGCGGCACTCGCTGCCGTGGAAAGCGACGTGGGTCGCACCACAGACCCAGTCCGCATGTACATGCGTGAAATGGGCACAGTAGAACTCTTGACCCGTGAAGGCGAAATCGAAATTGCCAAGCGGATCGAAGAGGGTACACGTGAAGTCATGTCGGCCCTGGCCTACTTGCCAGGGGCTGTCGCCTCCATTCTGGATGCTTACGACGCTACTCAGGATGAAGAAGCGCCTGGCCGTCTGTCGGATCTTTTCTCAGGGTTTATCGATCCCGATGAAGGTATCCCCGGCGTTGCCGAGGCGGATGTGCCTGAACCTGAGGTAGCCACCGACTTAAGCGACGACGAAGACGGCGACAGCGATGGCGAGGAGGATGACGAAGATTCCAACGCCAGCGAAGGCGGTCCGGACCCTGAAGAGGCGCGGGCGCGTTTTGAGCAAATTCGCGAGCAAAACGCGTTAGCCGGAGCGGCGCTTACCAAGCACGGTCGCGGCAGCGCCGAGCTGAAAGCCGAGCAGGCTCGTCTTGCCGAATTGTTCTCGCCGATCAAACTGGTGCCAAAACACTTTGAACGCCTGGTAGGCCAGGTACGTATTAGTGTTGAGCAAGTGCGTGCCCAGGAAAAAGCGGTCATGCAGCTTTGTGTTAAAAAAGCCAAAGTGCCGCGCAAGACGTTTATCAAATCGTTCCCGGGTAGCGAATCTAACCTCAAGTGGTTGGATGCGTTCCAGGAAGCGCAGCCCAAATACGCTGACCGTCTTGAGCCGTTACGTTCTGATATCGCCCGTTCGCAGCGTAAAATTGCTTTCGAAGAAGACATGGTGCAGCTCACCGTGGCGGATTTGAAAGAGGTGAACCGCAAGCTGTCGATTGGTGAGGCAAAAGCACGCCGCGCCAAGAAAGAGATGGTTGAGGCCAACCTGCGTCTGGTTATCTCGATTGCCAAGAAGTACACCAACCGTGGTCTGCAATTCCTTGATTTGATTCAGGAAGGCAACATCGGTTTGATGAAGGCAGTGGATAAGTTCGAATACCGTCGGGGTTATAAGTTCTCTACTTATGCGACCTGGTGGATTCGTCAGGCGATTACCCGCTCAATTGCCGACCAGGCACGGACGATCCGTATTCCGGTTCACATGATTGAGACGATCAACAAGCTTAACCGCGTGTCGCGCCAGATGCTGCAGGAAATGGGCCGCGAACCGACCCCGGAAGAGCTCGGCGAACGTCTTGAAATGCCGGAAGACAAAGTACGTAAGGTGCTCAAAATTGCCAAAGAGCCGATCTCCATGGAGACGCCGATTGGTGATGATGATGACTCGCACTTGGGCGACTTTATCGAGGACGGCACCATGCTGCTGCCTATCGATATGGCCACCGGCGAAGGCTTGATTGAAGCGACGCGTAACGTACTGGGCGGCCTCACCGCACGTGAAGCCAAGGTACTGCGCATGCGGTTCGGTATTGATATGAATACTGACCACACGCTTGAAGAAGTGGGCAAGCAGTTTGACGTAACCCGTGAACGGATTCGTCAGATTGAGGCCAAGGCGCTGCGCAAGCTTCGCCACCCTAGCCGTTCTGAGCCGCTACGTTCGTTCCTGGACGAGTAAGTCAGTCCAGGTTAGTGCTTAGGCGCTAGTGTCTAGCGTAAAAAAAGCCCGCCGTTTTTTAAACGGCGGGCTTTTTGCTATCTAGTGTCAAGTACTCCACGAATCCTGATGCCGTTGAGCCTTTGTTATAGCGTGTAGTGAGTTGCAGAGCCAGGACCAACAGGCAGACCCAGCAAAAACACCCACACAAAGAACAGTAAGCTCCAGCCGATCAGCATGAATAGCGTATAGGGCAACATTAAGGCGACCAGTGTGCCAATGCCCATATCGTTGCGGTAACGGGTCGCAACCGCCAGTATCAGCCCAAAATAGCTCATCATCGGAGTGATCAGGTTGGTGACAGAATCACCGATCCGGTAGGCCGCCTGAATCACCTCTGGCGCGTAGCCCATCAGCATCAGCATGGGAACGAAAATCGGAGCGGTTACCGCCCACTGAGCCGATGCGCTGCCCAGCGACAGGTTGACGAACGCACACAGTAAAATAAACAGCGCAAACAGGCCCGGGCCACGTAACCCAAGCGACTCCAGCAGATCAGCGCCCGCCACGGCCGTCACGGTACCAAAATTGCTCCAGTTAAACAGCGCCACAAACTGAGCGGCAAAGAAGACCAGCACAATATACAGCCCAAGGCTGCTCATGCTTTTGGCCATGGCATTTACCACATCACGGTCATTGTGCATCGTGCCTGCCAGGCGCCCATAGATGAAGCCCAGTAGCGAGAAGGAGACCGCTACAATGACCACAATGCCGCTCAGGAAGGGCGAGCCGCTGATTAGCCCTGTTTCTGGATTACGCAAGATGCCATTTTCAGGTACCACGGTCATGGCAATTAAGCCAATAAGCACCAGCGTGGCTAACCCCGTGCCTTTTAGCGCCCGCTTCTCCTCAGCGGAAAGCCCTTGCATGGACTGCTGGCCAATGTCGCTATCGGCATCAGCGGCATCGTATTTGCCAAGCTTCGGTTCCACGATACGTTCGGTAACCAGGCCGCCGATCAAGGTCACAAAGAAGGTGCTGACAAACATGAAGAACCAGTTTGCTTCAGCGCCTACTACATAAGCCGGGTCCAGTAGGCGAGCGGCCTCTTGAGTAATACCAGAAAGTAACGGGTCGACGGTTCCAATGAGCAGGTTGGCGCTGTAGCCGCCGGAAACACCACAGAAAGCTGCAGCGAGACCCGCCAAAGGGTGGCGGCCAAGTGAATGGAAGATCATGGCGGCCAGAGGAATAAGTACAACGTAGCCAAGCTCGGCCGCCATGTTGGACATAATGCCCGCAAACACAATGGCATAGGTAACGATGCGGGGTGAGCGGTTAAGCACCAACGCTCTCATGCTGGCAGAAAGTAGCCCTGAGTGTTCGGCTACGCCAACGCCCAGCATGGCAACCAGCACAGTGCCTAAAGGCGCAAAGCCTGTGAAGTTTGTCACCATCTCGGTGACCAGCCGGCGTAAGCCTTCGGCGTTAAGGAGGGAATTAACCGCAATCCATTCGCCCTCGTTAGCGGGGCGTGGGTCGGCAACTGACACGCCTAAGGCACCGGCAATACCGCTGGCTATCACCACAAGGACACATAAAATGGCAAATAGCGTGACCGGATGAGGGAGCAAGTTGCCAAGCCACTCAACGCTATCGAGAAAGCGGGTAAACGCACCACGCTTTAGGTTTTTTTCATGATTTTTAGGGGGTGTCATAAGTTTTATGTCGTTAGAGTGGAGGTTTGTAGCAAAAAAAAAGCCCATTGGGGCTAAAAGATGACACTACGTTGAAGTGTATAAGGGCGCAAACGGCTTTACGTATAGCGGGATTTAAAAAATGAAATACCGTAAGCGCAGGAAGGGCTATGGCAAGCGAAAGGTCGGCCCTGGCGTTAAAGTGATGGCGTGTTCGGCAGTACTCGCGACATATTGGCCACCAGATAATCGACCAATTGACGAATCTTGGGGGACAAGTGGCGGTGGCGGGGGTAAACCGCCCAGACAGCCGTATCATGGTGCTGAAAGGGTTCCAGTACGGCGATGAGTTCGCCACTTGCAAGGTGAGGTGCTACGTAATAGTCGGGCAGTTGGGCAAGGCCCAGGCCCTTAAGCGCGGCATCCAGCAGGGCGGGCCCGGAGTTACCCGTCCAGCAGCTTTCTACGCGTACTTCGCGGCGTTGGCCGTTGCTATCAAACAGCCAATTAGGCCGTGAACCTACCAAACAACGATGTTGGCCAAGTTCCGCCAACGTGTGAGGAGGCGGTGTCTGGCGAAAGTAATCCTGGGAGCCGACAACATATTCACGTCGGTCGCACAGGCGCCTGGCGATCAGGCTTGAATCCTTTAATACGCCCATGCGAATGGCGATATCAAAGCCTTCCTCAATGAGTTCAACGGGCCGGTTGGTAAAATGCATGTACACTTCAAGATCAGGATGTAGGCATTGAAATTCATTAACTAGTGGTGCGATATAACGCTCGCCAAAGGTAGTGGCTGAGGTCAGCTTAAGCAGGCCCCGAGGCTTGGCCTGCAGTTCGCTCAGCGCCTGTTCGGCATCTTTCAATCCATCAAACAGATGCTGACAATGCTCCATATACAGAGCGCCTGCATCCGTTAAGCGTATTTGACGCGTTGTACGGTAGAGAAGCTGAATGCCGAGCTGGTTTTCGAGTTGGCTCACCAAGCGGCTAATATGCGAGGTTGATACTTTTAGATGGTTTGCGGCCGCAGAAAATGTGCCCAGTCTGACTACTTCAATAAAGGCTTCGACACGATCCCAGCGCTGCATGGAGGCTCATCCGTTGTAGGTGATTGTTGCTCAGTGGCAATAATATTATGAGTATATCCCGCTTTTTCTAGTACCTCTAGCTACCTTACACTGTCGCTATTGGAGCAATACGTTATCTGTTCAGGCGACTTACTGCGCCACTGTCTTAAGGAGTGACACTATGAAATCACGTGCTGCCGTTGCGTTAGAGGCGGGTAAACCGCTTGAGCTGGTTGAAATTGATGTGGAAGGCCCGAAAGCGGGCGAAGTGTTGGTAAAAATGGCGGCTACTAGCGTTTGTCATACCGATGCTTATACGTTGTCGGGCGCTGACCCGGAAGGACTCTTCCCTTCAGTGCTGGGTCATGAAGGCGCTGGTGTCGTTCAGGAAGTAGGTGAAGGGGTGACCAGCCTCAAGCCTGGCGACCATGTTATTCCGCTATATACCGCTGAGTGTGGCAAGTGCAAATTCTGTCTGTCAGGTAAAACCAACCTGTGCGGCAGCGTGCGTGCCACCCAGGGTAAAGGCGTAATGCCCGACGGCACCTCGCGCTTCTCGCTGGATGGCAAGATGCTGCACCACTACATGGGAACGTCCACGTTCAGCGAATACACCGTACTTCCTGAAGTCTCGTTAGCGGCGGTTTCCAAAGAAGCCCCGATGGATAAAATCTGCTTGCTGGGCTGTGGCGTAACTACCGGTATTGGCGCGGTACTCAATACTGCAAAAGTAGAGCCAGGCGCTACCGTCGCAGTCTTTGGTTTGGGGGCGATTGGTCTGGCGGTAATCCAGGGCGCGGTCATGGCGAAAGCGGGTCGAATTATCGCCATTGACGTTAATGCGGATAAGTTTGAGCTGGCCAAGCAGTTTGGCGCGACTGACTTTGTAAACCCCAAGGATTACAGCGACTCCATTCAGCAGGTTATTGTTGATTTGACCGATGGTGGCGTGGACTATTCGTTTGAGTGTATCGGTAACGTCAATGTGATGCGCTCAGCGCTTGAGTGCTGCCACAAAGGCTGGGGCGAATCGATCGTGATTGGCGTCGCCGGTGCGGGGGAAGAGATTTCCACACGTCCGTTCCAACTGGTGACCGGGCGCGTTTGGAAAGGCTCCGCGTTTGGTGGTGTGAAAGGCCGCAGTGAACTGCCAGGCTACGTTGAGCGTTACATGAACGGTGAAATTAATATTGATGATTTTATTACTCACGATATGCCGTTTGAGAAAATCAACGAAGCGTTTGAACTGCTGCATGCGGGCAAGAGCATCCGCACCGTTCTGCATTACTAGGTCGTTATTAACAGGTCTGTATTGTTAATTTACTGATAAAGCGCGGCAGGCAGCACTGCCGCGCTTCTCTTTTCGCAAGGAGCCTGCCCCATGAGCATGAGTGAAACCCTGGAACTGGTGTCTGCCAATCGCAGTTTTGGTGGCTGGCACAAACGCTACCGCCATTACTCTCGGGCGCTGGATTGCGATATGGAATTTGCGGTGTACTTACCGCCACAAGCCGAAAGCGAGCGTGTACCGCTTTTATGGTGGTTATCCGGGCTTACCTGCAACGATGAAAACTTCATGCAGAAAGCGGGCGCCCAGCGGATAGCGGCAGAGCTTGGGATTGCTATCGTTTGTCCGGATACCAGCCCGCGTGGCACAGACTTACCGGGCGAGCACGATAGTTATGACCTTGGCTCGGGGGCAGGTTTTTATGTCAACGCTACCCAAGCGCCGTGGAAGCCACACTATCGAATGTACGACTATATCGTTGAAGAGTTGCCTTCCGTTGTACGCCAGCACTTCCCGGTAAACGGGCGTGAGTCGATTAGCGGCCACTCGATGGGCGGCCACGGGGCATTAATTTTAGCGTTGCGTCATCCAGGGCGTTTTAGCTCGGTGTCAGCATTCTCGCCGATTGTGAACCCGATGAACTGCCCTTGGGGTCAAAAGGCGTTTACCAGCTATTTGGGTGAGGACCAGTCCACCTGGCGTCAGTACGATGCTTGTGAATTGGTCGCTAATGGCGCCTCGCGTCAACGGCTGTTTATTGACCAGGGCGAGGCGGACCAGTTTTTAGAAGAGCAGCTCAAGCCCGAGCGGCTTGAAGCCGTATGTGACGCGCATGATCATCCGCTGACACTGCGTCGTCAGCCAGGTTACGACCATAGTTACTTCTTTATTGCCTCGTTCATTGAGGAGCATCTACGTTATCATGCGGAACATCTTATGAAATCTTAAGGATAACGATGCTTAAACGTACGCTGAGCCGCTTTCTTCGTCAGCTATGGCGTCTTGTGTGGCGCGGCGTGCTGGTTTTTGTGCTCCTTTCTGTGGCGCTGGTCATTCTGTTTCGTTTTGTGCCCTTGCCAGGCTCCATGATCATGGTGGAGCGCAAAATACAGAGCTGGGTAAACAGCGAACCTATTCGCATTCAGCATCAGTGGCGAAGCTGGGACAATTTATCCAGCAATGCCAAGTTGGCGGTGATTGCTGCTGAAGATCAGCGCTTCCCTCTGCATCGAGGCTTTGACTTTGTTGAGTTGCGACGCGCCTGGGAAGCCAGTCGTGATGGCGGCCGTTTGCGCGGCGCCAGCACGCTGAGTCAGCAAACAGCCAAAAATGTTTTTTTGTGGAGTGGGCGCAGTTGGACGCGCAAAGCGTTAGAGGCCTGGTTCACACTGTTGATTGAAATTTTCTGGAGCAAACAGCGTATTCTTGAGGTGTATCTGAATATCGCTGAATGGGATAGCGGCGTGTTTGGCCTGGAAGCCGCAGCGCAACACTATTTTGGCGCCTCCGGTGGAGCGATGACGGAGCGCCAAGCAAGCCTGCTCGCGGCCATCCTCCCCAGCCCACGCACCCGCAGCGCCTCTCGACCTGACGCCCAAGTGGAAAGGCGTAGCCAATGGGTACGCCAGCAGATGCATAACCTGGGCGGAGTAGGGTACCTGGAACGGCTATAGAAGGCTGGATTAAAGAGCTAAAGCCAGCTTCTTCCCTTGATGCGCTTCTATTTATAAAAAAGTGCACGAATATTATTCAAAATGATAGCGGTATTTTTTTGTATAAGTGATTGAATATAAACTGTTTTTATATATTTTTATGTGTGTTGTTATTATCGTAACTTCATTTTGTTACGTTCTCTTACTTAAAAAATTGAACCTGTGCTGAATCCTTGCGTCACATTTACCACATTCATATCGCGTCAATGAGGTTTCTTACTATGCAACGTATAACTGCTCTATTCTCTGCTGCCCTGCTCGCCACTGGCTTAATGGCATCTACTGCCAACGCCCAGCAAGCGCAGGACCCGGCTCAGGATCCCATGGCTACTCAGCAAGCAGCACCCGCCCAGGATTTTTCTGACCAGCAGTTACAGCAGTTCGCCGATGCTTCTCAAGAAATCGCCGTGATCTCGCAAGAGTATACACAGCGTCTGCAGGAGGCAGGAGATGAGTCAGCCCAACAGGAAGTTCGCGCCGAAGCAAATGATCGTATGATCGAAGTGGTTGAAGACAGCGGCTTGGATGTCGATACCTTCAATGCTATCGGTCAGTCTATCCAGCAAGATCCGGAAATGATGCAGCGTGTTCAAGAGATGGCAAACCAGTCCTAAGCCATCGCTAGTTGATACACCATCAAAGCCCGACACCCAGGTGTCGGGCTTTTTTTGCGTCCAGGGTTTACGCTAGTGATGAACCGAGCCAAACTCGGCTTATCTATTAGACACGTCTTGGGAGATCACATGGACGTAGAGCTACTTGAAATACGCCAATTTATGGGCCAGTTTCCTCCTTTTGATGGTCTCTCGGATGAGCTGCTTGATGCGATTGCCGAGCGCGTTGAGGTCAGCTATTTCAAAACGGGCAGCGAGATCCTGGAGCTAAATGATATCGTTAGTGAGCTGTGCTTTATAAGAAGTGGCGCCGTTGAGGTGTATCGCCGCCAGGGTGAGCTTTATAACCGATTAGGCGAGGGGGATATTTTTGGCCACTTTAGCTTATTGCGGAATCACAAAGTGCGCTTCCCGGCCCAGGCGATTGAAGATACGCTGATCTATTTTATTCCCAACGATGTCTTTCAGCGCTTATGCGAAGAGGACGATAACTTCGCTGACTTTGTAGAGCTTGAGCGGCCACGGCTTGAAACGGTTGCCGAGCAACAAAAAAAGTCGAACGATATGATGGTCACGCGTATTCGCAAACTGGTGACCCGCTATCCCGTCATGGTGGCATCCACCACCAGCCTTCAGCAGGTTGCCCAGCAAATTAACGATGCCCAGGCATCAGCGGCCATTGTGCTCACCCAATGCACCGGCAGCCCGCGCTACAGTTTTCAAGACAGCGAGGGCGCCAAATGGAAAATGGTGGGTATTTTTACCGATAGTGACTTTAGAACCCGGGTCGTGGCAGAGGGGCTTTCACCGCAAACCGCGATTGGCGATGTCGCGTCCTCTCATTTGATTACCATACAGTCGGATGCGTCGATATATGAGGCTATGCTGACCATGCTGCGCAACAATGTTCATCACTTGCCGGTGCTGTATCGGCAGCGGCCTGTTGGCGTGGTGCACCTTTCCGATATTATTCGCTATGAAACGCATAGCGGACTCTACCTGGTCAGCAATGTTTTCAATCAGTCCAGCGCACAAGGGCTTGCCAAGCTGGCGCCTGATGTTAGTGCGGCGTTTGTACGAATGGTTCAGGAGGGCGCTAACTCGCAAATGGTGGGCAGCGCGCTTTCAACGGTGGGGCGTAGCTTCTTCCGGCGCCTGCTGGAATTGGCCGAAGCTGAGCTTGGGCCACCGCCGGTGCCTTACTGTTTTATGGTTAATGGCTCAATGGCACGCAATGAACAAAGCATTGTGACTGACCAGGATAACGCGCTCATTTTGTCTGATGACTTTATCCCTGAAGAGCATGATGCTTATTTTTATGCGCTGGCCAAGTTTGTTAGCGATGGGCTGGATGCCTGCGGTTACACCTACTGCAAAGGCGATATCATGGCCACCAATCAAGAGTGGCGTCAGCCGCTGAGCGTTTGGAAAGGCTATTTTGAAGACTGGATTTCCAATCCGACGCCTAAAAAGCTGCTGCAGAGTTCGATCTTCTTTGACCTTGATAGCATCTATGGCGAAGAACATTTTGTTGAAACGCTACAGGATCTAATTGCGCGTAGAGCTGCTGAATCGCCGTTGTTTTTAGCGGCAATGGCGCGTAACGCGTTGAACCGTACGCCGCCGCTTGGTTTCTTCCGTACCTTTGTCATGGAAAAGGATGGCAAGCATAACAATTCAATTAACCTGAAACGCCGTGGCACAGCGCCGATGGTTGATCTAATCCGTATCCATGCGCTGGCGTGTGGTTCCAAAGCGCAAAATACGTTTCAGCGACTAAAAGATATAAGCGATACCCAGCTTTTAGCCCCAGGTGTTAGCGATAAGCTGAGCTATGCGTTTGAGTTTTTATGTATGACGCGGTTGCGCCACCAGATGATCGATATTCAGGAAGACCGAGAGCCAGATAACAATATTGAGCCTGAAAATGTAGAGGACAGCGAGCGGCATACGCTGAAAGATGCTTTCCATGTGCTTAGCAATGCTCAGAAATTTTTAAAGTTCCGTTACCCGGTGCCCGCTCAACGGCAGAGGCACTAACATGCTAGGCATTCGCCCGCGTCACCGCATCACCCAGCCCGACTGGATTGACTATATGGCGCAGCGTGAGCGCCAGGCGAAAGACCCTGCTATCCAGCGGTTTTTTGCCACATCACTGCCTTCTGGTGATACCCCCATTGCTGACGTGCCGATGGTTGCGCTGGATTTGGAAACCACCGGTTTGGATGAGCGGCGCCATGCCATTGTCAGTATGGGCGTCGTGCCGTTTACACTGGACCGTATCAAGCTCGCGGAGCGCCGTTATTGGGTCGTCAAGCCCACTAGAACGCTGTCTGAATCCTCGATAGCTTTCCACCATATTACCCATTCCGAGGTGGCAGATGCCCCGGATTTGGACGTGGTGCTGGATGAGTTGTTGGACGCGCTCGCGGGCCATTTGGTCGTGGTGCACTTTCGCAATATTGAGCGGCCCTTCCTGGATACGGCGATTAAAGCACGGCGGGGCGAGGGGGTGATGTTCCCAATGATCGATACGATGTCGCTTGAGGCGAGGATACATCGACAAACGTTATGGGCACGTTTTCGCCGCTGGTTGGGACGCCCCCCGGTTTCAATACGTTTAAACGCTAGCCGTGCCCGCTATGGTTTGCCTGCCTACCAGGGGCATCATGCGCTGCTCGATGCATTGGCCACGGCAGAACTTCTCCAGGCGCAAATTGCCACCCATTATCAGCCAGATACGCCTTTAAAAAATATCTGGTGCTAGCACGGCACCCATAAAAAAACGGGCAGCCCTTGGGCTGCCCGTTTTGGTCATGCGTACCGATTAATTACACTGCTTTGGGTTCGCTCATCAAGCCTTTGACGATTGCGTAGCACGCCACCAATAGAATAATGGTGAACGGGAAACCGGTGGAAACGGCCATGGTTTGTAGCGCCGTAAGGCCGCCGCCCAGCAGCAGCGCAATGGCAATGGCGCCTTCAATGATCGCCCAGAACACGCGTTGCGGTGTGGGGGCATCCACTTTGCCGCCCGCAGTGATGGAGTCAATCACAAGCGAGCCTGAGTCGGAGGAGGTGACAAAGAAGATGATGACCAGCAAAATCGCCACGAAAGAGGTGATTTGTGCCAGTGGCAATTGCTCCAGCATCAGGAACAGCTGAAGGTCGACGCCCGCATCGCGCACGGTGCTAATACCCTGGCTTACATATTGATCAATGGCGGTGCCGCCAAAGGTCGTCATCCAAAGTACCGATACTACTGAGGGGATAATAAGTACGGAAATCAAAAACTCTCGAACCGTACGGCCGCGTGATACGCGGGCGATAAACATGCCGACGTAAGGAGACCAGGAGATCCACCATGCCCAGTAGAAGGCCGTCCAGCCTTGGCTGAAGTTAGCATCTTCACGGCCGAACGGGTTTGAAAGCGCGGTGAAGTGAGTCGCATAGCTCCACAGGTTTTCAAAGAAGCCCGTCGCGATGAACAGAGTCGGGCCTACCGCAATCACAAAGAACAGTAGCAACGCCGCCATGGCGATGTTGATCTTGGAGAGCAGTTGCACGCCCTTATCAACACCAGCAACAATGGATGCAATCGCCACCAGGGTAATGCCGACGATCAATAGAATCATCGTGACATCGCTTTCAGGCGCGCCAAACAAATACGAAAGCCCCGCTGCCGCCTGGCTGGCACCTAGGCCTAGTGACGTAGCCAAACCAAACAGCGATGCAAACACCGCCAGAATATCGATCACATGGCCTGGCCAGCCCCAAACGCGCTCACCCAAAATGGGGTAAAACACCGAGCGCATTGAAAGCGGCAAGCCTTTATTGAACGAGAACAGGGCCAGCGAAAGTGCCACGATGGCGTAAATCGCCCAAGGGTGCAGGCCCCAGTGGTAAATGGTGGCTGCCATGGCAAGCGATGTGGCTGCTGCAGCGTTGCCTTCGGCGCCGCCAAGCGGTGCCCAATTACTGCCATCAAAGGCGGTGCCGAAGTGGGTAAGTGGCTCATTTACGCCAAAGAACATCAAGCCAATGCCCATGCCAGCGGCAAACAGCATAGAGAACCAGCCCATATAGGTGTAATCCGGTTTGGCGTCGACGCCACCAAGGCGGATTTTACCCAACGGGGAGAAAATCAAACCAACACATAAAATAACGAATATGTTGGCAGCCGTGATAAAAAACCAGGACAGGTTGCCGGTTAGGAAGTTGAAAATGGAATCGTATACCGGCGCAATGGTGTCTTGCAGCGCCAGCGTCAAGACCACGAATAGCAGTACAATAATCGCTGAAATGCTAAACACCTTGCCGTGCAGGTCAAGGTCAAAGCCCATTTTATTGGTCGTAATGTTGTCCTGACCAACAACGTAGTCGGTATCGATCAGGTTTGCCGCCCCATCGGGAGCGGGTATGCCTTCAGGGGATTTTGGCTCCTCAGGGGAGCTATTGGGCTCTTGTTTATCCACGAGTACCTCTCCGTTTTAATTAGAAAACACGCGTAGTGTCGTTTTGCTTAACTATATATTAACAAGCATTGTATTGCTGTTTTATTGGAACTGTTTTGTAAGTGCAAACAAAGGTGCCGACCCCAGTATCAACTGACGTCGGCACAGTGGTGGATAGTGATTAGCTATTTAGCCATTGCTCAACCACATCCTGGTTTTCTTCGACCCATTTCTTGGCGTTCTCGTAAGGGTCGCTTCCGTCCTCCTGATTCATCAGCATTACTTCACCCATCTGTTCTGGGGTCCATTCGAATGCATTGAGAATCGCGTAGGCTTCTGGCATTTCATCGGCAAAGCCGTTACGTACAACGGTATGAATTTGCTCAGCGCCTCCAAACACGTTTTCTGGGTCTTCCAGGTATTTAAGGTCCCAGCGTGCAAACATCCAGTGGGGCGTCCAGCTAGTGATCACGATATCTTCTTCATTATTAATGGCGTTGCTAAGCGCTGCCACCATCGTGGCATCGCTGCCACTGCGCAGGCGAAGATCAAGGTCATAGGTATCGACAACTTGCTCCGTCAAGCCCATCAGGCCTGCACCAGGATCTATACCGATGATCTCACTGTTAAAGAGGTCTGCGTTGCTATTAAGGTCGGCAATCGAGTCAACGTCTGTGTAAGACGGTACGACGAGCCCCAGTTTGGTGCCGTCCAGGTTGGGGCCCAAGTCTTCGACGTGGTCACCAATGCGCTCCATGTACTCAGCGTGCGTTGTTGGCAGCCATGCGGCAACAATCGCATCGGCGTCACCGGTTGAAAGTGCCTGGAACATGGCCGCTGCGGAAAGCGAAGTCATGTCTACTTCGTAGCCAGCCTGCTCCAACACCGCAGCAACGACGTTAGTGGAGGCTACTTCTGACGACCATTCAACATACGCAAGATTGATGGTGCCTTGATCCTGCGCCTGAGCGGCACTGCCTACGACTAACCCAGTACCTGCAATCAATGCGGCAGAGGCCAGACGGATACGACGATTTAGCATACGTGTTTTCATTCACTTGCTCCCTTTTGTATTGTTTGCCTTAACATAACATCATGTTAGGCAATTCAGCATGGTCGTGAAAATAAAGCTCATCAAGTCAAAGGGGCTAACACCCCATCAAGCTACTTCTCATTTTCTCGTTGTCGTTGGGTATTTCAGTCAGCTTACCTTGAGGTCTTGCGTAACGACTGCGTTAAACGGTCAAGCAGCATGGCCAGAATAACAACGGCAATACCGGCTTCAAAGCCGTCGCCTGGGCGCAGGCGCTGTATTGCACGCCATACTTCGCTGCCTAGCCCATCGGCACCTATCATCGCGGCAATAACCACCATGGAAAGCGCTAGCATGATCGTTTGGTTAATGCCCGCCATCACAGTAGGTAACGAGAGCGGTAGCTGCACTTTAAATAGTTTTTGGCTTCGAGTAGCGCCGTAAGCATCCGCAGCTTCTATTAACTCTGTAGGTACCTGACGAATGCCGAGCGTCGTAAAGCGAATGGCGGGCGGCATGGAAAAGATAACCGTGGCAAAAATGGCGGACACAGAACCAATGCCGAAAAAGGGAATGGCCGGTATCAGATAGACGAACGCAGGCATGGTCTGCATAAAATCCAGCAGCGGCATGAACAAGCGATAAAGGCGTTCCGATAAGGCCGCGGTAATGCCGATAGGCAGTGCAATGACAACGGCAACGACGGTTGCGATCACCACCAGCGTTAACGTCTCGATCATGGGTCCCCAAAGGCCCATGTTCCAGATTAATGCCAAGCCAAGGACCGCCCCCAGTGCCAAGCGCGGGCCCGCAAGCCTCCAGCAAAGCAGGGCAATAATGGCCAGCAGTGCCCACTCCGGTAGCCACATCAGCCCATCATTCAGGCTGTTAATCCCGGTTTGGGTAAAGCGTGAAATGCCGCGAGTAACCACAGAGTATTCGCTGGTTAGCCAAGTGAGGCCACCTTCGATCCAACTGCCTAGCGGGATACGGGGAATGTCCATTACGGTTCTCCTGCTCGTGCCAATTCATCCAGTACCGCGCCTTTCACCACAACGCCCAGAAGGCGTTGCTGTTCATCTACCACGGCAATAGGAAAGCTCTTTTCACTAAACATGGCGAACAGGTTCTGCAACGGCTCGTCGGGGGACACTTTGCGGAAGTCCTGAGTCAGGTAGTCGGCGATTTTTTCGGCGCCTTCCTTGATCGCCGTACTCGCGGACTCGGCTTCCAGTAGCCCGAGCAGGCGGCGGTCACGGTCAGTTACGTAGATAGAGTCAATCGCGTGGTCCCGCATGCGGTGAAGTGCCGTGCGGGGGCCATCACTGTCACGCGCGGTGCTACGCAGTGGGCGCATAGCGCTCTCGGCCGTTAGTACACGCGAGCGGTCGACCCCTTCGATAAACCGACGCACATAATCATCCGCAGGTTGGGTCAGAATTTCTTCAGGAGTGCCAATTTGGACGACTTCGCCATCTTTAAGCAGCACGATTCGATCACCGATATTCAGCGCTTCATCCAAATCGTGGGTAATGAAGACCGTGGTCTTTTGCATTTTGGCTTGGAGCTGCAAAAGTTCCAGTTGCATGTCCTTGCGAATCAAGGGGTCAAGCGCTGAAAATGCTTCATCCATTAACAGTACGCTGGCATCGTTAGCCAGTGCGCGGGCCAAGCCAACGCGCTGCTGCATTCCCCCTGAAAGCTGGTGGGGATACGCGTTCTCCCAGCCTTCCAGGCCCACCTGTTTAAGGGCGGTATGGGCGATTTTATGACGCTCGGCTTTATCAATGCCGCGTATTTCCAAGCCAAACTCTGCGTTTTTTTGCACCGTGCGATGCGGAAACAGCGCAAAATTTTGGAAGACCATCGAGAAATGGCGGCGTCGGCACTCCAGCAACGCTTTTTCACTCAGGGTGGGGATGTTTTCATCATCAATGATGATCTCACCTTCCGTTGTGTCAATCAGGCGATTAAGACAGCGGATCAGTGTCGATTTGCCTGAGCCCGAAAGGCCCATGATGACGAGGAGTTCACCTTCATAAACATCGAAGGATATGTTGGAAAGGCCGAGTGTCTGGCCTGTTTGCTCAAGGATTTCTGGACGTTTAAGACCCTGGTCGCGTAGCTCTAATGCTTTTCGAGGTTGTTTACCAAAGACCTTACTTAAGCCTCGGACTCTAATTTTAACAGGACGTTGCTCATCCATAGGCGATGCCTTTTATGTGTATGAGGCGCTTTGTATGGTTGCTCTTTCTGATTTGCCGCCATTTACATAAAAGCAGCACCACCTTCTGTATAAAGCAGCCACACAAAGCATTCATAATGAAAAAACAGTATATGGTTGTATATTTATTAAAAAATATTATACATAAATGAGTGGGTTGTGTCACAACGCCTCTTTAAGCGCGGTCAAGAAATGCCACATGTGTCATTTTGCGCCCACGCGTGGTTGATTGTTAATAGTGATTTTTTTCTTTTAAGATGTTGATTTTAATTATTATTTTTAATAATTCTTTGTGTTGGCTTGATGTGTGCTTGGTTTAGGGTAGTGATTCAGGATGTTTTTTGCAGGTTTCAAGGAGATGAATTTTATGAATAAGCACGCGGATGTAAAAGCGAAGCGCCCACGTCTACTTTCTTTGTGCATGATCGCAACTGCTGCCAGTGTCCTCTTGCTTGCTGGCTGTGGTGACAATGAAGAAGAATTGCCGCCTGCCCAACAGCCTGAAACCATGGAGCAAAGTGCAGCACCTGACGTTGAGCAGGATGCCACCATGACCCAAGAGCCCTCCTCAATGGATCAAGCCGCAGATCCCGCTGATCCAGCAGGCACGGGTTCAGCAGATAACGGTGAAGCAATTGTCCCGCAAGAGTCAATACAGCCTGAAGATGAGGCGCGTACCCAGGATGTTGAAGAAGAGCCCGGTTTTGGTGAAGGTACAGATCCCATGCCAGGAGCCGCCGATGAAGAAAATGATGATGAGTTAACTAACGGCTAATACCTACGTACTGTTCCCTACGATGATAAGCCGCTTCAGCTGTTCGTTCCCTGCGGCTGCTCCACACGGTTTATCATCTTTACCCTCGCACCTGCGAGGGTTTTTTTTGCGCTGAAGTATGATGCTACTAAGGGTTGCTACCCGTGTGCCCGCGCTACCGCAGCCAGACGCTTGCATCGTAGACGCGCCTGGCTATGTTGATAAAGACAAGGTTGATAAAGGCAAGGTTGGTACTCATACCACTGTGATAAGCAAAGGAGAGCGGCATGGTGATACTCGATAAAACACGCATCAAGGCACTGTTGTTGGCCTTTATCTGCGCATCAAGCACGGTTTTTCTGGTGGGATGTGGAGAAGACAGTCCCCCCAATGAGAATGCTCAGCCGGAGCCTGAAGAACCGCTGAATCAGGGGCCGATGGCCAATGATGATGCTACCGGCGTACCGCCAACAGAAGACGGTACTTAAGTTTTTCACGTAAAGGCCAGACCAGCGATGGGGGTTGGCCTTTTCATACAGAGTCCTGTTGGTCTAGTCCGATTGAACTAGTCCTGTTGATCTACTCTTCGCTATCTTCAAGACGGCGATAGAGTGTGCGTCGAGCGATACCCAAAAGCTCCGCTGTTCGGCGTTTGTTGCCTCCTGTCGCTTCGAGCACTTTTCGAATATAGCGCTTTTCCACTTCCTCCAGGCTAGGCCATCGAGTGGGCGAGGGCGTCGGTAACTGTGCCCCTGGCAGTACTTCTCCGCTTAACGTCGGCGTGATCTCGGCACCAGCTTCCGGATGAGAATTCTCGCGCAAGCGTTCGGGTAAATCCTGGTGCTGCAAAAGACCCTCTTCACTGAGCGTTACCGCTCGCATAATGGCGTTTTCCAATTCGCGGACGTTACCGGGGTAGGTGTAATTCAGCAGGCTGTTGAGTGCCTCGGGCTCAATTTGCTCAATCTGCTTGTTTTGCGCTTCCGCATGTTTATCAATCAACGCAAAAATCAGATGTTCAATATCGCTGCCCCGTTCACGCAGGGGAGGAATGCGCAGTGAAAAGGTTTCCAGACGATAAAACAAGTCGCTACGAAAACTCTCCTGCTCAATCTCTTTATCCAGGTTGCGGTGGGTCGCCGCGATGATGCGCACATCCACAGCTTCTTCGCGCTCGCCGCCGACCGGGCGCACGGTTTTTTCCTGAAGCGCCCGGAGCAGCTTGGCCTGGAGGTTGATCGGCATTTCGCCTATTTCATCTAAAAACAGACTGCCACCTTGAGCGGTATGAAAAAGCCCTTTGCGCGCTTCATTGGCCCCGGTAAAGGCGCCTTTCACATGGCCGAAAAACTCACTTTCCATCAGCTCAGCAGGTATGCTGGCGCAGTTGACGGGGATAAAAGGGGCCTCATGGCGAGGGCTTTCCTGATGAATGGCGCGCGCCAAAAGCTCCTTGCCGGTACCGCTTTCCCCCAAAATAAGAATGGGTGCATTACTTTTAGCCAATCGCGATGCGTCATGAAACAGCGACTGCATAACATTACTTTTGCCCACAATGCCATGAAAGTGGCTGAGCTCTGTATCGTGTGAAAGCGATAGACGCTGGCGCTCCAGCACCCGAAAGACCGCCTCACGGATAGCATCAAGGTCAAGTGGCTTGGTCAGGAAGTCGTTGGCGCCAAGCTTGAGCGCTTCAACGGCCTGATCGATAGTGCCAAAAGCGGTAATAACGATGATCCCCAATTCGCTGCCACTTTGACGAATTTGCTGCAGCAACTGAATGCCCGTCATCCCCGGTAGGCGTACATCGGTAATCATCATGGCCACAGGGGTATGGCTTAGTAGGGCAATGGCCTCTTCAGCGCTGGGCACGCCAAGCGTTTGATAGCCCGCATCGTTCAACTCTTCTTCTAAAAGCTCTCGGATAGCGGGGTCATCTTCCACTACCAGCAAAGGTAAAGGATGTTCCTGATGGGTCACAAATGTTGTCCTCAAGCGGATGCGGTTTCACTAAGTGGAAGTGTGATTTCAAATCCAGCGCCACCAAGAGCGCTGTCAAACACACCAATCGTACCGCCGTGGTCATTAATAATACGGTGCACCATGGAGAGCCCCAAGCCACTGCCTTGACCCACCGGTTTGGTAGTGAAAAATGGGTCAAAAACGTGCTGATGGTTGCTAGCAGGGATGCCAGGGCCATCGTCTTCTACATAGAGCGTTAATTCATGATCATGCGTACGTACGCGTACGCGAATATGGCTTACGTTAGGTGCTTGCGCTGCATTACGCAGTAGATTGGTAAGCACCTGAACGATTTGCTGTTCGTTCGCCAGTAAATGAGGCGTGGGCGAGGGAAGATGGATATCCAGCCGGATATTTCGCGGTTCAAGCTCCTCTTCTACTAAATCGCTGGCATTTTGAATTAACCGATCTAGCGCCAGCTCGCCTTTTTCGACATTATGCTGTCGACCTAATTCCATTAATTGACGAACTATTTCGACAATTCGCTCAACTTCGCCGCGAATGCGTACAAGTTTCGCCCGTTCCTCATCGCCAATGACGTTTCGGCGAGCTAGCCGCTGGGCCTGGCCGTTAATAACCGTAAGGGGGGCGCCAATTTCGTGGGCGACGCCGGCTGCAAGAACACCCAGTTCTGCCAGTTTTTTGGATTTACGCAGGCGCTTTTCAAGCTCAATTTCACGCTGTTGACGCTCTTCAATATCGTGATCTTTTTCAGCCATGGCGTCGAGCATGCCATTTAAACCTGAGGCAAGCCGACTATACTCAGCCGGGCCGTCTATCGTCGCACGCTGGCTACGATCACCGTCTTCCACCAGCAGCATAACGTGCAATAAACGATTAAGCGGACGTTCAATATAGCGCCTAAACCCCCACCAAATGCTAAAGACGATGCCAGCCGCGCCAATGACAAACACCAGAACCGCCACAATGCTTATAAATCCGGTGTAATTTTCGATGCCGGTATTTAGGCGGTTAACCTGAAGTACACCATGAACGGTGCCATCCTGGGTGCGCAGTGGGATGATGGCCGAGTAATAGGTCCAGCCATCATACTGGCGATAATTACTGTAAAGGTCATCACGCTCAATCACCTGGCGGATCTCTTCGGGAGAGAAAAGATCTTTCCCTAAGCCCAGCCCGTAAACTTCGCGCCCCTGAAGGTCAAAGACGTAAGCGCCATAAATTCGATGGAACGAAAATGCCGATTGCAGCGCTTCTTCTAGCGGTGTGGGGCTGTCTCGGGAGACCGCACCACTCAGTGAGGTGCTAAGCGCCCGAGTAATGATCTCGACTTCCGTTTGCAGTTTGGAGCGAACATTGTCTTCCAGCGATTTTATGGCCACTAAGCTGAACACCACCAATACAACAAACAGCGGTACGATGACGGTGATGATAATTAAATTACGAAGTCGCATGCTGCTTCCATGGTGGCATTAAGCGTTTCATCAGTGAAAAGCATTATCAGTAGAAACGGCTGTTGATGAATAGAGTTATGAACGTAGGGGCCATCAAAGAATCGCCGGATTAAGGGGATTCTGCAGGCAGTAGTCGATAAAGGCTGCCTTGGCGCTCATCGGTTAGCAAGTAAATGGCACCGTCTGGGCCTTGGCGCACATCACGAATACGGCCAATATGACCATCAAGAATACGCTCACTTTCAGTAACTTCATCGCCATTAAGAGTGAGGCGTAGCAGCTGTTCACTGCTTAAACCACCTGCGAGCAGGTTGCCCTCCCAAGCGTTGAACATGCTTCCTCTGACTTCGGCTAAGCCGGATGGTGCAAAACGTCCTTCAAAGTCATAATTCGGGTCTTCCATGCTTGGCAGCGACTTTTCGCCCATGGGTTGTTGGGTAGCGTAATCGTTGCCGAGCGTTACGTCAGGCCAGCCGTAGTTAGTACCTGCCTTGATGTGATTCAGTTCATCACCCGTGAGCGGGCCATGTTCCGATACCCACGGCTCACCGTTTTTCAATACGGTCATACCTTGAATATTACGATTACCCAGCGAGTAAATCTCATCTCGGGTGCGGGCATCATTCACAAGCGGGTTGTTTTCCGGCACGCCGCCTGTTTCGGTCAAACGCAGCGTAGAGCCTGCGTGGTCATCGCGCGCCTGCGCTCTGGAAGGCTCCGAACCCCGGTCGCCAACGCTCATAAGCAGCGTACCATCGTTTAACCAGGCCAGGCGTGAGCCGTAATGGCGACCGGGAGCCGAGGCGCGATCCTGCTCAAACAGATGCTCTACATCGCCTAATTGGTCATCTTGCCAGTAAACACGCGAAAGTGCTGTACGGCTGTTGTTAGCGTCGGGTTTACTCCAGGTAACGTAAATCCAGTCGTGTTCGCCGCTGCCGTCTGCAAAATCCGGGTGCAGTACCACGTCAAGCAGGCCACCCTGGCCATGATGATTGACCGTTGGCATGCCCTCCAGCGCCTGATATTCACCGCTGCGCGAATCCACCAGATTTAGTTGCCCGTTGCGCTCGCTTACCAGGAAGCGGCCATCCGGAAGAAATGCCACCGCCCAAGGGTGTTCAAACCCCGAGGCTACCCGCTCAATGGCGACGACTAGATGCTCGGTTTCGATAGATTCATGGACAACCTCAGCATGCGCCGTACCCGCTGCACTCGTTAGCAGCAGTCCGCCCAAAACGGTTGATAGCCATGACGTAACCGGCTTGGCGTTTTGTTCCACGTGCATAGCGCATTCTCCTGTAGTGATGAGCCCAAGGGGAACCTCCGCGGGGCGAACCTTGTGATAAGGCCATCATCAGTCTAGCAGGGACTTTTCCTATTGGGCTCATTCCCCTCCAAGAGAAGGCATTAGGAGTGCTAACAGTATCGGTAGGTAGATCAGTGCTAACAGGGTCGAGCAAAATACCAGGCTGGCCACATAGGCTGGCTCACGCCGGGCACGCTGGGCAAATAAATAGTTAAACACCGCCACGGGCATGCACATTTGTAAAACGAGAATGCCTTGCGCCAGCGGCGGAAGCCCTACCCAGCCTGCGATGAACCAGGCCGCCACCGCCGCCAGCGGTATGCGCACCAGGCTAAACCCTAACCCGGAACGCAGGCTTTTTACCTGAATACTCGCCAAGGAAACACCCAAGGTGATCAGCATCAACGGTACGGTAAAGCCCGACATAAGGCCCACTGTGTTGCCAAGCCAAGGCGGTAGTGAGGTATCGGTTAGCAGCAGCACCATGGAAATTAAAATGGCATATACCGTCGGGGTCTTAACGAGCGTTTTTAGCGGGTTGCCTTGGCTGTTGAGAACAGAGCCCAGAGTGAACTGGAACAGCGAGACCGTTACCATCACCGTGATGCCATAAGCAAAACCAGCGCTACCAAATGCATAAAGAACCACCGGTAGCCCCATGTTGCCGGTATTGGGGTACATCATGGGAGACAGCAGAACGCGCCAGTCACGACCCAGCAGTTTGGCAACAGCAAAGGTCGCTAGCCCCATGGTGATGATCACCAGCGCAGTCGCCAGCATGGTGCGACCAAAGGTGTCGGCATCTATGTCGGCACCCGCAAGCGAGGCCAACACCAGCGAGGGCGTGCCGATGTTGAAAACCAGTCGAGTAACAAAATCGACAGGATAAGGGTGTCCTAGCCGAATCCACAAAAAACCTAACCCCGCACCGGCAAGTACGGGGGCCATAACAGCAAACAGTTCGGCAAGCATTAACGGTCCTTGGCAATCGTGGGTTGCCTATTGTCGTTAATGAGCCTGCTAATAGGCAAGGCGAATACGCAAAATTCGTTAAGCGTTTACGGCTGTGCGTTGCCACTGCACGGGAACGTGCTGGCGTAAAAAATCAAGCAACGCGTTGGTTCGCCGAGGTTGGTGGCCGTAAGCGTAAAGTAAATTAATGGGCAGCGGCGTAGGCTCCCAGCCCACCAGGCAAGGGGCCAGCTCGCCAGGGTGATGTTCTTCACGCCGTTTAACTAACCAGTGGGGCAGTAGACCTATCCCTTGATGACCCGCAATGGCGTCGATATGCAGCGCGGTCAAATCGACGCGCAGGCGCGAGCGTGGCGGGTCGAAAAGATAATCACCGTAACTGGCGTGATGGAGCGTTAGTCCGTTGGATGCCGTGTTGAGCAAGTCGATCCAGGCGTACTGGGGTAACTCATCAGGATGGGTTGGTGACCCGTTTTCGGCCTGGTAGCGTGGGCTGGCATATAAGCCGCGGGTTAAATGGCCCAGACACTCCTGGTTAAGCCCGCATTCATTGGTAAAGCCCAGCCATACATGCACGCTATTGCTATGCATTTTGGTGGGCGGTGTTTCGCGGGTTCGAAGCTCTAGCTCTACTTTTGGGTAACTGCTTAAAAAGGCATTGACCACAGGGGCCATCCAGCTTCGCGCCAAGGCCCCATGGATTTCCAGCGTGACTTTGCCACTAATTTCTTCGCGCAGCTCGGCCAAGGCTTCCTGGCTGTGGCTTGCCATCGAGAGCAATTCAGTACAGTACGTATGAAAGAGCAGGCCAGCCTCGGTAGGAATTAAACGATTGGCCTGGCGGCGTAGTAGTGGCTGATTAAGTCGTGCTTCCAACTGGCTGATACGACGACTCAGTGTTGATTTTGCTAACCCCAGCTTTTGCGCACTGCGTGTCACGCTACCGGTCGCCATTACATCCGCGAAAGCAGCCAGTTCGTCAAAGTCATACATGGTCGCGCCACAGGTCAATTAAGAAGCGTCTATTGTGCCACTTAATAATGTGAATGCAAATAATATACATTACAGTTCTGGCGATCAGCTAAACGTTATAATTCACGTTAAACAAAACAAAAAACCCCGCGTTAAACGGGGTAAAAGGATCGAGAATGTATTGCCAGTTAAGCTGTTCTTAGAAGTCGAACGTTAGACCCAAGTTATACTGACGACCATCCAGCACGACTCCATACTCATCGTTCGTCACTTCTTTATTGGCAATATTGTAGATACCCGCTTTAACCTGCGCGCGGTCCGTTAGGCTATAAACCAACCCAGCATCGACAAAACCATACCCTGGTGTGCCATCATCCATACTGGTGCGCGACAGATAATCGCTAGTGGAGCCGCGATAATTACCTTGTGTCCACAGGTTCAACTCAGGCGTGGCTTGCCAATCAACCACGAGGTTGAACATATGTTCGGGGACCTTGTTCAACGGTTGGCCTGCAAACTCACCTGATTTCTGCTCGGAGTCGGTAAAGGTGTAGCTGGAGCGTAAGCGAACATCTTGAGTAACGTCATAATCTAACGAGAACTCGACACCCTGTATTTCTGCTTTATCAATATTCCGGTAGGTGCTGATGAATACATACTCGTTCCCGGCGTAGGGGCATTCCCATGTGGAGGGGTCATTGCGATCAGCACCCGCCGTGTTGCAGTAGCGGTCTTCGGCGATCTTGTCATCAAACTGGGTGTGGAACAGCATCATGCTTGAAGTAAGGCGGCTATCATTGCTGGTAAACACAAACCCGGCTTCATAGTTGGTGCTGGTTTCAGGATCGAGATTTTCATTACCGATGATCAGCGCACGGGCATGGGGCGCTGGAGAGCCACTGCCGCCAGTGCCTCGTCCAAAACCTTCAGTGGCAGCAGCAAGGCCTGGCTGGGAGTAACCGGTAGAGACGCCGCCCTTGAGCGTCCACTCAGGCGTCAGGTGGTAGTTGGCATAAACACGCGGAGACAGGTGGCCGCCGAATAGCTCATCGTCGTCGTAACGCATGCCGGTTGTGACGCTGAAAGCATCCGTAAGACTCCACTCCATCTCGATGAACAGCGCAGCAATCCAGCGATCAACACTGCGCATGGCGTTAGGGCTGTTGCCGATGAGTCCATTGGTGTCATCGACAAGGTCTTCTACCCGGTACTGACCGCCGAAGGTCAGCATGTGATCGCCCCAGAAGTAGGTCGATTGGCTATTAAACGTCGTTACTTTCTCGCGCTTCTCGTCGGGCGTGGTGTTTACTCGTTCTGAGATGTCATGCTGTAGGTAAGTATCTGTCATAAAGGCGCCGTACGTGCCTTTATGACCCAGCGTGAATACATCCTTATCGTATCGATAGGTGCTGGTGCTGGCAGGGTTTCCTCGGCTATCAATTTCTGGAATGCTTCGGCCAGGCGTATGAGTGAATTCTTTGGTGGAAGCGGTATAGCCCGCGCTAAATTCGTTCAGCTCGTCGGGGGTCAAAGTGAGCTCGGCGCCAATCTGGCGTGTATCGCTGTCAGGCGTGCTTTCAGCGTTGTCGCTACCGCCTTCGTAGTCACTCTCTTCTGTACCGTGCCAGCTGCCATGCACACGTAAGCCAAGCAACCCTTCGATCAGCGCGCCACCGGTATAGAAACTGACCTGCTGTGAGTCGTTATTAATATCGTTGAGGGAGTGGGTGTACTCAGTGGTCACCTGCCCCGACCACTCATCCGGCACGCGCTTGGTAATGATGTTGATAACGCCGCCCATTGCCTGCGATCCGTAAAGCGAGGACATGGGGCCGCGGATAACCTCGATACGCTCAATCATCGAAATGGGCGGAAGACCGATCTGTTTGCCTTCATCCTGGCCATTGGTATTGACGGCGCGCCCGGCAGAAACAGGGCGGCCATCAATCAGATACAGCGTGTAGCTATTGTCCATCCCGCGGATACTGATGTCCTGCGCTTCCCCGCCACCGGTCACATAGACACCGGGAATGTTCATTACCGCATCCGTAATATCGCTATAGGACTGACGGTTCAACTCTTCACCGCTGATGACCGAGATACTGGCGGGTGCATCCGCAATCGACTGCTCGAAGCCCGAGGCAGTTACCACCATCGTATCAAGCGAAGTGTTATCCTGGGCGGTAGCAGCGGCAGCGATAGCCATTGAAGACAGACTGACAGCCTTGGCCAAGGCGCGACGTGAAAAGTAAGTCATGTTTTTCCCTTGAGATAATAGTGCGCTCTGCTTTTATGAATATATTGGCATATGATACTGGTTCTCATATGAGATTTGTATTCTATTGTTAAAGGTTCCATAAATCGATGAAAAAACCATGAACATGTCGTTGTGATGTACGCAACCGTATACGTTTGTAATTTTTATGTGTGTGGAATGTAACAGGCGCTTTTGTGTCGATTAACCCGGTAGAAAAACCAGGTAGAAAAAGAAGAGTGGAGGCAAAAAAAGAAAAGTCTTTGAATGCGAAATAAAAGAAAAGGGGAGCCTGGTGCAATAAAGCCTGGAGATTGCCAAGGTAGGGTGTTGCCATAAATGGAACACGTTATTCTGTGAAACAGTACTGCATTTGTTTTTGAGAATCGTTACTATTAAAGAAATCAATTAACAGTAGGGATTCACTATGCTGCGTTCGTTACTGCGTCTTGGCTTGTCCGGTGTGCTATTGAGTAGCTTGATTACCAATGCGCAAGCCCGAGAGCTGGAGACTGCTTTTGGAGAAATTGAAGTACCTGATGCGCCAGAGCGTGTTGTAACGCTATATGAAGGCGCGTTAGACGCATCGTTGGCCGCCGGTGTCACCCCGATAGGCGCCATTGCTTCGCGTGGCAGCAAGGATGTCGCGGCTTACATTGGTGAGCACACCGATGTAAGCACGCTGGAAATGGTCGGTGTTACCCGTGAACTCAATATCGAAGCGGTACTTCGTTTACAGCCTGACCTGATTCTTGCAGCACCACAGCTTTCTGAAGAGCAGTACCAGTTGCTGTCACGTATTGCCCCCACGGTCGTCCCTAAAACAAGCGGTTTTTCTCGAGACAGCTGGAAAGCAGAAACGCAGCTGTTTGGTCAGGCGCTGGGTAAAGAAGCAGAAATTGATGAAGCGCTTGAAAAGGTGGAGCAGCGTGCCGCAGAGCTTAACGAACGTTTGAGTGATGCCAATGTCGGCGGCACCGCTTACCTGGTGCGGTGGATGCCTGCTGGCCCCATGGTCATGTCCTCTGAGCTGTTTTCAACCGGCGTACTTGCTTCGACAGGGCTGATAGTGGAAGACGAAGGCCTGGTCAGTGAGGGCAGTGCCCATAGCGATGTATTAAGCCTTGAAAACCTCTCACTGATTGACAGTGACTGGCTATTTCTTGCCACGCTAAATGAAGATGGCCAGCAAGCGTTGGAGGCTGCTGAACAGAGTAATGCCTTCACCCGTTTGAATGTTGTGCAACAAGAACACGTTGTGCCTGTGAATGGCCAGGTATGGAGCAGCGCCTCAGGGCCGCTGGCCGCCCAGGCCATCCTGAACGATATCGAACAAGCGCTCTTGCCTTAAGCGTCCTTACTATCAAGGTACGCCTGTGAAGGAACGAACATGTCAGTAAGTTCGCTAACGCAGCGCTTTGAACAACGAACGCTGCTGTTAAGCCTGCTCACCGCCCTAGTGGCGGTGAGTGTCGTTAGTTTGTTGGTGGGGGCTGGCAGCGTTTCGCCATTACAAGCGCTCTCTATGCTGTTGGGTAGCGAAGACAGTGACGCGCATTTTGTGGTATGGGAACTGCGTGCACCACGCACCTTGATTGGCATTGTGGTGGGGATGGCGCTGGGTGTTTCGGGTGCGCTCTTGCAAGCCGTTGCGCGTAACCCGCTAGCGGAACCGGGGTTGCTGGGCGTCAGTGCGGGGGCGGCGTTTGCTGTTGCGTTGGCGCTAGTGCTGGGTTCAAGTGCGGCCACCCTACGTATTTCCGTCGCGCAGTTGGGTGCATTGATAGGCTGCCTCTGCGTATTGGGCGTAGCGCGTTGGCGCGGCGTGGGCAATGACCCTGTGCGCCTGGTGCTGGCCGGTGCTGCTTTCTCGGCGTTGCTGGGGGCGATGACCGCGCTACTGCTGCTGTTTGACCAGCGCTCTGCTGACGAAGTGCGCTTCTGGGTGATTGGCAGTTTGGCCGGCCGTCGTCTGGAAGATCTAATAGCCGTATTGCCTTCTATCGCCTTTTGCACGCTTTTGGTTGTGTTGATTGCGCGCCCTTTATCCGCATTAGCGCTCGGGGAGCGGATGGCATCGGGGCTGGGGCATCATCCTCAGCTGATTCGTGCATTGGTCGTACTTTGCGTAGCGCTATTGGTCGGGGCCGCAACGGCCATTGCCGGGCCTATTATTTTTGTCGGGTTGGTAGTGCCTTTTGTTGCTCGCGCGTTTGCCGGGCCGGATATCCGACGCACTCTATGGTTTTGTTTACCGATTGGCCCGTTAATCGTCGTCTCGGCCGATGTTATTTCCCGCTTGGTGGTCGCTCCCTCTGAACTACCGCTGGGTGTTCTTACGGCATTGTGCGGAGCGCCTGTGCTTATAGCTGTTGTACGCGCCCGCCGTTTACCCATGTTGTGAGTTTGTTATGACGCCTCGCTGGTTAAAAGCTGAATTCAAAAAACAGGGCGCCACGGCTGTGGTCGCGAGAACACCCGATATGGGAATGGTGCGTTATGAAGAAGAGCCATTAGAGCCGCCAACGGGATACTGGCGCTGGGGCGAGCGCCGAGGCGATGGCTACAGTATTCTGCTTGAGCGGCGAGCCGTTTGGGTTAACAGTGGGTTGGCGGTCACATTGCTGCTCGCCTGCATTACCTACCTTAGCCTTGGCACCGTCACCCTGGACCCGCGCGATGTAGTACAAGCACTGGCTGGGCAGGGCGATATGATGACCGGTTTTATGGTGCAGGAGTTACGCTTGCCACGGCTTGTGGCCGCCTGTTTGACCGGAGGCGCCTTTGCGCTGGCGGGTATTTTGATGCAAACGCTGGCACGTAACCGCTTGGCCACGCCCGGTATTATTGGTATTGATAACGGTGCCACTGCCTTTGCGGTAGCCTCCGTTGTGGGGATGAGTGTATCGCTGGCGCCTTCCGCGATGGCCTTGACCGGCGCTGCCACGGCTGCCGTTATTACCTTTGGGCTTGCAGCTGGCAGCGGCACGCAAGGGTACCGGTTTATCGTTGCGGGGATTGGGGTCGGGGCCATCTTTGGGGCCATTACGCAACTGATGTTGGCACGCGTGGCTATCGATACAGCCAATGCTGCTTATCCCTGGACTGTCGGTTCCCTCAATGCCCGTTCCGGCGGCTCAGTCCAGCTGCTGGGAATTGGCTTAGCGCTGGGCTTTGTTGCTGCGCTGGTGCTGGCACGCTCACTCACGGTGTTGCGATTTTCCGACGCTACGGCCAGCGGTTTGGGCATCAACACCACCGTGCGCCGTATCCAAATATTACTGCTATCGGTTGCTTTAACGGCCTTGGCCGTTGCGGTGGCGGGGCCCGTAGGCATGGTGGGGCTAATCGGCCCTGAAATTGCCCGTGCACTTTCCACTCCGCGCCATGTGCCGGTTGTCGCGGCTACGCTGGCAGGTGCGCTCGTGATGGTGTTAGCGGACCTTGCGGGACGAACGCTACTGTCGCCAATCGAACTGCCGGTTGGTATTGTCACCGCCATCATCGGCGGCCCCTGGCTTTTATGGATTTTGATGCGCCCGCAACGGAGTCACGCATGAACGATTTTCGAACCCCGCCCACACTAGCCACTCACGCATTAAGCATGGGTTATGGCACGCGGCGGGTGATCGATGGCCTGGAGGTGACACTGCCCAGTGCCAAAGTGACAGCCATTGTAGGGCCTAACGGATGTGGTAAATCGACACTACTTGCGGGCCTGGCGCGTTTGCATAAGCCCGATGAAGGTAGCGTGTTGCTCAACGGTGAAGATATTCAACGCTTACCGTCTCGCCAACTCGCCACGCAGTTGGCGCTGTTGCCCCAGGAGGCTATCGCTCCAGAAGGGCTAACGGTAACGGAACTGATTCGTTTTGGGCGTCAGCCGCATCAGGGTTGGTTGCGGCAATGGTCAGCCGAAGACCAGCGGGTGGTACAACACGCGCTTTTAGCGGCAGGGCTTGAGGATTTAGCGGATCGCCCCATTGACGCGCTTTCGGGTGGGCAACGCCAGCGTGCGTGGATCGCTATGACCATCGCTCAGCAAACGCCGCTTTTACTGCTGGATGAGCCGACTTCCGCGCTTGATTTAGGCCACCAGATCGAGGTGTTTGAACTGGTGCGCCACTTGGCTGGGCATGGTCGCACCGTGGTGATGGTACTGCATGATTTAGCCAGCGCTTGCCGCTACGCGGACCACTTGATCGCCATGTGTGATGGAAAAATTGTTGATCAGGGCGCGCCTGCGAATGTGGTCACGCCAGAGCTGGTGCGCAAGCTGTATCAGGTCGACTGCACGTTACTTTCCGACCCGGCGACCGGTAGCCCGTTACTGGCTAATGTGCGCCGGGCGACCGAGCCCGCTTAAAAAGATTATTCGCTAAAGGCTTAACGGTTAATCAGCAAGGCATTCAGCGTAATGGGCACGTTATCGTCAATCTGTTGATAGCCAAGCATGGATAGCAGAGTACGGACCGTGGTGTTTGCCATTAACGTCTTGCCATCCAGCGTCATTGGCTCTGCGTGAGTCACCCTCACTTGATTCAAGCCTTCGCGGGTAAAGCGCAAGGGCACCGACTCCTCCCGGTTCACCATTTCGTTTTGTACACGAAAGGTAATGGTCTCGACCAGCGACTCATTGATATCCAATGCATCCAGCCGTTCCGGCGGCATCTGCCCAACCAGCGTGACCAGCGGAGTATTCGACAGCAGAGCGACCCACGGCGGTAGATCATTAAAGCGCGAAAGCAGATCGGTCTGGCTCAACTTGAGGGGCAGGCGCAGCGTGCCATCGGGCGAGATATCACCTTCTAAATTGCGCACCTGATGATGATGCGTTTGAGGTGTCGCCCCGTTGAGCTGAGTAATCGCCGCCTCTACACGCGACTCACCAGGATCAAGCTGCCAATCGGCCTGAACAGGCGCCGTTAGCAGCAACGGGAAAAGAGCAATCAAAGCTTTCAAGGCGCGTCTCCGCATAAAGAACTTCACTTCAAGACCCGCAATCCCGTAAAAAGTGCCATTCCCGCACGAAGATACATGCGTAGGGGGTAGCCTCGCCCCGCCACATTCGCTATTATATGCACGCTTTTCGGGCCTATAGCTCAGTTGGTCAGAGCAGGGGACTCATAATCCCTTGGTCGTAGGTTCAAGTCCTACTGGGCCCACCATTTTTCAATGACTTATCCTCGCGCTTCCCCTTCCTTTCTGTACTTTTCCTCAAAGTGGCAACCAAGTGTCAACCGAAGACTTTCGGGCCGTATGTGATTGCTTCCCTTAAATGATCCGGTGCTAGATGTGCGTAACGCATGGTCATTTGTATACTTTGATGTCCTAATATCTTTTGAAGTATTAGTAAGTTACCGCCGTTTATCACGAAGTGGCTTGCGAACGTGTGCCGTAAAACATGCGTGCGCTGCCCTTTAGGCAATTGGATATCTGACGCTTTAAGAGCGTTGGTGAAGGCTTGGCAGGGGACATTGATCAGGCCTTTGTGGTGGTGGGAGCGGGAGGCGCATCACTACCAGGGGCTTCCAGCGGTGTTTTATCGCCGCCTTCTAGCTGGGTAATACCGTGCTGAATTAGGCGCTCGCCCAGGGCTGAGGGGGTTAGGCCGTGGGTGCCTGCCTGGATCAAATACCGGCTATGAATTTCCTGATCGAGAAAGACCCGGATGGGCTGTTTTTTTACTCATGTGTATAACTCCGGAAGGACTAAAGGCCGTTGTGGATAAGGGGCGGCGCGTTAGTCGTGGGGTTGTGGGTCGTTGCGCGGGGAAAACCACTACCGAGGAACGGGGGGAGGCATTGGTAGCAGTGGGACCGCAGGGAGTGGCCGGGGCGAGGCCATAGTGCTTGGTGAGGTAGTTCAGGGCGTGCTGGTAGTGCTTAAAGACGATGCCGTACGTAGTGCCTTCATGGACGTTAGAAACACGGGTAATAGTGGTGTCGTTCAGGTCGAGCGCTGGCAGGTGGTCAGCAGGTACGGCGATAAAGCAGAAGCCGCCTGTCGGTACGATGTGTTGATGTAGCAATAACACTGTCTGGCGTCGCTTTATCGTCGAGCATAAGGCGCTGAGTGCAGATGGTCAGGCCTTCGATATCAAGCAACGTGATAAGCGCTGCGAGAGAGACAACAGGGGCTTGAGTGGTGATAGCGTTCATGCCCACTCCTCAGCGCTAAGACATTGGGCGTTGAGGAGCGCTACATTGATCATGCGGTAACGACCAACCTTGATGGTGGGGAGGTAGCCGCGGCGGATGTGACCTTGAAGCACACCTTCATCTTGGCCGGAGAGCTGCGAGAAGTGTTCGATGGTCATTGTTGGCACGGTGGCCGGAACCTGGGGCGCGTTGCTCGTTTCCATGTGTCATTACCTGCACTGTAATGGGCTGTGATAGGCTTTGAATCAGTAAATGCGTTTTTGCGTTAAAGCGTTATTGCGTTAAAGCAGTAACATTGCTGTGTGGTATACCGATTTATCGGTATACCACCTAAATTCGGGATACCGAGAAGTCGGGACATGTCAAGCAAGCTGACCGAGAAAATACGTCAAATACGCGAGGCCGAAACAAGCGGACGAGCTGAGTTTTCCCAACTGATTGGAATCCCTAAAAAACTTTAGAGAACATCGAGTTAACAGGCAGAGCGCCAAAAGGTGAAATGCTAGAAGCTGTTTGCAAGCAATGGCCGAAGTACACACTTTGGTTAATGACTGGCCAGACAAATGAGCCGTGCGGACAAGTAAGCCCCGATATAGAGAGGGCACGTAGCACGTTGAAAAAAACGGGGATGGATACCGACTAGCGCAGCGAGCTGTGAGTAACTGGTTTCACAGAGGCGAGAGGTGTGGGTAAAGGGGCAGGGTATGGGGGCAGCGGAAACAGCAAAGGAAGTATTTAGCCATCTTATAAAGTTGGCCCTCCTGCTTGGCGGGGCGGCCGTTTTATATGTATGGCTAGAAAATAAGCTCTTGAAAAAATTTAAAAAGAAAAGAAGGGGAAGAAGATAATGCAAGGTATTGATGGAAGTTTTGCTAATGTCTGGAGTGAAATGGAAGCAAGTTATACACTACGCAGCTCTTGAAAATTTTCCTGTTAATAGTTGTTGTTATTTTCTTTATCTATTGTTGTATGTATGAGATTGATTACAAAAGAGAAGTAAAAAAGCAATGTGTATTGTGAGGGCTGAATAGAAAATATGATGACATAACTTAAAATTAGAGGCGGGGTTTAAAGAATGATTAGTAAGATTCTAGGCTTAATGTAGCTGATGAGTGAGAGGTTTGCTTATGAAATTTAAAAATTGGTGGGAAAGTTTTTTCAATAAAGTAAGGTTGTTTATTAAAGATATAGACCTGCCTATACGGAATTTTCTAAAAAATGATAAAGAAATATGGGATTATGAAGAAGTTAGAGAGTTTGTTAAAGAGTCTTCGAAGTTCTTTACTATAGTAATATGTTTAGTTGTCGTTTTTTTTATGGTGCTAAATTTTAATGCATTTCAGCCGTTTTCAGCAGGTTTCGATATAAAAGAAAATATTGCCATAGTAGGCGCTATAATAGCTGGCTCTTTTACAATGCTTAGCTCTATTGGGAATACTGAAAATAGTATTAGGTCGTTAAGAAGTAAATGGCTGGACGATTCTAGAGAAAGTTTGTCAAAATATATTTCAAGATGTAGGCGGTATTTAAGTTTGTGTAGTCAGCTTAAGAATAAAAGAAATAGTATGAAGCGTAGAGAGTACTCCCTGAATGAATTTGAAGGGGTAGATGACGAATATGTTAAGATAATAAGAAAGGATATAGATAAAATAAAAGGAGAGGTTTCGATTTTTGAAGAACGAGTATATGAAGCTAGAATGAGCTTCTTCGATTCCTACGCAGAAATGAATGTTAGGTTTAGAAGTATAAAGAAAGGTGAAGAGAGATTGATTTTTAATGTGGTTAGGAAACATTATCAGAGTTATAGAAAATTGTGTGAAAGCCTTGTTTTAAATAAAGAAAAAGTTTCGGATTTTCATTTTAGGGAGTGTTATAAACTTGATACGGAATTGGCTGATAAGCTTGGTGAATATTTTTTAAATGAGTGGAGTAGAGAAAAAAGAGGCGATGAAAATTTAGTTGCGAAGAAAAGAGTTATTTTCATAGTATTATCGTCAATTATAATCTATTACTTGATTGGTTTAATAGCCGGATGAGTTGCTTTAGTATTCACTTGAACACGTCATGAAATGTTGAGATAAATTTCTTGGTGTGCGTAAGTGATTAAATAAAAATCTTTATGTCATCGTGTGCCGCTAGGGCAGGTTATTGTAATCAGTAGGTCGAGTTAGCGTATGGTGTTAACATTCGGTCAACCGCACCATATCCTAGCTTGCTATAGTTAGCATCTAGGGCTTGGTAATTCAGCGACTTATGATCTGGTGAGCCAGCTAATGCAGCATTGGGGCGCTTTCATAATCCCTTGGTCGTAGGTTCAAGTCCTACTGGGCCCACCATTTCTAATTTTTGCTTGCTTCTGGCAAGAGATTTTAAGTCCCATGGCTCAAAATCAATCTTCCTTCCCATATGTCTCTCCGCGTCCTTTGAAAGTTACCCATCTTTGCGATGTGCTTCGCTGTTAGCTCGAAAGTAGCCGGCTGTTTTGCGTTGTCGATCAACAATAGCTGAAACATGTGTGAGCACGACTCAGGTAGCCAGCTAGACCTAAAGCAAGGTTCCAGATAGCTAATCTGGCACCTTCCCAAAGCGTTTTCTTGCTAGCAGGCGAATAAGTAAGCCTCGCCAATTTATTTCACTGCTAGTCAATTTTGAAAAGAAGTGCGAAAGAGCACAAGTCTCCTTAGGAAAGACGGCGGCGAGTCTGCAAATGGCGTTGTGGCTAAGAAAACTTGACATCGTGTGATTGTTGTAGTTGTGAATAATAATCCGTATCATTCGCCTTCCTCTGTTTGCTTACTATAAAAACACGTGCTCCTCTCCCCCATTCTGCCTGTCAGTGAGGTTTGTTTAACATGCGTCGTTCGCCTTTTTCCGCTACACCGTTGTCTGTCGCTATTCGCCGTGCATTGGCTGTGTCGTTAGGGGGGACGTTGTGTGTTGTGCCTTTTGCTGCACTGGCGCAGGAAGAGGCCGTGAACATGGGGACCACTGTGGTGACGGCGACCGCGCTGAAGGTGGATACCCCGGATGTAGAAACGCCTCGCGCTATTTCAACCGTGAGTGCGGAGGAGCTTGAGGATCGCGGCGTCAATAAATATGACGAAACCTTCCAGTACCGCTCCGGTGTTGTGTCTCAGCCTTACGGTAATGACAACAATGCCGACTGGTTTTTCCTGCGTGGGTTTAGTGCGGAAGGCGCTACTTACCAGGATGGTTTGCGGCTCTTCCGTACAGGAGGCTATTTCTGGTGGATGAGTGAGCCCTTTGGCTTTGAACGTGTTGATCTTTTGAAAGGGCCTGCCTCAATCCTCTATGGCGAGGCGCCCCCTGGCGGCATGATCAACGGGATTAGTAAACGGCCCACCCGTGAACCGCAAGGAGCGCTGCAGGTTGAAGCCGGTAACCATGATCATCGCCAGGTAGGGGTGGATGTGTCTGGCCCGGTGGGGCAGCGCGATGACGTGCGCTATCGCCTAGTGGGCCTCTATCGCGATGGTGAGGGCGAGCTCAACGGGAGTGAAAAAGAGCGCTATTACTTTGCGCCTAGCCTGGCGGTCGATGTTAGCGATGATACCACCGTCACCTTCCTTGCTAGCGTCCAGAAAGACCAGGGCGTGCCTACCAATGGGTTCTTTCCGGCACTGGGTACCCTCGAAGACTCTCCGTTTGGGAAAATTGATCCGGCGACCAATTTTGGTCAACCGGATTATGATCGGTTAGATCAGCGCCAGGTTGCGATTGGCTATGAGCTGGAACACCAGATAAACGATACCTGGGAGTTTCAGCAGAATGCCCGCTATACCCATTTGGATTTGGAACTGCGCAACGTTTACCCCAATTCGTATATAACGCCGCCACGTAGTATTTCCCGTGGGATTATTGACCGGGATGGCCAGTACGATGCGTTTAATATTGATAACCGACTCATCGCGCGTACTTATACCGAGAACACAGAGAATACGTTATTGGTTGGCGCGGGCTATCAAGAACTGAATTTAAACTACACCAACCGCGACAGTTTCCGCACCCTGGGTGATGGCTCTAGCTTCTTTACAAATATCGATACGGTGGATCTCTATAACCCCGATTACTCGGCGTTTACGGCGCCGGATACCGGTGACCCCACCGAGCATAATGTCGATCGCCGCCAAGTGGGGCTCTATGTTCAAAACCAACTGCGCATAGCCGATCAGTGGGTTCTGCTTGCTGGGGCGCGCTACGATAATGTCGATAGCAGCGACGATTTTAGCGATACCACGGGCAGCTCCAGCGAAGGGTACGATGACGAACACCTCTCTGTTACGGCCGGTGCGATGTACCTGGGCGAAAACGGAGTTTCCCCCTATGTGAGCTATAGCGAGTCGTTCACCCCGGTGGCGGGTATTGGTCCAGATGGCGCTAGTTATGAGCCATTAGAGGGTCGCCAGTTTGAGGCTGGGGTTAAAATTGCCCCACCGGACGTAGATGGTTATCTCACCATTGCCGCCTTTGATGTCGAAGAGAATAACACCCTGATCTCGACCAGTGCGCCTGTTCAAGAGCAGGTAGGCAAGCGCCGCTCGCAGGGGGTAGAGATCGAAGGCGTGGGCTATTTAACAGATGAGCTAAAACTGATTGCCGCCTATACCTATACCGATGCCCGCTATGATGCGAATGATGCACTGCGGGATGAGCGTGTTCCCTTGGTGCCAAGGCACATGGCGTCAGCGTGGTTGGATTACGATATGAGCCGCACATTGGCTGGGCTTTCGGTAGGGGCGGGTGTGCGTTATATGGGGGAAACGGTACCCAGCGCGAATAGCGCTATTGAGCAAAATGTCCCTTCTACAACGCTCTATGATGCCATGGTGAGCTACCGCATTAACGACAGCTGGACTGCCCAGGTCAACGTCAACAACCTTACCGATGAAGAGTACGTCAGTGGCTGTGACTTTTACTGCTATTACGGAGCCTCGCGCAGCGTGGTGGGTAGCCTGAAATACAGCTGGTAGGTTGCTGCTGGTGAGTGGTTAACGTCAGTTGCTGATTCATTCAGCAACTGACGTGTTGGTACATGTGTTAAAGCACGGAAGCGCCTACTTGCACCAGCCCAAACATGCCGACGCCTGCCGCCACCGGCCAACCCAGTGAACGCACGCGCAGCCATACCAGCAGGGTAACCAGCAGGCCAATGGCGGTTGCGGTCCAGGAAATCGTACTTGGGTTAACCGGTACAATAGAAACGCCCAGCACCGCTGCAATCATTAGCGGCCCTAAAATACCCAGCCACTGAGGCATGTTGTTGATGCCGCTATCACTGCCTAAGCGGCGCTGCATCCATAGAAAAGGGACGACGCGTATGAGTAGCGTACCTAATGCCGAGGCAATAACCGCTAACCAAAGCCCTGTACTCATAACGCACCTTTGCTGGATTCAAGCTTAACCATATAGAAGCAGAGCGCGCCGCAGGCGGCAGCAAGTGGAATGGCGACGTTGGCCCAGCCATATAGCGTAAACAAGAGGGCGGATACTATGGCCCCGCTGAGTGCGAGCGACCAGCGTTTGTCGGTAAACCGCGGTGCTACCATGGTTAAAAACAGCGCGGGCAGGGCGAAAGGCATAATCTCACCCAGCAGAGGCCAGCGAGAGGTGAACGCCTCTCCCGCCGTCGCTCCTACGATAGTTCCTATGATCCAGGCGCCCCAGGCGAGGAGCGATGCTCCCAAAAACCAGCCGAAGCGCTCCGGTTTATCCAAGTGAGGAAGCCGCGTTAAGGCTAAAGCAAACACCTGGTCAGTAAGGCCGTGCATCAGCCAGGGCCAGTGACGGCTCTGAGGCAATAATGCGGCTAGATTAGGGCCATAAACCACATGGCGTACGTTGATCAATAGCGTCATCGCGACAACCAGCCAAAGCGGCGAACCCGCCGCGATCATACCAACAAAGAGAAACTGCGAGGCTCCGGCGTAGATCAGCAGTGAAATAGCGGCGGCCTCCCATGTGGTGAAGCCCGCTTGTGTCGCCACCAGGCCGAATGAGAGCGAGACCGGTATATAGCCGCCCAGCAGAGGGATGGCTTCTCGTGCGCCTTTTAGCGCTGAGTGAGTTAATGCATGGCTCATGGTGTATCACCTTTTTCACCATAGGTGATGGTCAGGATCATGGTGGCTTCTGCCGCTTGGGTGCGATAAATGTGTGGTTTATCGGCAGGGAAGGTCAGGCTTTCACCGGGGGTAAGCTGCGTGGTGTTACCTTCCGGTCCAGCTTCCAGCCAGCCGCTAATAAGGGTAAGGGATTCCTGCGTGCCCGGTGTATGCGCTTCAGCCCGGCGCCGCGTGTTGGGCGCGCAGCGCATCCAGTAGGCGTCCACGTGGGGGGCGCCTTTGCCTTGGTCAATGAGGCGTACTTGCACGCCGTCTTCGCCCAGCGGTACGGTAATCGGCGCGACTAGGGTGCCAAAGGGAGTGTTGAGTTGAACGGCCAGCCGCCAAATGGTGTCCAGCGTTGGGTTGCCGTTGCCTTGCTCAAGTCGACATAAATTGGATTTAGCCATACCGGCGGCGTTCGCTAACTGAGAAAGCGAAAGGCCTTGTTGCTGGCGCAGCGACTGCAAATGCTGGCCCAGCGTATTAAGTGAAAGCTTATCCATACAGGGTGTCTCGTTGTTCCTTATAGAGAACGTTCTATATAAGGAACGCTTGTTTGTCAACCTGAGCGCTACAAAAGCGCTTCGTCGCTTCTGAGCGATGGGGGATGCTAACCATAAGAAGCCAAATACCAAAACGGCCCGTTTTGAAGTCATGATCCAAAACGAGCCGTTGGTATTTATTGGCCTTCTCTTAACAGCGGGAATGTAGCTGTTAAGAGAAGGCTGAACGCTTGAAGCTTAGGCGCTGGTCTTTGCCTCTTTAGCTCGGCAAGCAGCTGCAGTAAACAGTACATCGGTTGAGGAGTTAAGCGCCGTCTCTGTGGAATCCTGTACCACGCTGATCACAAAGCCAATCGCAACCGCCTGCATGGCCACTTCGGTAGGAATGCCAAACAGGTTGGCGGCCATCGGGATCAGCATTAGCGAGCCGCCCGCCACGCCTGAAACGCCGCAAGCCGCCAGGGCGGATACGATGCACAGTAGTAGGGCGGTGGGGAAGTCGACGTTAATACCTAAGGTATGTGTCGTGGCCAGGGTAATGACAGTGATAGTGATGGCCGCGCCACACATGTTGATGGTGGCACCCAGCGGGATAGAGATGGAGTAGGTATCAGGGTCCAGCTTCAGGCGGCGGCAGAGCTCAAGGTTAATCGGGATGTTGGCAGCAGAACTACGCGTGAAGAAGGCGGTGATCGCGCTGCCACGCAGGCAGGCAAAGACCAGCGGGTAAGGGTTTTGACGGGTGGCGATGTACACCAGCAGCGGATTGCTTACCAGCGCGACAAACAGCATGCAGCCCACAATAACGGTTAGTAGCTGGGCATAATTAAGCAGCGCCTCGATGCCTGACTCGGCCAGCGTACCTGCCACCAGGCCAAAGATACCCAGTGGGGCAATGCGAATAACCAGCGCCACAATCCGTGAAACGGCGTCAGAAAGATCGCTAAGAGCAAGGCGCGTGGTTTCGCTGGCTTGGCGCAGCATTAAACCCAAACCGACGGCCCAGGCAAGAATAGCAATAAAATTACCTTCCATCAGTGCAGTGACAGGGTTAGCGACCGCATTCAGCAGTAGGTTTTGCAGTATCTGAAAAATATCTCCGGGCGGGTTACCACTTACCTGTTCTGCGTTAAGCGACAGCTCCGTAGGAAACAAAAAGCTCGCGGCTACCGCAATCAGTGCCGCTATCAGCGTACCGACAATATACAGCACTAGCACCGAGCGAATATGTGTAGGCTGCCCCTGCCTATGGGCGGAAATGGCGGCTGCCACCAGAACAAAAACTAAAATAGGCGCAACGGCTTGAAGAGCGGAAATGAATAGCTGGCCCAGTAGCGCTACATTATCGGCAATCGCGGGTGCAAAGATTGCGAGCAGCGTACCTGCCACGATGCCAATTAAAATCTGCGGGATAAGGCCCAGCTGTAAAAGCGGGCGGAATAAGCCAGTGGTGGTTGCAATCATCGCGCGTCACTCTGGTAGTCGAATAGGGATGGGCATACGTAGACGCCTCCGGAAAGGGGCAGCATTCTACCACTTGGCGCTATCCTGCGGGATTTTCGTGAGCAAGTTTCTTTGGGAGGGTTTTAAGTAGAGCAGTCACTACGCTTGGCAGCACTGGTGTTGCTTTGTATGTCAGCCCAATAAGTGCAAAAAAGCTGAGAGGAAGGTGTGCGGAGAAGCGATGTTTTAATGAACGGGGATACGCAGCGGGGAAGACTGACCGATTAAACGAATACTACCCTTGCCGCCGAATAAAAGAGGCAAGGGTAGGGCTGAAAAGCAGTACCTTGATAAGTAAATAATTAGGCAGCGACTATTGCCTGACGAGGTGTCTTGCTAGAAACCGCAGTTGGCGTCATCTCGGCAACGGCACTGGCTTTCATGCTGGCTAGCATGGCATAGCCTTTGTCAGTTAGCTCAATCACGTCGGGGGAGGAGCCCCATTTTAAAAGCATTTCGTCTAGCTGATGCTCCGCTGTTTCAAACTGGCTACAGTGGCAGAGCAGCTTGGCGATGGTGTAATCACATTCCGGGGTGTCGAACATTTCATCCTTGATTTCTTGAATCGCAAGTTGAAGACCAGCTTGGGAAATCTCTGCTAGATGGATATGTTGCATGCCACTACTCCTTGTGAATGCTGAGTTTATTTGTACGTAAATTGTACTCTTCAAGACTAATATAGGTTTCCTTCAGAAGCAAACCCCTTAAAGGTGTTATTTGCCTCTTCTCGCTCTTACGCTTTCGCCCAATAAAAATCCCGCTCCGATGAGTAGAGGGGGCTCGCTGCTTCCCTTACCGCTATTACAAAGGTAGCGTAGCGATCAATGTGACTACGCAGCCTGATAAAAAAGCCAGTAAAGCACGTTTTATCATTTCTTCTTCTTGGCTTTTTGATTCCTATATAGCTATTATATAAGATGTTTTTTAAGGTAGTTACGGCTGTCTGGTTTTGCTCCATTGAAAAGATGTTGACGTTTCATCCTGGCTCCCATCGCGTTGCGATTAGTCACCCCTGATCCCCACTAATCCAAAGCCCGTACCCTTGGGCCATTTCACAACGTTTTTTAAAGAATCGTTTCTGAAAGACCGCTTCAGGTTTCAGCATAGACCACGATAGGTAAAAAGCGACTTAATAAAAGCTATACAAAACGTTAATTTTTTTGCCATCAATATGTCACCAAGGAAAAGCCTGTGTTGATGGGTGACGCTTGAAAACCAGAGGGTTTTTCCAGATTCGCGACTGGCAGCACGCAGCGATAGACATTTTTGGCAATAACCAGGGTGCCTGCTGGCTCAGGTTATACGACTAACGTTGTTAGACTTTGGTTGTAATTGTGGGCGTTTTACTGGACTAATGTCCTATTGCAGTTAATAAAGGGCGCCACGAAATCGTTGAGCCCTTCTCAGCCTGGGTAAGTTGCTCACTATCAATCTACTTTTTGTTCACCTGACAGCGGTGTTTTTATAATGCGCAGAGTTGCCATGATGACCGTGTGGGACCAGCTATGGTATTCCCACGATCAAGCCAAGAAACTGCTGATGTGTGCGTTACCCTCAACGCATGCTCCCAGCACCTCACGTCCTTCCGCCGCATCCGGTGGTGGAGAGTCTCAGGGCAGTGGGCCATCTCCACGCCCACCTGCTTACAATAAGCCCCAAACAGTAGGGCTTGTACTTGGGCCGCTGCTGTTTGCTTTGGTTGCGCTGTTTTTTCATCCTGCTGATTTAAGTTTTGAAGGCCGCATGGTCTTGGCAACTACGTTGTGGGTCGCTGTTTGGTGGATTACTGAGGCTATCCCTATCCCGGCAACGTCGTTACTACCCATTATATTGCTGCCTATTACGGGCGCATTGGATGGAAGTACAGTCACGGCTGCTTACGGAAATCCTATTATTTTTCTTTTCCTGGGCGGGTTTATGATCGCACTGGCGATGGAAAAGTGGGACCTGCACAAGCGTATCGCACTGACGATTATTTCCGTGTTGGGCACCAGTATTAACAGCATCGTGTTTGGCTTTATGGCGGCCACTGGGTTTCTTTCCATGTGGGTGTCGAATACCGCCGCGGTCATGATGATGCTGCCGATCGGCACCGCGATCGTCTACCAGGTGAGCCAGGAACTGGGTAAAAACGGGGGCGAGGTTGATAGCAAGGAAATTGACAAGTTCAGTAAAGCACTAATTTTCGGTGTCGGTTACGGCGGCACTATTGGTGGGTTAGGCACGTTGATTGGTACACCGCCGAACATCATTTTAGCGGCGGTCGTGAATCAACTTTTTGGCGTGGAAATCTCCTTTGCCAACTGGTTAATGTTTGCTTTCCCGGTGGTAATGGTGCTGCTGGTGTTAGGTTGGCTGATGCTTACTTACCTGATTTATCCGATTAGTTTTCGTAACCTTCCCGGCGGTAAGGAACTCATCAAGAAAGAAAAGGAAGCGCTAGGCAAGATCTCATTTGAAGAGAAAGCCGTTCTGGGGGTGTTCATTTTTGCAGCGTTTTTCTGGATTACTCGCTCTTTCTTGTGGCAAGGCCAGATTATTAATATTCCCGGCATCAGTGATGCCATGATAGCGATCAGTGCTGCGATATTACTGTTCCTGCTTCCCTCTAAAAACAAAGGCGGCTGTCTGCTCAACTGGGATATCGCGCGGGACGTGCCGTGGGGTATTTTACTGCTATTTGGAGGCGGCTTGGCCATTGCGGCAGGGTTCGGCTCCTCAGGTCTGGCGGGCTGGATCGGCAACCAGATGAGCGTGCTTCAGGGAATGAATTTCATTCTGGTCATTCTTCTGGCGACCGGTATAGTGCTGTTTCTTACGGAAATTACCTCCAATACAGCAACGGCAACCATGATTTTACCGGTACTGGCATCGCTGGCGCTGGCGCTAAATATTCACCCGTTTGCTTTGATGGTACCTGCTGCCATGGCGGCCAACTGTGCCTTTATGTTGCCGGTAGGGACGCCGCCCAACGCGATTATCTTCGCAACTGGCAAAATCAAGATCACCGAAATGGTACGTAACGGTTTCGGCCTGAATATTATCTCCATGCTCCTGATTACGGCGTCTGTATACTTTCTTTTACCGATGCTATGGGGGGTTGATCTGACGGTCTATCCCGAAGCTTTCCGTCACTAAAGCGCTCTTTTAAGCGTTTTTGATCAAAGCCCTTATCCATCGATAAGGGCTTTTTTTATGCACATAAGTTTTTATGTGCATGGTTTTTATGTGCATGGTTTTTATGTGCATGGTTTTTATGTACATGGTTTTTACGCACATCGTTCGTATCTGTTTCTTTATGATACAAATTTCCCTTTCAGAAGTGGTTAAAAGATTTAGAAAGGGCAGCCCGCTTAAATTGAATTTTTACGCTTAAGTTAAGCGACTTTTCGTACATACTTTGGGCGATCAGAGGAGAAAGTGATGACGCTATTATTGTTGAAAGTTATTGTGGGAAAAGACAGCTTGATACTTTAGCAAAAGAGCGCGACGGTTATTGGGTTGACACTAAACCTGTCAGGATGAAGAATCGATTCATAAATGATAAGTGCATGTTGGGAATGTAAGGGAAAGAGGCCGCCTGAAACTATTACGTCCCATAACGATGTGTCTCAGACGTCTCGGCTTTATAAAAGTGGCTGGAGTGAATAAGAGACGTTTGTTGGCCGCTTCTACCCGATTGCTTACTACCGAGCCCTGTCAATAATGGTGATTAGACCTTACGATTTCGCAACCTGTGCTCTTGGTCGTTTCAGACTGAGCATTTTGACGTCTGACCCTGGCCGGGTTCGGCTTCGCTTGGCTGTGCGCACAATGCTCTCGATGGGGCTTGTCTGCCTGGCGCTTCTCCTTCTTCATCGCTGGTTTCCCATGCCTGCGCCAGCCTATGCCGTTGCGATGCTTACTGCGCTTCAAGGAGCGGTGGCGATAAAAGATGCAACGGCTGGCAAACGCGCTGTTTCCCGCATTTTTGCCGCACTCTGCGGCTTCACCGTTATTGCGGCGATTTCGCTAGTTGAACACTCGATTCTTCACATTAGTGCTGTGCTGCTTGGGGTCATTTTTTGGGCAGTGTTTATACGCCAGTTTGGCGCTCGCTGGCAGGGCGTCGGCGCGTTCACCTTTATGTGCGGTGTCATCGCTGCCTTTTTGAAGGCGCCTGATACGGACCTAATGGATATTGCTATTTCATTAGCGTTATCAGGCTTTATCGCGCATTTCGTTCGCAATTTTGTGCTGCCGGAACGGCCCGTTCAGGATTTTGAACGGGTGATACGTGCCTCCCTGCTTTCTGCAGACCGATTGCAGGCCGGGGTCGCACGTTCGCTGCAGGCTGGAATGGCGATCGACTTGCGTGAAACGACCCAACTTGCGCGCCGGGCGCAGGAGGCGACTTTCTTGTGCGAAAGCTATCTACCCGCCATGTCAGAAGCAATGGATGTCAAATTAGCCGATCTACTGGCGATGCGCCTGTTTGACCTGAGACTTGCTATCGAAAGGGTACTCGATGACGCGCTAAAAGTTGATCATAAGACATCCGGCCCCGAGCTTGCCGTGCTTGAAAAGAAGCTCACTGAGCTACGTGATGTTGAAGTAAAAGTGCGTGCCGATGTCGCTTCTATCGGTACTTCCTCTTCGGCTTTATCTCCCAAGCGCCCGCCTTCGGTGCCTGCCGCGGCCTCGTCGCCGCGCGGAAGCCTTCTCGCCAATCCATTCTTCAGGCAAGCTGTTCAGGTAACACTGGCATCCGGCATTGCCATGATTGTGGGTCTCGCGTTGTCTCCAGAAAGGTGGTTCTGGGCGGTGATGACGGCCTTCCTGATTTTCTCCAATACTCAGTCGCGGGGTGCTGTCGCCGTTCGTGGGCTTAACCGGGCGCTGGGTACTGCTGTGGGCATTTGCGTGGGTATTGGGCTTGCTACCCTGGTGCATGGCAATCTCTACTGGACCATACCGCTGGTGGCGATCTCGATCTTTGCAGCGTTTTATCTGATGATGCTCTCTTACGCGATGATGACGTTTCTAATCACCATCGCTCTTTCGCTCATCTACGGTATTCTGGGAGAGTTTACGCCGGGGTTGCTTGTCCTGCGGCTGGAAGAAACGTTGGTGGGGGCCTTCGCGGGAATCATCGTCTCGCTTGCCGTCTTACCGCAGAGTACTCGCGAGCAGGCCCGTCAGGCATTTGATCGCTTTCTATCAGCGTTTGAAAAGCTACTGGGGGATATTATCGCCGAAGAGGGCGACGCGAAGCGTCATTCACGCCTGATAGCATCCGTCACCGCGCTTGATACAGCACGGGCGAGCTTCGTTGATGCTGCAAGCCCTATGCAAAGCTTCATCTCGTTCGGAGCGACGCACCGGTGGGCTTATCAGAACTTGAAGTATGCCTCGACTCTGGCGTACGCCGCGCATCTGCTGGAGCGTCGGTTTAGCCAAGCTTCGCCAAATGAGCAAGAGCAGCAAGCAATCGCTGGTATTCGCGCTCGGCTCGCCCACCCGGTCGAGAATCATCTTGAGGCGCCTGGTTTAGAGAATCCTGTTCAAAATATCCTGTCGGCAGCAACGGTTAACGATTTGGCGGATGACACCGCTGCTTACGCGATTACGTTGATACATCAGACGCTGGATCAGCGCGAAAGTGAGCGATAGCAGGGGCAACGTATCCGTTCAAAAGCGTTGTGTACGCCAAAGCCGGTTCTGAAATGGGCGAAGCCTCGGCCTGTCTAATTCAGCGCCAGACACACTTAACATGCCGTAAACGACACGCTGCGAATGAGTGCCGTGACCTGCATGCCTTTTGCTAACCCCATCTCATCCCATGATTTACGCGTTAACCGGGCGCGTAAGAAAAATTGACCGATGCTTAAACGCAGCTCCACCGTATAAGGTGCTTCGGGAAGGATGATGAAATCAGTGATGGTGGCACTGAGCTGGTTGCGATAACTGGTGTTGGCGGGTGGAGTAAGCGCCAGGGCAATATCGCGGGCCAGAATGCGTACTCGCAAGCGGCTGCCAATCGGCGCTGAGGTGCCAGGCAGTACCAACTGATGTTCGTCATCAAGCGCTAAATGAGTCAGGCCATACGCGGTTTCATGGGCGACGACCTCGCCTTGTAGTAGCGAGGCCGCATCAAATCCCCCTAGTTCATGGGTTAGATCAAAGCGCTGGAGCAGGGCGCCCAATTTGTCGCTGGCGCGAACCCGTCCGGCTTTCATTACCACCAAATGATCGGCAATCGCCGTGATCTCTTCGGCATCATGGCTAACGTAGATAACCGGAATATCCACCTGCTGGGTGAGCCGGGTGATGTAGCGCAGCAGCTCCTCTTTGCGCGCGCCATCAAGCCCGGTTAGCGGTTCATCCATGAGAAGCAGTTGGGGCTCGCTCAGCAGCGCTCGGCCAATGGCCACACGGCGCGCTTCACCCCCTGAAAGCGTGCCGGGCATGCGCTCCAGCAAGGCTTCGATACCCAGTAGTTCTACTATCTCGGCAAAGCGCTGCAACGCCGGGCGGTGCATACCGTAGGTTAAATTACCGCGCACCCGGTAGTGCGGAAACAGGCGCGCTTCTTGAAATACAACGCCAATACGCCGACGGTGCGGCGGTACGAAGATGCCTTGCCGGGTATCCAGCAAGGTCTGCTCGCCCAGTGTTAGGACGCCCTGTTTTGGCCTTTCAAGCCCGGCTATCAGCCTAAGCAGGCTGGTTTTTCCGCTGCCGGAGGGGCCAAAAAAGCCGCTTACGCCTGTCGCGGGCAAGTTGAGTGCAACTGAAAGATGAAAATCCCCCAACTGCTGTTCAACCTGCAGTTTGAGTCGTGGGTCGCTGGCCTGAGGAGTAGTCGTTACGTTAGCCATCGCGTTCCTGTAGGCGTTGTCGGGTGCGCCGGGCTAGCCATTCCGAGGCAATTAACGATACCAGCGCAATGGCAATGGCGATTAGGCACAGCCGCGCGGCGGCGGCCTCTTGGCCGGGTGATTGAATCAGGGTGTAAAGCGCCAGCGGCAAGGTGCGGGTTTCGCCGGGGATGTTGGAAGCAAAGGTAATCGTTGCGCCAAACTCGGAAAGCGCCCGGGCAAAGGCGAGTACCGTGCCGGTTAGCAGGCCGGGCACGGCCAGCGGCAGCGTAATCGTGGTAAACACCCGCCATCGGCTAGCGCCCAATGTGCTGGCGGCGGCTTCAAGCTTCGGGTCAACTGCTTCAAGGGAGAGCCGTAATGCGCGTACCAACAGTGGAAACGCCATAACGCCGCTGGCGACCGCAGCACCTTGCCAGGTAAACGGCAGCGACACGCCCAGTGTGCTATACAGCCATTGGCCAATAACGCCTTGTCTACCCAGCGTCACCAGCAATAAATAGCCAACCACCACGGGCGGTAACACCAGCGGCAGGTGAATCAAGCCGTCCACCACCGCTTTACCGCGAAACTCAACGCGCGCCAGCCACCAGGCGACGGCAATCCCCGGCGGTAAAATCCAGGCGATGGCAGCCAGTCCAATTAACAAGCTTAGGCGGATGACCTCCCACTCAGCAGGTGAAAGGCTCACCGGGCATCCATGCCTGTATCAAATCCGTACTGTGCAAAGATGCTCAGTGCCTCTTCGCTCCCAAGCCATTGGCGTAAAGCAATCGCTGCATCGTTCTGTTCGGCGTCGATCAAGGCAATCGGGTAGGTGATAGGCGCATGCGTTTCAGGCGGGAAAAGCCCCAATACTCTTACTTGTTGGCTGGCTAATGCGTCGGTTTGATACACAACACCCGCAGGCGTTTCCTGGCGTTCCACCAGTGTAAGAGCCGCCCGCACGTCGTTGCCACGCGCAAGCCTTGGGAGTAGCTCCTCCCACTCTCCTAGCGCTTCAAGCGCCTGTTGGGTGTAGATGCCTGCCGGCACATGGTCCGGGTCGCCGACCGAGAGTCGGTCCCGCTCACCCAGCAGCGTGGCGATGCGGGCGTCTTCGCCTGGTGTGAAATGCTCGGGAGCGTCTGGGCTTGCTGAAACCAGCGCCAAGCGGTTGTACAGTAAATCACTGCGCTTTTGAACATTAATGCCTTGGGCTTCCAGCCAGTCCATCCACTCAACGTTTGCTGAAATAAACAGCGCCGCCGGGCTGCCGTTGGCAATTTGGCGGGCAAGGGTGGATGAGGACGCATAGATCGGCGTTACAGATACATCATGCTGTGCTTCATAGGTCGCGATAGCTTCGTTAAGTGCATCGGTAAGCGAGGCTGCCGCCGCCACTTGAATATTTGCCGCTGCATAACTTGCGGTAGGCATCACCATCATGAGCAGAGGGGCTATCAAGGGGCGATAAATGGCGAGATTGATCATACGGTTACGGTCCTTGTGCGCATCTTCTTGAGGGTTAATGTAACGCTTTTATCATGATCTAATCCAGGAGGCAGTAGCCAATATTGACCATACGCACGGGTGGTGAGTCCTTGGTCATTGCGTCAGCAACGTTTAAACAGAGTGACGAGCGCGAACTGCCAGGCATTTTGTGTATCTAACCTTCGATGAGCCAGTATTTATCAAATGAGCTGTTATAGGGAAAAACATGAAAAAAAATATGATTCAGGCAGGTGTTGTTGCCTTATTGGCGGGTATGTTGTTACCACCGGTCGCCGCTGCCGCCGATGATTTATGTGAAAGCAAGGCAGCCGATGTTCGTGAGCAGTTAGCGCATGCCCAGGCTCAGGGTAATCAGCATCGAGAGGAAGGCCTGCAGCGCGCGTTAGATGCGATTGACGATAACTGCACGAATGAAAGTGTACTAAATGATGCAACGGATGAAGTAAAAGAGAGCCTTGCAGAGGTTCAAGAGCGCCAGGCGGAATTTGAAGAGGCGCTCAATGAAGGCGATGACGATGACATTGAAAAACGGCGCGTTAAGCTGGAAGAGGCAACGCTTGAGCTGGAACGCCATACTGAAGAATTGAATGCGTTACAGCAGCAAATTAGCGAGTAAATCATTGGGCGCTATGCTAGGCATAGCGCCCATCAGTAGCAGGGGAAGTAACGTGCAGGTCATTAAAGTGCTTGGCGTCGGCGCTGTTGATAAAGCCACCAGGTGTCGATGCCAAAGGAGTAGGCAAGTGAGAGTAGTGCGCTAAACGCCAATAGGCTCGCAACGAGCGTGGGCGTCAGCGGGGTGAGCGCCAATAGCAGGGCGGATACTTGCCAAACGCACACCATTTTACGGCGCCTGCTGGCAAATAAAGGGGCTGAAAGCCACGTAAAGTGCCAGCTAGCCACCACAAATACATAGCGCGTAACGCCAATCAAAAGCACCCACAGCCCTAACGATTCAAGTTGAATTAACCCCACACAGAGCAACAGGATAAGCAGCGCATCCAGCTCCATATCAAAACGGGCGCCAAACGTGCTATAGCTCTGCGTTTTTCTGGCTATCCAGCCGTCCACGCCATCCAGCATCAGCGCGATAGTCGCGGTAACAAGCCATAGCCAAATGGCATGAGTGAATACATTGTCGGCCAGCGCCCCCGCCACCAACGCGACTAATACGGCACGCAGTAACGTTATTCTGTTGGCCCAGCCAAGTGCGCCACCCGACCAGAAAATCAATACGAAAAGGCTAATAAACGCATAGGTGCCAAACGCTAGCCCCCAGTTCAAAGCCGTTACCGTCAATGTGGGGAGCAGGCTGCCCAGCCCCAGCAGTAGCAAACTGCCCACCGCTAGTTCGCTGGCGCTGTAGAGGCGGCTCGATAAAAGATGGCTAGAAGCGAGCGTGGTAATTCGAACCATTGTGTCTCGCAAAGCGGATGTCCCGCCCGCAGTCAATTGATGGGTGAGCCTGTTTATATATACGCTTCTTATACGTGGCTCTGCGGTTGTCTACCCCATTAATCATAGCGTATTGATGTCCCTGAAAAGTACCTGCGTACATTTTTAACCGTTCTTAAACGAAATTGGCGCCCGCATTCATCGACCTGTGTCTTTTCTGGGCTAAGCTTTACGGTACGCCACAAAAATTTCATACGTTGGCCATGCCAGATTAACGGTAGAGGCGCCCAACTGATTGGATGAAAACGCGAATAATAGGGAAATGACATGTCGGCGAACGATACGGCCACTGCCTTCTGGGTAACGCGTCCAAGGGTCGGCGAGCTTAAAAAAGAGACGCTCACCAGCGTAGGGGAGGAAGACGTACGCGTACGTGCCCTGTTCAGTGGCGTTAGCCGTGGCACTGAGTCGCTGGTATTCAATGCTCGCGTACCCGAAAGTGAAGTGGAGCGTATGCAGGCCCCTTTTCAGGCAGGTAGTTTTCCCGCGCCGGTCAAGTATGGCTACTGTAGTGTCGGCGTTGTTGAGCAAGGGCCTGCGCACCTGCTTAACAAAACGGTATTTTGTCTCTATCCCCATCAGGATCGCTATGTCGTTCCTGCTTCCGCCGTATTGCCTATTCCTGACAGTATACCGGTGCCGCGCGCCGTGCTGGCCGCCAATATGGAGACGGCCATTAACGGCGTTTGGGACGCCGAACCAATGCTTGGGGAACGCGTCAGTGTTATCGGGGCCGGTGTTGTAGGCGCCCTGGTGGCTTACCTGTGTTCACAGATCCCCGGTGTGAGCGTCACGCTGATTGATATTAACCCGAAGCGCCAGGCGCTCGCCGAGCGTTTAGGCCTTGTCTTTTGTACCCCGGAAAAAGCGCCCAACGATCAAGACTGCATCATTCACGCCAGCGGCCATCCCGAAGGCTTACGCCAAGCGCTAAGCCAGGTCGGCAACGAAGGCCGAGTTATCGAAATGAGCTGGTTTGGCGAAGGGGAGGTGAGTATCCCCTTGGGCGGTGCGTTTCATTCACTGCGCCTTAGCCTGCGCGCCAGCCAGGTGGGCCAGTTACCCGCTAAATTGCGCCCGCGATGGGACTTCCAGCGCCGTTTAATGTTGGCCTTGAGCCTGTTAAACGATAGCCGATTAGACGCACTGATTAGTGGCGAGAGCGACTTTGACGCTTTGCCCCAGCTTGCTCCCAAACTCTTTTCTACGGACAGCGACGTGCTATGTCACCGCCTTCGTTACCCCGCTCACGTTTAACCACTACAGCTTACTATCAGGAGCGTTTATGTACCGTCTATGTGTTCGTGATCACTTTATGATTGCGCATAGCTTCAAAGGTGACATTTTTGGTCCTGCCCAGCGCACGCATGGGGCAACATATGTCGTTGATGTGGTCTTTCAGCGCCCGGAGCTTGATGAGGACGGATTAGTGATTGATATCGGCCTCGCCAGCGAAACGCTCAAGGAAGTGTTGTCACACCTGAACTATCGCAATCTGGATGACGAAGAAGCCTTTAAGGGTAAAAACACCTCCACCGAGTTTATGGCCAGCGTTATCTTCAGCCGTTTGGCCGATGCCATCGGTGAAGGCCAAATGGGGAAAACCGCGCAAGGCATCGCTCGTATGGAAGTCAAACTGCATGAGTCGCATATTGCCTGGGCAAGCTATGAAGGTGATCTATGAGTGAACCACTGACGTTTATTATCGCGGGGGCGCTTGATCAGCGCACCGGCGGCTATATCTACGATGCGCGCATTATCGAAGCGCTGCGTCAGGAAGGGCGCACCGTCGATGTCATCAGCTTATCAGGCCGCTTCCCTAATGCCGACCAGGAGGCTGCCGAGCAATTGGCTACGGCACTAAACGATTTGCCCGAGGCCACGGACGTGGTAATCGATGGTCTCGCCATGGGGATGTTACCGGACATCATTATTGAGCAGGCCAATCGGTTGATGATAACAGCACTGGTGCATCATCCGTTGGGTGATGAGCAAGGGCTAAGCGAATCCGAGCAGCAGCAATTTCATCAGTCTGAGCTGAAGGGGCTTGCCGCCGTCTCACAAATAATCGTGACCAGCCGGTTTACTGAGCGCCGGTTGAAGGCGTTGGCAAACCGCTACGCCATGCCTATAGCGGCTACGGTTAGTGTTGTCGAGCCTGGGGTGGACGTTGTCCCCATGAACGCCGCCCCAGCGCTTGGCGAGCCGCTGCGGTTTGTGTGTGTGGCAACGCTTGTTCCGCGTAAGGGGCAGGATGTGTTGGTCCAGGCATTGGCGGGATTAAACCAGAGAAACTGGCAGTGTGACTGTTATGGCGGTGCACGTGATGCGGCGTTTGCCGACCGGGTAGCGCAGTTGATTGAGGCGCATGGGCTTGCGTCTTGTGTGCAGCTGCACGGCGAGTGCGACGCGACGACCTTAACCAGGACGTACGAAAACGCGCACGCCTTGGTACTGCCTTCCTGGTACGAAGGTTATGGCATGGTAGTCACCGAGGCGCTGGCGCGAGGCCTGCCTGTCATTACCACGACCGGGGGCGCTCTTGATGAAACCTTGCCGGAAGGCGCAGGCCTTAAAGTAACGCCTGGGGATGTAAAAGCACTGACACATGCACTGAGCCGTTTTTGCGATGAACCCGAGCTGCGTGCGTCGCTTAAAGCCGGTGCAGGAGCGGTGCGTGAAACGCTTAGCGATTGGCAGCATGCCGGTGCTGCGTTTGCTAAAGCGCTGAACCCGGCCCCCTCTTTTCATACCGGCAGCCAGTTTGAAGCCGATTGGCTCACGCTGCGTGAAGAGGCGGACGTTACGTTTAGAAGCCAGCAGCTTCCTCAAAAAGCCGCTATATGGCTAAACGAACGCACTCAGACGCCGAGGCTGGTCGATTTAGGGTCAGGCAGAGGAAGCAATATGCGCTTCCTGGCGCCTTTTCTACCGACTCCGCAGCACTGGACGCTCATTGACCATGACGCTGAACTACTCAACGACGCCCGCGACAGCATCGGCAAGCTGGAAAATGCCCAGGCGGGCATTCGGGTAGAAACGCTCTGTACGTCGCTTGATTCGCTTGTTCATGTACCTCTGCAAGATGCGGATCTGATAACCGCATCGGCGCTGCTGGATCTTGTATCGCAAGGTTGGATCGAAACGCTCGTCACGCACTGTCAGGCACGTGACCAGGCGCTTTTAATGGCCCTTAGCGTGACCGGAGAGTGGGGCTTTACCGATGCCGATGATGAGCCGTTATCCGATGATGATGATCACTGGCTACTGGCGCTGTTTATGGCGCATCAGCATCGCGACAAAGGACTAGGTGATGCCTTGGGCGGGCAGGCTCACGAGACGCTGGTTAATGCGCTTGAACAAGCGAATTATCACGTTGAACAGGTTGCTACCCCTTGGCTGTTGAGTTCGGCTAACCGTTTACATCAGCCTTTAATGACGGCGCTCATTAACGGCTGGGCGGAAGCGGCGACAGAACAGGCACCAGAGGCTGCTACTCGCATTGGTGAGTGGCGTGAGCGACGTACACACTCGGTGGCTTCCGGTGAGGTGGGCATTTGGGTGGGGCATTGTGACCTGCTAGCAACGCCAGAAAAAAGGGCGTAGCCCGATGAACATGCAGCGGATATGGCGCTCTCCTTGGGTTCGACGCAGGCTAATGAGTGCTGGCTTGCTGGGGGCGATCGCGTTATTTGTAGAGCCCCGTGACATCATGGGCCAGGTACAGCGCTTGTCGTTGGGCTGGGTCGTTGTGGCGCTGCTGATTAGCGTGGTTCAAATTATGCTCAGTGCGTGGCGATGGCAGTTGACGGCCAACCGAGTGGGGGCTCCGCTGCGGTTTAGCTATGCATTGCGGGAGTACTATCTTGCTTTGTTAGTGAATCAGATATTGCCTGGTGGCATTTTAGGCGATGCTGGCCGCGCTCATCGGCACGCTCAACAAGCAGGCTCACGGGGTAGCGCATGGCGGGCGGTAATTATCGAGCGCACCTCTGGGCAGGTAGCTGTGGTGGGGTTAACCATCGCGGCCCTGTTACTTTCTCCGCTATGGCACGCCGTGCTTGGCTGGCCGGTTAGCCTCACTATTATTGGTGGGCTGTGCCTTGCAGGCGTGGCTGTGTGGCAAGGAGTAGTGCGCTTGCCTTCATCGCGGCTACCGGCGTGGTGTCATTCGATGGGGGTGGATATCAAGCGAGGCCTTTTTAGCCCCGGGGTGTGGCACCTACAGCTGGTATCTTCGCTCGTTATTGTCATGAGCTATGGGGTCGTTATGGTCTGTGCGGCGCGGGCCATTGGTGTCGAGCTTGCGGCGTCGAAAATTTTGGCATTGGCGCCGGTGCTTCTGTTAGCCATGTTAATTCCGCTGTCCGTTGCCGGGTGGGGACTGCGTGAAGGGGCCGCTGTGGCCACTTGGGCGCTGGTGGGGCTGCCCACTGCTCAAGGGGTCGCGGTATCCCTTGCTTATGGTGTGTTAGTACTGCTTTCAAGCCTGCCGGGCATTTGGGTGGCGATGGATAAACGTCACCGTGCCCAGCCGTCAGGCAAAGGTGGTGGCTCTCAGCAACACGTCAAACAGCGTGTCGTCTCCACAGCGAAACGTTCTCATCGTCGGGCGAAGAGCACTTCCAAGCGTCTCGATAGGCGTCATCTGAAGCCCCGGCCTGCCCGAGCCGATCAGCAGTGGGGCGACCAGAAGATGCAGGCGATCAATGACATTTGCTTCAATAAACTGGGAGACCGTTATACCGCCCCCTTCCACCAGAATGCGCTTCAAACCACACTGATTAAGCAGCGTGATTACATCATTTGGGGCGAACTGCCCCTGCGCATTAAGCGGCAGTACATGGCGCTGAACCCGCGAATTGGGCGGCGGCGGTGTATCCGGCCCCACGATGTGCAGCGTGGGCGCCGAGTCGGTGTGGAACAGCTTAATGCCTGCGGGCACACGACCGCGCGGATCAAGCACTACCCGCGTGGGATGCGTGCCGGTGACATGACGCACTGTCAATTGGGGGTCGTCAGCACTGGCCGTACCGGCGCCGATGATAACGGCATCCACCAGTGCCCGCAGCCGATGCAGGTGAATCAGGCTTTCATGGCCGTTGACGTAGTGCGAGTGGCCACTCTGCGTCGCAATGCGCCCGTCCAGGCTTTGCCCCAGTTGGGCAATCACCCAGTGGGGACGGCTCGCCAGCGGCACCAGGCAGTCCAACAGGTCAGTGGCCGCCGGTGTTATAGCGTTCTGACGGTGCCAATTGCCCTCAGCGTCGAGCCGCAATGGCGCCTCGGTTGTTCGGCCTTCACGTATTGCCAACAGCCACGCCCACGCCGTGTCTATATCCAGCGACGTCTTCTTCTCCAACAATGTTTTAGGACCAATGCAGCCACTATGGTGACGGGTGTCGGACATAACGCCTCCACGCTGAGAAAACAGTCTTATCTTGCGGGGCCGTATAGTTCAACACAAGCGTACGCTACCCGCTGCACCAGGCAATCAGGAGGCCACTATGTATCACATTGAACGCGCTATTTTCGACATTCGCCGTGGGCTGCCGGTTGTGCTTAATACGGGGGAAAAGCGTCTGCTGGTACAGGCATTAGAGGGCATTGAGTCGGTCGATATGCTGGCCAAACTCGCAGGGACGCGACCCTCTCTGGTATTAACGCGCCATCGCCTAGAGGCGATGGGCATGTCACTAACGGCGGAAGCAGCCTGTTTGCCATTGGTTGAGCATGTGAGCGAAGATGATTTGCAGGCGCTCGCGGTGATTCAAACGGCAAGTCGACCCGCGCATTCCTTATTAAGTGGCCTTAAACCCGCAGGACCAGGTGAGCGTGGCGCGGTCGCACTCATGCGCCGTGCTTTGCTAATTCCAGCCGCGCTATGTGCCGATGTGAGTGACCCGGCGGCTGAATCGGTGGCGCAGAAAATTGCTCAAGGCAAACTGTTGGAGGTTGATGCGAGAGACGCTGCAAAGTGCCTAGCCGGTGCACCGGGTATGCTGAAACGGGTGAGCGAAGCCAGGATTCCGCTGGAAGACGCTGCTGAAAGTCGCTTTGTGCTGTTCCGCGAGCCGGATGGGCTACGCGAGCATGTGGCGGTCGTAATCGGACAGCCTGAAACGCTGGAAGGGGCAGTTCCTTTACGCCTGCATTCTGCATGCCTGACCGGCGATTTATTTGGCAGCCTGCGCTGCGATTGCGGCGAGCAGTTGCGTAATGCCGTGGCGGACATTCAGGCCATGGGGGGAGGTGTACTACTTTATCTGGCCCAGGAGGGGCGGGGCATTGGGCTTGCCAATAAGCTGCGCGCCTATACTCTGCAAGATGGTGGCCTGGACACCATGGATGCTGACCAGGTGCTGGGGTTTGGTGACGACGAGCGCCAGTACGCCGTGGCGGTGGACATGCTTAATGCGCTGCAGATCTCTCAAGTGCAGCTACTGACGAATAATCCATTGAAGATCGCTGCCCTGCGTGAAGGCGGAATTGAGGTGGTATCGCGTCAAGCACTTTATGGGAGCGTCACCGACCAGAATCATCGCTACCTGAGTGCAAAAGCCAATCGAGCCGGCCATCTTTTCGGCGACGTATTAGGCCGACATGGGCGCTAACGCACTTAAAACGCAGGCAGCCGAGCTGTTTCCGTGATCACGGTTGCCAGTTGCTCAGCGTAATGGTGTACCAGACGCTCACCCAATGCCGACGTGGCTTGGTGGGCATCACCGGCCACGCCGTGCTGGCTTAAATCCTCGGCAAGCCAGGCAAATGCGGCGGCTCCTTCCGGGCCTACCAGACGGCAATTTTCTAACGTGCCGAGCGGGGCAGCCTGATAGTTGTCCAGATTGACGGTGGTTGGCGCCAGGTATTGCATCATGGCGGTTTCAAGCAGCCCGCCGTGTAATCCATAACGCAGCTCCTGGGCATCAACCGCACCTTCAAGCGGTGGTAGCCGCGTATACGTCGCTTTAACGACGCGCATATTAAACTGCTGGCGTAGGGTGAGCGCGGCCAACTCCATAATGGCTTTATTACCGCCATGGCTGTTGATGAGTACCAGCCGGTTAATACCCGCCTGCGCGACGCATTTCCCATACGCCTCAAGCGTGGCAATCGCGAGCGATGCAGGAAGGCTAAGCGTGCCAGAGAAGTTAGCGTGCTCGTCGCTTGCGCCCACCGCAATAGAGGGTAAGCAAACGACCTCTAGAGCGGGGTCAAGAACGCTCAGCATCGCAGCCTGCAGTCCTTCGCCAATAATCAGGTCCGTGCCTAACGGTAGGTGTGTGCCGTGCTGCTCAATCGCGCCCAGCACTAAAACGGCGACAGGGTCGCGCTCGGCGACCGCCGCTAACTCGGGAACACTAAGCGCTTGCCAATCGTAAATCATAAATCCTGAATTCCTGGCATAAGCTCCTTGTAACGGAGCTTGGTATGGAGGGTGTGATACTTGGTTCTGATAAACGTTTTAGTAAACACGTTTTTGTAACCATAGCGCCTGTGCTTGAAACCACAGCGCTGTTGGCAGGTTAGGTCGAAAATTAACGTTTGAAAAGCTGTCACATACCATCACCCGCTGTGGGCGCGCGTGGGTAGGGGATGATCCACTCGGCAGGCATACAGGTCTCCCGAGGCCAAGCCATCTGCACCTGTGGCCAACCTCAGGCTGCGTTAAACCAGCATCGAACGGCTTAGCCGATGTGCTAGCTGACCAAGCATTAATGAGGCTCCTTCGTCTGGGCAGCCGGGGACGACGGTGCGTGGACGCTAAACTGGTTTAGCGACTGAGGCGGCATCTCGCCAGACAATTCAGAAGGCAGCGCATTAAGAACATACGGAGAACCATCGGCCATGGCAGGCAAGGTTGAGCTGTCGCGCGCCATAAGGGTGTTAAATTCATCCAGCAAAGATGGGCTCAAACGCGTGCTAGGCGTTTTTAGCAGCCCTAAGCGCTGATTGATAACGCCGCCCCACGTGCTGCTACTGGAGTACTTGATGATCGGCACGGCTAACAGCAGGCCTAGCCATACCGGCGATAGCCATCCAAAGGCTGAGGCGGAAAACAGCATGACAGCTCCCGCCCAGGCAAGGCCACATAGTGTCATCCAGCCAGCATGCTGCCACACTTCTCCCCAAGGTAAAGAGCGCTCGCCTCGGGGTTGGGTTTGCCACTCAATAGAGCGCCCTAGCAGCACAGTGATAATAAACAGGCTGTGCCATGCCATCATCAAGGGAGCGATCAACGCGGCAAAGAGTATTTCCAATACCATGCTGGTGAATAGCTTAAGCCTGCCACCGAAGGCATGCGGACACTGTCCGAGTGCCAGTAAAAACCCCAAAAACTTGGGTGCCAGCAGCATCCCCAAGGTAATGGTCAGTAGTCCTACGGATAACGATTTGGGCAGCATTTGCTCTGTCGGCTCATCAATCGCCTGGTAGCCGACCAGAAGGCTCGTACACACCAGCAGAGCGAGCCACACAAGCGATGATAAATAGGCAAAGGCGCCGAAGAAAAAATGTAGCCGACTGATGGGATGAAAGCCCGCGCCCGTTAGCAAACGTAGATGCTGTAAATTTCCCTGCAGCCAACGACGATCACGCTTGGCAAAGTCGAGCATATTGCTGGGCATGGCCTCAAAGCTGTTATGAGCGGCGCTGGCATACGGGTCATGACGTGAAACGGCGGTGGTGGCCGTGGTATCAAGAAGTACCTGCCAGCCACTTCTTTTTAACAGGGCGGCCTCCACGAAATCGTGGCTAAGAATTTCTCCGCCAAGTGGCGGTTTGCCGGGAATGGTAGGCAAGCCTGCGCTGGCCATAAAGGCGCGCGTGCGCACAATGGCGTTATGCCCCCAGTAGTTGGCAGCATCGCCTTGCCAGAAGCTTTGGCCTGCGGCCAGCATCGGGCTGTAAAGTGCAGAGGCAAACTGGGTGAAAAGGCCAAACAGCGTGCGCTGGCCAACCGGAATCGGCACGGTTTGAATCAAGCCGACACTGGGCTCGCGCTGCATGCGGTGAACTAGCGTTAACAGCGTCTCGCCACTCATCAGGCTATCCGCATCCAGAACCACCATATAGTCGTAGCGGCGTCCCCAGCGGCAGCAAAAATCGGCAATATTACCTGCCTTACGCTCATGGTTGCTCTCTCGACGACGGTAGTGAACCGCTAGCTGACCGGCAAGGCGCTGCTGAAGTGCTGCCACGTGGGCGGCCTCTTCCTGGGCTTTGTCGAGGTCCTGCGTATCACTCAGAATAAAGACGTCGAAGTGTTCGCTTAAGGGTGTCTCAGGAGGGTTCGAGGAGGTGTGTGCCTGCTCAATTAGCGAGCGACAGGTCGCTTCGAGGCCTGCAATAGTGGGGATGGGAGGTTCTGCATAAATCGGCATGACCAGCGCTGTTTTACTCACCAGTAAATTGCCGTTAGGCGAAAGCGGCACTTGCCGACGCAGGCTTAAGGGATCTAGCCGCAGGGCGCACACAATAAAACCGAACACCGCGCCCCAAAACGCCAAGGCGATCCAGCTAAACGTTAGTGCAAACAGTACCAACATGGTGATTTGCCAGCCTATTTCCAAAAAGGAAATAACCTTGAACATCGCCACACAGCCAGCAATGCTGGAACTGATGACGAGCACGGCCAGCAATGCGCGACGAAAGGCCAACCACGGAATCAACGGGGTAAGTTCAATAGATTTACGCATCGGGATACCACACATAGTTCCAGGTTTCGCTAATGGGCTGGTTATTGAGCATTAAACGCAGGCGGATATCAGTTGGCTCATTTCCCGGGGGAACTCGAAAGCTGGCGCGCCACATGTTATTGGGGAGCGGCATAACATGGGGCTGCGTGACGTTGCCGGTTTGGGTGCTAATGTCGAGTTCGACGGGTTGATCTGGGGCAATGTCATCAAGCGCACCGCCTTGAAAATCGACAACAAACTGGCGCTCTACTGTAGCGCCTTCACTGGCGCTTCCCTCAATGGTGGTCTTGCCATGACGGGTGCGAATGACCCGGCCTACGGCGTGGTCCTGGGCGTCATTGAGTGTGTAGGTGTGATAATGAAGGTGGCGTGAGTCCCCAGCGTTAAGCGGCTCATCGTCGACCCAATAGGCAACAATATTGTCGTGGGTTTCATCCGGAGTGGGTATTTCTACTAGCTCAACATGACCTGCGCCCCATGCATCAATAGGCGCTACCCATTGGCTGGGCCGTTGATGGTAATGCGCTTCCATATCCAAATAGCGGCTAAAGTCGCGCTCACGCTGCATCAGCCCAAAACCGTGGGGGGCGTTATCCACAAAGCTTGAAATATGTGTTTCTTGAGGATTACGGAGGGGGCGCCAAATCCATTCATCAGCGCCTGTATGTATCAATAATCCATCAGAGTCGTGTACCTGTGGCCGAAAATCATCAAACCTTTCATGGCTAGACTCGCCAAACGTGTACATGCTGGTAAGCGGAGCTATGCCTAGCTTGGCGACATCGTGACGGGCAAATAGCTCGGCTTCTATCTCAGCATCGGTTTGTTCACCAGGGCGCAGCGTTATGCGGTAAGCACCGCTTAACGATGGACTGTCGAGCAGCGCGAGTAGCGTAATTTCATCGGCATCTTCGCCTGGCTTATAGAGCCAAAACTCCCGAAAGGCTGGAAACTCTTCCTTTTCAGATGACGCTGTGTCGATCGCTAATCCTCGCGTTGATAATCCGTAGGTTTGACCCTGGCCCACTAGGCGAAAATAGCTGGCGCCTAAAAAGACCGCGAACTCATCCGCGTAATCGTCATTGTTGAGGGGATAGTGCAGCCGGAATCCGGCATGGCCACTGCCGGTTAAATCCTGCTCAAGAAGCGACTCGGCATTGTCATCGTACTGAAAATCATCGCTGGAGAAGGGCAGCGGAGTGGCGTCATCGCCCTCAATGATGTTCAGCGTGATAGGCGTTTGAAAAATAAACCCGCTATGAAATAACTGTAAATTGAAGGGGCTTTCATCACGCCAGTAGGCCTGGTCGGGCGAAAAGCGGATTTGTCGATAGGTGTCGTAATCAATCTCTTTTAGGGCCGAGGGTAGTGATTCTTCAGGTGCTTGATACGCCTGTTCAGCAAGCTCTTTAGCCTGCTCAATGACCGCATTGAAATGGTCATCTGTGTGGGCACTGGCTGGCAATGCCGTAAAGCAGCCAAGCAGTAATATCCACTTTCCGATCTCCGGGCTCTTCAACGTCGTACAGCGCATAGGCGAGTTCCTTTCGACGGCTGACTAAAACAGGGTGAGCTAACATTACTATCAGTATGTTTAAACAAATTTTGTACACTAAATCCTTTATGCACACCGTTCATCTAGCGTATGGTCGCCAACCTGGGTAATGCCGCCACTTACACGGCATTTGGACGCCCGCTTAACGTTTATGTAGACCTGCCGTTGTTGCGCTCAATCTTTCACTTGCTAGTAGGTAATGTAGGCCAAATATGGGCATTTTGCGCGATGCTTGCAGGCGCCGCTGGGCTGTTTTTGCGCCTTGGGAGCAAGCGAGTGACCCACCGGAGGTGGTCTGGCAGGATAGTGAGCGGATACGTGATCATTACGCTTGGTCTGTCGACTACGCTGTAGAGGTGACCCAGCGTTATTGGCGCCTTTTCGCACGTATGGATTTGTGGAGGGCACGCTGCCGTCATTGGATAACCCTGAAAAGGCTGCGCGAATGAGCCAGCTTCGCCACTGGTTACGGGAAGCATTTGGCAGCCGGTAACACTTTGCCTACAAGGACGAGACTATGATTCAGCCGGTGATTCTATGCGGGGGAAGCGGCACACGGCTGTGGCCGCTTTCACGCGAGCAAATGCCCAAACAGTTTTTGCGCTTAACCTCGTCGAAGAGCCTGCTTCAGCAAACGCTGGATCGCCTGGAAGGGATAAGTACGACACCGCCGTTTATTATGGGCCATCAGGCGCACCGGTTCCTTATGGCTGAGCAACTGCGTGAAGCGAACCAGGCGGGGCGTATTGTGCTAGAGCCAGAAGGGCGTAACACAGCGCCTGCGATTGCCTGTGCGGCGTTGTTAGCCAGGGCCGCAGGAGACGATCCGCTGTTGTTGGTTTTGCCGGCGGATCATGTCATTGGCGATGTGAGCGCTTTTCAACAAAGTGTCGAGTGGGCCGTGCCCTTGGCAGAGCAGGGCTATTTAGTCACCTTTGGCGTTGTGCCTACGCATCCTGAAACGGGATATGGCTATATCGCCTGTGGTGATGCATTGGAAAAGGGCTATCGGCTCGCCTCGTTTATTGAAAAACCGGATGCCGAGCGCGCCGCTCAACTGCTTGAACAAGGCGATACGCTTTGGAACAGCGGCATGTTTTTGTTACGCGCTTCGACATATCTTGAGCAGCTAGCGGACCTTCAACCCGAGATGCTGTCTGCCTGCCGGGCCGCTGTTGATGGCGCTCACAGCGATCTGGATTTTCTAAGGCTCGCTGAAGCGCCGTTTCAGCGCTGCCCCGCCAATTCGATTGATTATGCCGTCATGGAGCACTGCCGTTTTGCGGCCGTCATCCCCCTTGATGCTCAGTGGAGCGATGTAGGCAGTTTTGATGCGCTTTGGGAGATGGCCGCGGCGGATGAAGCGGGCAATGTGGTGCAAGGTGATGCGCTTTTGCACTCGACCACGAATTCACTCGTGATGGCCGAACACCGCTTGGTGACCACGCTGGGCGTTAACGACTTGCTTGTGATTGAAACCTCTGACAGCGTGCTGGTGGCGCATCGGGACCAGGCCCAGCACATAAAACAATTAGTCGCGGTGTTAGCCAGTAAAGGGCGCCACGAGCTTCAGTCAACGCCCCAGGTACATCGCCCCTGGGGTGACTTTCAAGCAATTGATAGTGGTGAGCGCTACCAAGTTAAGCATATTACGGTGAAACCCGGCGGCCGACTCTCCCTTCAACGCCACCATCATCGCGCCGAGCATTGGGTCGTGGTAAGCGGAACGGCACAGGTAACCGTGGGAGAGCGCAGCTTTCTAGTCAGTGAAAATCAATCGACCTATATTCCGATTGGCACACTTCACCGCTTAGAGAACCCCGGTAAAATCCCGTTAGAGCTGATTGAGGTTCAGTCGGGTGCCTATCTGGGGGAAGACGATATCGAAAGGCTCGATGATGTCTATGCACGCCATGACGATGAGAGGTACTGATAAGGTCTATCAGCATCTCTCAGGCAGAGTTTAGTAAAGCCGGAAGTCGTTGGCGTTGGGGTTTTGCTGCTGCTCTTCGATGACTTTGCGGTAGCGCTTGTATTCCCACTGGTACTGGGCGGGTTCCAGCGCAATTGACGCTTCAACACTGGCATTAACCCCGCTCGCAGACACTGTTTCGTCAGCACTATACACCCGCTCGTCGGCGTCCAGAAAATGGATAGCAAAGCCGCGACCAGGCAGGCGCAGGGCAACGCCTGTGACAACGCGTGCCTGGGTGCGCGCTACCAGTTTGGGGAGTAGCGTGGCGGTATACGCATCGCGTGCATAAAACGGCGCAAAGACGCCGCTGCCCCAGTCGGGTTCCTGGTCAGGCAGAATGCCAATGGCCTCGCTGCGCTTAAGTGCTTTAAGCAGTGCTGCAACGCCCCGCGGGTTAGTGGGCACTAACTGCGCGCCCATCCGTTCGCGGCCATGGCGAATAATCGGCTCAAGGTTGGTTATTTTGGGAGGCTCGTACATAGCGGTGAAAGGGAAATGGCTGGAAAGCCAGAAATTCAACACTTCCCAGTTACCAAAATGCGGCGCCAGAACGATAACGCCTTGGCCTTGCGACCGTGCGCTGTCCAGCTTGTCGCGGCCATGCACTTCAATAATACTCGCCTCAACGCGGGCAGGCTCCGCCATCCAGGCATAGCCCAGCTCCATCATGGTGGCGGTGGAGTGACGAAGGCTCTGTTTAGCGAGCGCCCTGCGCTTACGCTGGTCAAGCGCGGGGTATACCACCTTAAGATTAATATCGGTGACGTTTCGCTCACGGCGGCTAAAGCAGTAAACGAGAGGACCAAGCGTGGAGGCAAAACGCCACAGGCGCGGCAGGGGCCAGCGCGAAAGCCTTCGCCAAAGCCACGCAATCGCCGTGGCTCGGGAGAGTCGCTTGTCTGATGTCGTTGCGTGTTCCGTCATTCGTTAGATTAACCAGCTGTCCACATTACTCGGAGCACGTTTATCTTGTAAGCCTTTAAACCCTTTAACGCAGCGAACGATAAACCAAACCGCCAGCGCAAATAAAAGCGGGAAGCCGATCAGTACAAAGGTAAGCAGGAAGCTAATGCTTGCGTACAGCAAGCCAATCCAGAAGGTGCGAACCTGATAGCGGTAGTGTTCGTCCAGCCAGGCCGGGCCTTTGCCTTGATAGACATAGGCAATGATGACGCCGACAACCGAGGTGAAGCCGACAACAAAGCTTGCCAGATAAAGCGCATAAACCACCATGGCCATTGTGGTGTCGTGCTGCTTGCTTGGCTCGGCGGTGGAGTGTTCTGAAATAATTTCGCCTTCAATCGGCGAGTCATGACGGTTATCTTGCATGTCTTTTTACCTTTAATACGGATGAGACAATAAAGCGAAGGTTCTTAACGCCCTATAATACCTTGCACGACGTCGCTAAGCATTAGTCACTAACTGGCGGTAACATTAGCGAGCCGGGCGGCAAATCTCCAAAAGGTTACCATCGGGGTCGCGCAGATAAACGGACTCGATCGCGCCATTGGCGCCCTGGCGAGCCACCGGGCCAAGTTCAACCTCAATGCCCAGCACGTCTAGATGCTGTTTGAATTCATCCAGCGGCAATTGACAGCGTAGGCATAAATCCAGGCTGCCTGGCGTAGGGGTTGCAGAAATAGGCTCGATGTCGGTGTCGGTTTGATGGAGTCGTAGGGCGGTATCGCCCAGCATTAAATCTACCCGTTGGGCATCACGATAGCGTACGTCTAGCCCGAGAACTCGCGAGTAAAAATCAACCGCGCGACCCATATCTGTGACAGTAACAACAAGATGATCCAAGCCTGAGAGCATGCCTCTTTCCTTAAATGCAAAACCGAAAACCAGAGAATACGACGATGCAATGCTGTCCGCTATGCGGTGAAATTAAGGTCTCGCTCTATCATCAAAATCATCGTCGTGAATATTACCAGTGTGCCACGTGTTGGCTGGTGTTTGTGCCGTCCGAGCAGCATTTAAGCGTAGCGGATGAAAAAGCAGAGTATGACCAGCATCAAAATTCACCGCAAGATATGGGATACCGGCGATTTTTAGGGCGCTTGTTCACCCCGTTGCTAGCCAAACTGCCGAAAGGTGCCAACGGGTTGGATTTTGGTTCAGGGCCTGGCCCCACGCTGTCTGTGATGTTCGAGGAAGTTGGCCACCCCATGACGGTGTTCGACATCTTCTATGCGCCCGACATGTCCGTTTTGCAGAACACCTATGATTTTATCACCGCGACTGAAGTCGTTGAGCATTTAGCCATGCCCGGAAAGGTGCTGGCGCAGTTGGTGGCTCAGCTACTCCCTGGTGGCTATCTGGGCATCATGACCAAGCGAGTGACCACTCAAGCAGCATTTGCCAACTGGCACTATATTAATGACCCCACCCATATCTGTTTTTTCAGTGAGGCAACCTTTGAATGGTGGGCCGCGCAGCATCAACTAACAGTCGAATTTCCTGAAAAAGATACGGTTATTTTGAGAAAACACTAATCGATACGAACAGGCTATGAAAAAGCGTTGACTTTATGCTATCCAGGGCAATAATTGCGCGCCCGTTTCTTGCCTGTGGTTGTGTAAAAGGTGGCAACGGCCCTTAAACAGCTATGTCCGCTTTTTTTGACCCTGTTTTTTGACAACGTGTTTGGCAAGTTGAGGTTTTCATGTCGCGGCAATTACTGGCTATGGCGTTTGCGCCTCTGTTGGGCCTGTTTATTTTAGGCATTGGCAACGGCTTTTTGGCTACCTTGATCACGGTACGCCTGGATGCGGCAGGCGGGTCTGCGACGGTGATCGGGATTGTCTCGTCAGCGTACTTTATTGGCCTGGCCTTGGGCGCCTTGTTTAACGACCGGTTATTGCTACGTATTGGGCACATTCGCGCCTATGGCAGTTTCGCCTCGCTGGTTGCCGTGACGGTGCTTCTTCAAGGGCTCTTTTTTGACCCTTGGGCCTGGTTTGCATTGCGCTTGATTGGCGGCTGGGCAACGGTCGGTGTCTATCTGGTCATTGAGAGCTGGCTGCTCACGGCAGGCGAGCAAAAAGTGCGTGGCCGCCTGTTGGCGCTCTACATGATTTCGCTTTACGCCGCCGGTGTCATTGGTCAGCTATTGCTGGGCGTCACCAATGCCATGGGCGGGACGGCACCGTTTATGGTGATCGGTATGCTGGCGTCGCTTTCTGTGCTGCCAATGGCGATGATTCCGCGTGTTACCCCTCTGATTGAGCACGCCGAACCGCTGCCTCCTTATCGATTAATCATGTTAACCCCAACGGGCGTGCTGGGTAGCCTGGGGTCGGGCATGGTGGTCGCGGCGGCGTACACCTTGCTGCCCCTTTATTTGCAGCGCATTGGAATGAGCGTGAATCAGGTCGGCCAGATGATGGCGCTGGTGGTGCTGGGAGCCATGCTGCTGCAGTATCCGATTGGGCGCTGGTCAGACCGTCACGACCGCCAAATGGTACTTATCGGGATCAGTGGTTTTTGTGTGCTGGTGTCGGCAGCAATTCTTTGGCTACCGCTCTCCACGCCGCTGCTGGCGGTACTACTGTTTTTGCTGGGCGGTGGAGTGTTTGCGTTCTACCCCGTGGCCGTCAGTCATGCTGCCGACCGAGCACCCGCCGGGGCGCTTGTACGTATGAGCCAAGGACTTTTGCTGATTAACTCTATCGGGGCAACCTTAAGCCCGCTGATGATTTCACCCGTTATGACAGCCGTGGGCGATGCCGGGTTGTTCTGGGCATTTGGCGGGCTCAGCCTGTTCTTCCTGCTCTTTTTTGCCTGGCGGCGCAGCGTGCGCCCCGCCCCGATGCCGGTGGCGCCGTTTACCGCGACGACGCCCATGACTGCGGCCGGGGCAGAGCTTGTGATTACCGAGGAGCTTGTCCAAGGGGCGCTTGAGCACGAGCATCTGGAAGATTTGTCGGATGCAGTGCCAAACGTGGACGTAGCGGAGCCGGTAGTCGGACCGCCTGCCGAGGAAGAAACCCGAATTGCCTACTATGACGATGTCGAACAGTTAAGAACGCTTAAGTAATTTGGTAGCGGGTCTGTATCGTAAAGAGGTGAGACGTTGGGCTAATGGTGTAACGATAGGCAGGAAACTACTATCGAATATAACGGTTTATAACAAACGACTGTTTTATTTCTACATCGAGGTTTTGCCATGAATCACTACGTCGCGCCGGTACGCGATTTGCGTTTTGTGCTCGAAGAACTGCTCGGGCATCACTCGCTGACGCTGTCCAATTTTACAGAGACCACACCCGACGTTGTTGAGGCGGTGCTGGATGAAGCCGCCAAGCTAGCGGGTGACGTTTGGGGGCCGCTGAATGCTACCGGTGATCATCAAGGCGCCAAACATCACCCGGATGGGCGAGTAACGACGCCTGATGGATTCGCGGCGGCCTACCTGGCGTATGTAGAAGGCGGCTGGAACGGCATCGGCGTGTCGGAAGCGTTAGGTGGGCAGAACTTGCCTGAAGTGGTGGCCAGTGCCGTTCAGGAAATGCTCCACGGTGCCAATATGGCGTTAGGGCTTTGTCCCATGTTAACCGCTGGCGCCATTGAAGCATTGGCCCATCATGGCAGCGAGCCGCTGAAAGCGACGTATTTACCCCATCTGGTAGAAGGGACCTGGACAGGCACCATGAACCTGACCGAACCCCAGGCAGGGTCGGATCTTTCTAAAGTGCGTACCAAGGCAGTACCTGAAGGCGATCATTACCGGATAAGTGGCCAGAAAATCTATATTACCTGGGGTGAGCACGACGCCGCTGAAAATATCATTCATTTTGTGCTGGCGCGTAAACCTGATGCGCCTGAAGGTAATAAAGGTATCTCGCTGTTTCTGGTGCCCCAATTTCTCGTCAATGATGACGGCACCCTGGGCGAGCGTAACGACGTTTTATGCACCGCCATTGAGCACAAGCTGGGTATCCACGGCTCACCGACTTGTTCGTTAAGTTTTGGCGAGCAGGGTGGGGCAATCGGTTATCTAGTGGGTGAAGAAGGGCGCGGCCTGAATCACATGTTCACCATGATGAACGAGGCGCGTCATAAAGTGGGTATCCAAGGGATCGGCGTGGCCGAACGCGCCTGCCAGCACGCGTTTGCCTACGCACAAGAGCGCCATCAGGGGCGTTTGTCGGCAGCGCGAGGCGGTAAAGAGTGCCCCATCAGTGAGCATCTTGATGTGCGGCGCATGCTGCTTTCCATGCGCGCGCGCACCGATGCGCTGCGTGCGTTAGCGCTGTACTGTGCAGCACAGCTGGATACCGCCCGCCATGCTGAAAACGAGAGTGAACGCCAGGCGGCTCAGGCTCGCGTGGATATCCTGATTCCTGTGGTAAAAAGCTTCTCAACGGATCAAGCGGTAGAGATCGCCTCGTTAGGTATTCAGGTGCACGGCGGGATGGGGTATATCGAAGAAACCGGCGCGGCACAGCTGCTGCGTGATGCTCGTATCGCACCCATTTATGAAGGCACTAACGGCATTCAGGCGCTGGATTTAGCAGGACGCAAGTTACAGCGTGATAATGGCGAAGCATTTTCCAGTCTACTAAACGAAGTAGCCGACACGGTTGAACGTCTCAAGGCTGAACCTGCGTTGGCTCATTTGGGACAGGCGCTGGCTGCCGGGCTTGAGGATTTACGTGCTGCCAAGCAGCAGGTACTTGAGCAGGGCAAAGACCCGGAAAAAGGGCCTGATGCAGTACAGGGTTATGCGACCCCGCTGCTCAACCTGGCAGGCCATGTGTTATGCGCCTGGCAAATGGGGCAAGCGGCACTCAGTGCGCAGGCGGCCATTGGGCAGGGCACAACAGACCCTTTCTATAAGGCAAAACTTCTAAGCGCACAGTTTGTGATCACCCAGTGGCTCCCTGTTGGGCGTGCCCAGCGGGCAGTAATTGAGGCAGGCATTCAATGCCTGAGTGATTTCGAGATTGGCTAATCGCCCTATTGTGACAATCGCCGCCCCTGGAGGCGGCGATTGTATTTCTGGCGGGCGAGAAAAGAAGTGATTGCCCCCCAACCAAGCGTTCGCTAGGGTTGCAAGGCAGGCCAGTTAAGCCGTCATAACGATGTAAGTCACCATAACAATGAAGGAGCTAATATGAGCGAATCAGTTATTGAAAAGGTCGATAACGAGGGTATCGTCCGCCTGACTATCAACCGCCCCAAGGCGTTGAATGCGTTAAATAGCGATGTACTTTCCGCGCTAGAGATCCACCTGACTGAGCTTGAGAATCAGCCAAACCTGCGCGCCGTATTACTGACTGGCGCCGGTGAAAAGTCGTTTGTCGCCGGAGCGGATATCACCGAAATGCGTGATAAAACGCCGGAAGAAGCGCGCGCCTTTGCAAGCCAGGCGTTACGAACCATTAAACGACTTGAAACGCTTCCGGTGCCGGTGGTCGCCCTTGTGAACGGGTTTTGCCTTGGCGGCGGCTGCGAATTGGCACTGGCCTGCGACTGGGCAGTAGCCAGCGACAACGCGGTATTTGGCCAGCCTGAAGTCCTGTTGGGTGTCATCCCAGGCTTTGGTGGTACGCAACGCCTGCCGCGCCGCGTAGGCCCTGCCATGGCGATTGATCTTGTGACGACAGGGCGCAAGATAGACGCGAAAGAAGCGCTACGCATCGGTCTGGTGAACCGCGTAATGCCTCAGGCAGAGCTTGAAAGTTATGTCGAAGAGCTTACCCAACAGTTAAAAGGCAATGGCCCTCAGTCGGTACGCGGTGCCAAGCAGGCCGTTCATGACGGGATGGACCAGGACCTTGATAGTGCACTGGCCCTGGAGACTAGCCTATTTGCACTCTGCTTTGCCGGTGAGGAACAAAAAGAGGGCATGAGCGCATTTATAGAGAAGCGTAAGGCCAGCTTTTAGTCAGGTTGGCGTGATAGGTACGTCGGTTGGTTTCCGTTAATTATTGAGGGGGTGGCGGTAGCGCCCCCCCTTTGGGATCAATTATCTTAATCGTTGATCTGTTACTTCCATAACTCGATCAATACCTTGCCGGACACCTCCGCATCTTTGGCTATAGCAAAGGCTTGTTGAGCATCGGCGGCGGGCAATACATGCGTAATAACGTGATCAAAGTTTGAATTAGCTGCCAGTAGCGCGATAGCTTCATCAATCTCATTATTGAACCGGAAACAGCCTCTAAGCTGAACTTCTTTCGCAATCAGCGATGCAAGCGCAATGGGCTGCGGAGCGGCAGGCATCATGCCTATTTGAGCAATAACGCCAGCGCGGCGCACGGCGAGAATAGCCTTATTGATAGAGGCGGGAACGCCGGTGCACTCAAGCACCACGTCAAATGCCTCCTCGGGGAGCTCTTCCCTATCCACCTGAATGGTGCGATGAACCCCGAGTATTTTTGCACGTGACAGCGGTCCCTCAAGAATATCGGTAATGCATACCTCTTTTGCGCCCCTGGCAAGTGCAGCAGCGGCAGCGAGTAGACCTATAGGTCCAGCTCCACATACCAATACGCGCTTTTGGTCAACACCTCCGGCTACTTCGATCCCATGCAGACCCACAGCAAGTGGCTCTGCTAAGGCTGCACGTTTGAGTGGCAGAGTATCGGGCAATGCACGCAACATGCTGGCATCGACATCAAGGAATTGACTCATGCCCCCTTGCGTATGTGGCCAGGTTGACGCGGAGCCCAAATAGGCTCCGTTGGGCCACAAGTGGGGCTTATCTTCGATACCGGTTTGGCTTTGCCCGAATGTGGCGGGGTGCAGTGTTACCGGTGTGCCAAGCGGCCATTGCCCGCTTGGGTCTTCATCGACTACTCCTGACATTTCGTGACCTGGAATCAATGGCTCACGAACAACAAAAGCACCATTGGCACCTTCATGATAATAATGAAGATCCGAGCCACATATTCCACCGAAAGACATACGTAAGCGCACTTTTCCGGGAGCGAGCGCTGGAAGATCAATATTTTCTTCGCGTAGATCCTGCTTACCGTGAATAACTAATGCTTGCATGGTGCTTCATCCCCAAAGGCAATTTCCAGGTGTTAAACCACCGAGGTCATTCCGCCATCAACGAAAATATTTTGTCCAGAAACGAAACTTGAAGCATCCGAACAGAGATAGACCAGCGTGCCCACCAGTTCGTCGAAATGTCCCCAGCGCTGTGCCGGAGTGCGTTTTTCCACCCACTGGTTAAAGCTTGTGTCTTGCCATAGCGCGGTATTCATTTCAGTTTTAAAGTAGCCGGGAGAAATGCAGTTGACCTGAATGTTGAAGCGAGCAAGGTCAGCAGCCATACCCTGAGTGAGTAGAACAACCCCACCTTTGGTTGCCGAATAGGGGGCGATGGTTTCTCTGGCAAGTTTGGACTGTACCGAGCCGATGTTGATGACCTTACCTGAGCCACGTTCACTCATGGCTGGAGTCAACGCACGAGACACGTAAAACAGACTCGAAAGATTGGTGGCGATGAGCGCATCCCAATCTGACGTAGAGTACTCATTGAACGGCGCTCGGCGTTGAAGCCCTGCATTGTTGACCAGGATATCCGGAACGCCAAACTGATCGATAAGTGCTTCTACGGCTTGCTGAGTCGCCCTGGCATCAGTGACATCAAAGCTGATGGCTTCAACGTTGGCGCCTGTCTCTTGGGCGATGTTGTGGGCTTCCTCCTTGACGCTTTCCAGGTCCCGCCCATGCACAATGACATGAGCTCCTTGGGAAGCAAGCCCCCTAGCAAGCGCATTGCCCAGCCCCCTTGAGGATCCGGTTACCAGTGCCAAGCGGCCGTTAATATCGAAAAGTGCTTTTGTCATCGTGCTCACCTAAAACAGCATGAAAATAATAACCGCGAATATAAAGCCGACAACGGATTCGAGCGCCTGCTGAACGGTCCAGGTCTTGAGCGTTGTCTTAACGTCCATTCCTAAAAGGCGACCAACTAACCAGAACCCTGAGTCGTTGACATGCCCTGCAAAGACAGAGCCCGCTGCTGTTGCTAGGGTAATCGCCACTACCTGCATGGATGTAAAGTCACCGCCAATCACGGCGGGGGCCATGAGCCCGGCGGCGGTTACCAGGGCGACAGTTGCTGAGCCTTGGGCTAAACGCATAATCACCGCAATGACATAAGCCGCCAGGATGATCGGTAAACCAATATCGCTGAGCGAACTTGATAGCGCATCGCCAATGCCGGATGCCCTGAGTACGCCACCGAACATACCGCCGGCGCCTGTGATCAGTACTACCGAGCAAATCGGCCCCAGAGAAGAATCCAGTATTTTTTCTAATGCACTGCCTCCGATACCTTGGCGACGGCCTAGCACTAACATTGCCACCAACGTTGAAATAAGCAGCGCTACCGGCGTATTGCCGACGGCTGATAGCAGTTGGAACCATAGCGCGTCACTATCCACAACGCCCATTGAGCGCAGAAAGTTTAAGCCGGTGTTCATGAAGATCAGCACAATCGGCAGCAACAGCATACTGATAACAACGCTGACAGAAGGCGGGTTGATAACGTGGTCATCGCTGACATCGCCGAACAGGGAGTCTGCGAGAGGGAAGGGGTAGCGCTTTGCGACAATTTTCCCCCACATATAGCCTGATATCCACCAAAGGGGGAACGCAATCACCACGCCAGCAAGCAGCAATAACCCTAAATTTGCCTCATAAAGCTCCGATGCGGTAACCGGGCCTGGGTGAGGGGGCAGGAAAACATGCATAACCGAAAACGCAGCGGCAGCAGGCATGGCATAAAGAAGGATAGGGCCACCCAAACGACGCGAAACGGCAAAAATGATCGGTAGCATGACGATCAAACCGGCATCAAAAAATATCGGAAAGCCCATTAGCAGCGACGTGATGCCGAGGGCAAAAGGCGCTCGCTTTTCGCCGAAGAGATCAATCATTTTATCGGCAAGCGCTTTGGCACCGCCTGAATGCTCAACAAGCTTGCCAAGCATTGCCCCTAACCCTACCAGTAGAGCAACAGCGCCCAGCGTCCCCCCAAAGCTATCCACCATCGTGGGAACAATCGCATTGACTGGAATCTGTGTGGCGAGCGCCGTCAGTAAGCTCACCAACATCAGCGCCACAAACGCATGCATCTTGAATCTGATGATCAATAGTAAAAGGGACAAGACCGCTACGGCGGCAATGCCTAGCAACGGTCCTGTGGACAACGTTTGCGTCCATTCATCCATGCGAGTACTCCCAATGATAGTGCTAATTGCTGGCTATGTTATCGGTAACATCGTACAGCTTGATATTTTCTTGCATACACGACCTTGGTTTAAATAAAGTAAAAAAAGAATCTGTTAGGCGATGAAACAGGCAATTTATGGGATAAAGAAAGGCGACATAATGCGACTAGCGTAGCCATCCTTGCTTATTTGACGTAAAAAAGGGGTAACCATGTTTGATCTCTACATTGCCAACAAGAATTACTCTTCATGGTCATTGCGGCCTTGGGTGCTTATGAAAGCGCTTAATATCCCTTTTAAGGAACACGTTATGGCCTTTGAGGGTGGCAATGGGGCGAGTCGAGATACGTTTATTCGCTTTTCGCCTTCTGGGCTTGTGCCTTGCCTGGTGGATGGCGAGACGGCCGTCTGGGATTCGCTGGCCATTGTTGAATACATTGCCGAGCAGCATGCTCGGGTATGGCCAAAAGAGGTGACAGTACGTGCCTGGGCACGTTCGGCCAGCGCCGAAATGCATAGCGGCTTTTCCACGTTACGTAACGAATGCCCCATGAACTGCGGCGTGCCCGTCACGCTTCAGGATGTTTCTGCTGGGCTCAGAGCTGATCTCGCTCGATTGGATAGGCTCTGGCAAGAAGGCCTTTCACGCTTTGGTGGCCCTTACCTGGCAGGTGACGAATTTACGGCGGTAGATGCCTTCTACGCACCTGTCGTTTTCCGTGTACAAACGTTTGGCTTGCCTTTAAGCGAGGCTTCGAACGCTTATGCAAAGCACCTGTTGACGCTGCCAGCGATGCAGGCGTGGTATCAAGCAGCGCTCGACGAAAAATGGCATGAGCCTCATCACGAAGCCGATACGTTAAAACACAGCACCCTAACGGCTGATTATCGGAATGCCTAGCGCCTATCGGGCCGCGCATCAGGTAAACTAGCCAAAATTTATCGCTGGATATTCTGATGGCCCTTAGTGCGACGCCTTACAAAGTTGATATTAACCTTACCGACCTGGATCGTGGGGTGTATGAAACGCTACGTTTTACCGTGGCACGCCATCCCTCTGAAACAGAAGAGCGGATGAGTGCGCGGCTGATTGCTTATATATTGTGGTACAGCGAGGCGATTGCATTTGGGCGCGGGCTTTCCGATGTGGACGAACCCGCACTATGGGAAAAGAGCCTGGATGGGCGGGTGCTGCATTGGGTTGAAGTAGGCTTGCCGGATGCCGAACGCCTAATCTGGTGCTCACGGCGCGCCGAGCGCGTATCGCTGCTTGCCTACGGGCGCACCGATATATGGGAAAACAAAGTACTTTCAGGCGTGGCAACGCTTAAAAACCTTCACGTAGCGACCTTGCCTCAAGAAGCCTTGGCAGTGATTGCTCAGAACCTCCCGCGCGCTATTAACTGGGCGGTTATGGTGAGTGAGGGCTCGCTGTTTATCACTGATGAAAACGGCCAGCATGAAATTACTCCGCAGTGGCTGTTAAGGGACCGCTAGGCTATTTCTTTAAAGACATACAGCAAGGTACTGCCAACGGATGGTGCGCGCAGCGAGGGCATATGAACTGGCTATGCCTACTGTTACCCACCTTTGGAACAGCAGGGAGGCAGCGCCTTGCGCCACGGGTGCTGGGTTGTTATTGATGTTTGGCGAATAATATTTCCTTGCTATCTTTTTGCATGTTTACATACAATCAGCAATGTTTGCTAGCGCTCTTCGAGAGCGCTACTTTGGTTTTAACCCTCACTCAAGGGATGAGCAATGTACAACGTCTGCCTGCCTGCTTGGCGCCTGCTTCCCTTTGTAGCAGCAATGAGTCTACTCCCTGCCTTGGCGAATGCAGATAACAACGTCATTTCTGTGACACATGAAAATGACGGTCTAATGAGCAGTGACGATGGGCACTTTACCAGCGGCTTCGAGCTTAATTGGGCATTTAAGCCCAGCCCGGAAAACTGGACCCAGCGTTTAGCTACGGCGCTGCCGGATAGTTTGATAGGCCAGGCAGATTCAGTTGCTTTCCGATTGGTGCACCAGATTTATACGCCGGATGATATCGAGCGCTCTGAGCTAATTGAGGACGACCGCCCCTATGCAGGCCTGGTTTATGCGGGTATGTCACTTTATGAAGATGTTCCGGTAGGACGCTGGCAGCAAGCCACTGATCTTCATATAGAGGCCGGCCTAGTAGGCCCATCATCGCTTGCTGACAGCATTCAGCGTGAGGTACACCGTATTACCAATAGCGAACGTCCAAGTGGCTGGCATAACCAGTTAAAGGATGAGCCGTTGCTTAACCTGACCATGCGTCGTCAGTGGTGGCATAACGTGCCTCTGGCCGGTAAGCGCTTGGCTCATGGCCCCGGTGTCAGCGTTGCCTTGGGCAATCTCAATACCTACGCCAGTGCGGGTTATGGCGTTCGCTGGGGTGATGATGCCAGCGGTATCCCGACGCTTACCCCCAACCCCAGTAACCGTGGCCGCATGACGAGTACAACGGGCTGGCAGTGGTATGTATTCGCTAATGTCGAAGGCTACTACGTCGCGCATAACCTCACTCTGGATGGCAACGTGTTTTCCAGCAGTCACTCGGTTGACCGTAAAGAGTGGGTAGGAGAAGGGGCCGCTGGTTTTGCCATTGCCTGGGATGGGTGGCAAGCCGTTTTTTCCGGTGTTCAGCGCACACGTGAATTTGATGGCCAGGAAAAGCAGGACAAGTACGGTGCGATTACGCTTTCAAAAAGCTTCTAGTTAAAAAGCCTTCCGGCTAGTTCAGCACATGACCAGGGCAAATGCCCTGGTCATTGTAGAGGTGCGCCATGACTACCGCTTACAGAACAGCTCCTACGCGGATGGAGGGAAGAAACAGCGCTAAGCCCTTATCAATGGATAAGGGCTTTTTAACAAATGATGAACTTGCTGGCTGATTTTTCAGCCCTCTTCGAGAACAGCTACCTTTTAAGAGGAAGAATAAAACGACAGGGATTGTGATTTGTCAGGAGATACGCAATGGAATTGCTTAAGCAAATTACTGATTATCTACAGCAGCAAAAACTCAAATTGGCCACTGCCGAATCATGCACCGCAGGGCTGATTGTCTCTGAGCTGGCCCGTGTGCCCGGTAGCGGGCAGTGCATTGACTGTGGGCTGGCGGTTTATTCCCCGGAGGCAAAAAATCGTTATTTGTCGGTCAGCTTCGATACGATTGATACGTATGGGCTTACCAGTGAAGAAACCTCTCGAGAAATGGCGCTAGGGGCACTTAATAATAACGATGCCACTATAACCGTCGCCAATACCGGGATTGCAGGCCCTGAACCGCACGATGATATTCCCGTCGGTACGGTATGCTTTGCCTGGGCTTTTCTCCATGAGCAAAAGATTTACATGATTACCGAGACACGCCGCTTTTCCGGTGATCGTAACGACGTTCGCCTAGCCGCCGCGCACTATGCATTGGAGTGCATTCCTAAATATCATCGTGATGTATTGAACGGTAGCGCGCCATTAGATGAGTAGAACCAAACACATTTCTGCTCTAGCCTGAACAAAACGCTATCCGCTATGGATCAACGTTCGACCGCAAGGAGGCCAGGATGGTAGATCAGCAGGCAATCCAGTCGCATATTCAAACGGTTTTACAGGTAACGCCGCGTATTGACCCGCAGCAAGAGATTGATAAGCGCGTTGATTTCTTGTGTCGCGAAATGACCGATACAGGGCAGCATGCGCTGGTATTAGGCATTAGTGGCGGCGTGGATTCCACGGTAGGTGGCCGCTTGGCGCAGTTAGCGGTTAATAAGGCGCGTGAGCAGGGCATCGACGCCTCTTTTTACGCGATGCGGTTGCCTTATGGTACTCAGCAGGATGAAGACGATGCGCAGAAGGCACTGTCGTTTATTGAACCCGACCATGTGCTGACCGTTAACGTTAAACCGGCAAGTGATGCCCTGTTGGCCGCACTGGAAGAGGGCGGGCTAACATTTAGAGACGACGCTCACCGCGACTTTGTGTTGGGCAATATCAAGGCGCGCCAGCGTATGGTGACGCAATACGCAGCGGCCGGAGCACGAAGTGGCCTAGTGGTCGGCACGGATCAAGCCGCCGAAGCACTAATGGGCTTTTTCACCAAATATGGTGACGGTGCCTGTGACGTTGCGCCGTTCACCGGGCTAACCAAACGCCAGATACGTGACGTCGGTGCAGCGCTGGGCGCACCCGCCGCGTTGGTTGAAAAGCAACCCACTGCTGATCTTGAAACGCTCAAACCCCTGTTGGCGGATGAAGTGGCGCTAGGCGTGACTTATGCGGATATTGATGCCTTCCTGGTCGGCGATGCCATCAGCGATGAGGCGTATACCACCATCATTGACACCTATACCCGCACCGAGCATAAACGCCAATTGCCCAAGAGCCCTTAAGTATTTCTCACCCGTAAAGGCTAAACGCCGTCAGGTTAGGTTGTTATGATGCAACCACCTAACCTGCCGTTGAGCCTGCCATGCGTCTACTCCACACCGCCGATTGGCACCTGGGGAGATTGTTTCACAACATCTCACTGCTTGAAGACCAGCGCCACGTGCTAAACCAGCTGATCGAGATAGTCGACCGCGAAGCCGTAGACGCTGTGCTGATTGCGGGCGATATCTATGACCGCTCGATGCCGCCTTCCGCGGCTGTTACGTTGCTTGATGATGTGCTGGGCGAGCTTTGCCAAGCGCGTGGTTTGCCAGTGGTTATTATTTCCGGCAACCACGATGGTGCTGAGCGCTTGGGCTTTGGTGCACGCCATTTGCGTCAGGCGGGGCTGCATATTCTTTCTGATTTGAGCGCCTGCGATACCCCCGTTACGCTTGCTATCAACGGCGTTGAGGTCGATATTTTTGGCGTGCCCTATGCTGACCCGGAATACGTTCGCAGCCAGTTCGGTGAACCGGTCCGCGACTTTGATAGCGCCCACCGCTACTTGCTAACGCGTATTGGTGAGAAGCGCCACGCTACCCGCCCAACGGTACTGATGAGCCACTGCTTTGTAGATGGCGGCAGCGCATCTGATTCCGAGCGCCCGTTAACCCTGGGCGGTGCAGAAAGTGTTGCCTGGGAGCCCATGCAGGGCTTTGACTATGTCGCGCTTGGGCACTTGCATGGCCCGCAATACCGCGGCGGTGAGCATATTCGCTACAGCGGCTCGCTGCTTAAATACAGCTTTTCAGAAGCTCGGCAGCGTAAAGGCGTTACGCTTGTGGATATAGGTAACGAGGGAGTGACCGGCATTGAGCATCGCCCGCTGGTGCCCAAGCGCGAAGTGCGCGTGCTGGAAGGCGAACTTGATGAGCTGTTGAGACAAGGGCGCGAGGACCTCTGTGCCGATGACTACTTGTTGGTTCGGCTAACCGACCGCCACGCTATTTTAGATCCCATGGGCAAGCTGCGCGCGGTTTACCCCAACGTTTTGCACCTCGAAAAGCCCGGCATGCTGGGTGGGCAACAGCGTCAGCAACTGGATCGCGAACGGCTGCGCTTTAATGCCCTGGATATGTTCAGCGATTTCTTCGAACAAACCAGCGGTGATGCCATGAGCGCTGACCAGGCGCGCGCCATGAGTGATGTCATCACCTCCCTCAGCCGCGATGAAGAGGGCCAGTCATGACGCCGCTCGTACTCACCATGCAGGCCTTCGGCCCTTTTGCGGCCGAGGAGACCATCAATTTTTCTCAGCTGGGTAGAAGCCCGCTGTTTTTGATCAACGGCCCGACAGGCGCCGGGAAAAGCTCGATTCTGGACGCCATCTGCTTCGCGCTTTATGGCCAGACCACGGGAGAAGAACGCTCGGGCACCCAGATGCGCTGCGACCAGGCCGCCGATACGTTGCTAACTGAAGTAACGCTGGATTTTTACCTGCGCGGAGAGAGCTACCGGGTGCGCCGCGTGCCTCAGCAGGAGCGCCCTAAGGCGCGAGGCGAAGGAACGACAACGCAAAACGCAGAAGCCCAGCTGTGGCGGCTAACCGCTGACGGCAAGGAAAATCAGTGCCTCGTCGCGCGTAGCGTTAACGATGCTACCGCCCAAGTGCAGGCACTACTGGGGCTGGATGCCAGCCAGTTCCGCCAGGTGATGGTGCTGCCCCAGGGCAAGTTCCGGGAGCTGTTGCTGGCGGAGTCAAAAGATCGCGAAAAGATTTTTTCCCAGCTGTTTCAAACCCATATTTTTCAACGCATTGAAGAGCATCTGCGCACCCAAGCCAACCAGATAGACCGAGCGGTGAAAGATCACCAGCACCGTGTCCAGGGCATTCTGGATGCAAGCGACATTGAAAGTGAAGCAGCGCTTATTGAGGCGCTGGAAACGCAGGCGCCAGAGCATCAGGCTGCTGAAAAGGCGTTAGCCATTGCTAAACAGCAACGTGAACAGGCAGAGGCTGCCGAGCGCCAGGGGCAGGAGTGTCAGGCGCTTTTTGACCGCCATACGGCATTGGGCGCAGAAAAAAACCAGCGGCTACACCAGCAGCCGGAAATAGAGCGTGCTCAACAGCGCTTAAGCGCCCATGAGCAAACCCAGGCGCTGGCCGAACCCTTTCACCGCGTGCAAACAGCGCAGCAAACGGCAAGCGCTACCCAGCAAGAGCGCGTTCAGGCTCAAACGACTGTTGAAAAACAGCAGGCGACGCATCAACACGCTCAGCAAGCGTTACACCAGGCACAAACTCGCTACCAGCAGTTGCCGGAACGCCGTGAACAGGCTGGCCGTTTACAGCAAGCGTTGGAGCAGTTTCAGGCGCTCACTGGTGTAGAGCAGGCGCTACACCAGGCGCAACAAACATGGCAAAGCCTGTATCGGCAGCTTGATCAACAAACGCAGCAGCGCGACACCATCGCTGAACAGGGCGAGGCACTTGCCGCCAGGCTGAAAGCGGAGCAGATAGAGCGCAATCACCTTGCAGGCTGCGATGAAGTGTTAAAAAGCCGCCAAGCGCTGCACGCGCAGCGGCAAACACTGGCCGAGCTTGAATCCCAGCGCGCTGCATTGGCCGAGCAAGTGGCTCAGGCGGCAAGCGATGTTGAGCATCATCAGCAAACGGTTGAGCGCTATAAGCGTCGCGCCACCGAGCAGGAGATGCACTGGCACCAGGGCCAAGCCGCGTTACTCGCCGCTCGGCTGGAATCCCAGCAGCCCTGCCCGGTGTGTGGCAGTCGTGAGCATCCTGCGCCCGCCGTACAAGAGCAGCCCCCCGTTACCCAGGCCGATGTGAAGCGCGCACGCACGGAGCATGAGCAGGCGCATCAAGCGCTGGTGCAAGCTCAACAGTTGCAGCAGCGTTTGACCCAACAGCTTAAGTATAACGATGAGCAGAGCGAGTACTTGCGTCACACGCTGGGCGAGTGGGGCGCCAAGCCACTAAGCGCACTGGAGGCTGCTTGCCAGGAGAGCCAGCGACATGTTGAGCGCTATCAAGTGCTTACTCGAGAGTTGGCAACCCAGGAGCGCACACTTGAGCAACAGCGCAGCGAATGGAAAGCGCTGGATACCCAGATAAAGGCACAACAGCCTGAGTTAGAGGCCGCCCAAAAGCGGTGTCATCAGCTGGAAGCCCAATGTGAGCAACTGCGCAGGGCGTTGCCCGAGCCACATGGGTCACTTGAGGCGCTGCAGGCAGAGCTTGGCCGTGTGCAAAGCGACATTCAGCAGTCTGAGGCGGCGTGGCAATCTGCTCAGGAGAGTGCTCATCACGCACAAACGGCGCTGGCCCGCGCCGAAACCACACTGTCAGATAGTGCCCAGCGCGCCGCCGCCGCGACTCAGGCGCTAAGCGCGGCCCAAAACGAATGGCAACTGGCGCTAAGCAGTAGCGCTTTCGACAACGACGCTGACTTCATTCAGGCCCGTCTGGAAGCGCCCGAGCGCCAGGCGCTTATTGAAACCGTCACCCTCTTTCAGCAGGCGCTGGCCAAGCTGGATGGTCAGCTTGAGGATAGCCAGACACGCCTTGAGGGGCTAACGCCGCCTGATTTAACCGCTCTGGCGGAGCAAGTGGCTAGCGCGCAGGCGCATGAGCAGGTTTGTAATCAAACCTACCAGCGCTTGGCGGCTCGGATTGCACAGCTAACCGCCACTCAGCAAAAGCTCAAGGCCGCCCATGCCGCCGAGGCGGAGCTTGAAGCCGAGTATCGGCTGTGGGGAACGCTGAGCGAGATCGCCAATGGGCGCACCGGGCATCGCATTAGCCTGCAGCGTTTTGTGCTTGGCGTGCTGTTGGATGATGTGCTGATCCAGGCATCCGAGCGGCTGGTGCGAATGAGCCGGGGGCGTTATCAGTTGGTGCGCCGTGAAGACCCCTCCAAAGGAAATAAGGCCTCAGGCCTGGAGCTGGATGTTGCCGATACCTATACCGGTAAAAATCGCCCCGTCGCGACGCTCTCGGGTGGCGAATCGTTTATGGCCGCGCTGGCGCTAGCATTGGGGCTCTCTGACGTGGTGCAGGCGTATGCCGGTGGCATTCAGCTCGATACGCTATTTATCGATGAAGGTTTTGGCAGTCTGGACCAGGATGCCCTTGACCAGGCCATTGCGATGCTGAGCGAGCTGCAAATGGGCGGGCGCATGATTGGAATTATTTCTCATGTCAGCGCACTCAAAGAGCAAATGCCGGTTCGTATAGAAGTGCGTGCTAGCCGTCAGGGAAGCACGGTACAAGTACAGGGTGTTATACCGGCGTAGGTCCTCTAGACTCAGTAGGATTTGTGAGTACATTCGTTGTTAGTACATACATGGTTGGCACGTACATTGTCAGTACAGTCTGTCAGCCCCAAGGAGTACAAGGATGAACGCTAGTAAAATTCTTCAACAGCTTATGCAGCAGGCCGGCGGCAGCCAAAAAGGCAGCAGCGGAGTCAATGTGAAGGGCATGCTGGAGGGCTTGTCTCGTCAGTTGGGCGGGGGCGGTAGTGATCAGCGCTCAAGCCAGTCGGGAAGTTCCAGCGGGTTCGATATGAAAAGCCTTTTGGGCGGTGGCGCCATGGGCATGCTGGTCGGTTCCAAACGTGGCCGGAGCATGGGCGGTAAGGCGCTTAAGTATGGCGCTATTGCAGGCGTTGGCATGCTGGCTTGGAAAGCCTGGCAGAATTCACAGACCGCTAAAAATCAACCCGCCGCCAGCAGTAACGCAGAAGGCGAGCGTGTTGATGTATTAAGCGGTGAGATTCAGGAGCGGCGTAGCCTTGAACTGCTGCAGGCCATGATAATGGCAGCTCGCGCCGATGGGCATGTTGATGAGCAGGAACAGGTGCTGATTACGGAGCAGATCGATGCGCTAGGGGCCGACCAGGAAATGCATAACTGGGTCGAAAGGCAGCTAAAGGCTCCATTGGATGCCGAAGCGCTTGCCCGCGAAGCGGACTCGCCCCAGGCTGCCCGGGAAATGTATTTAATGAGTGTCGCAGTAACTGATGACCAGAACCCCATGGAGCGCGCTTGGTTGGATCAACTGGCGCAAGCGTTAAAGCTTACCCCAGATGTTACCAAAGAGCTTGAGCACCAGGCCCAGCAGGCGGGCTGATAGCGTTTTCGTTTTCACACTAAAAAGCGCCGCCAGGATGCTGGCGGCGCTTTATTTTTACCGGTGGCAATAGCCTAAACGGCGTTATCGATTACTCCTGAATTTGACCCGCCAAAGGGCATTTCCGGGGTGGCAATAAAAAGTGCGTACGTCTTTTATCAATGGTTGGCTGGCGTATGTATTAGTGATAGTTCCGTCCATCTTTTTAAAGCCAGTTTTTTTAAAGCGAGGGCCATACTTCGCTCAGCGTACGTAATGCCGCGTCAATGGGAGGTTCTTCTGCACGATCATGGCGCCAAATCAAGCTAAGTGCGCAGGGCAGGCGAATATTACTGGCAACGACAAGGCCGCTTTCCTGACGCTCGGTCATAGCCAGAGCATCGCGCGCAAGGCTCAGGCCAACGCCCGCGCGGACTAAGTCCAGCATGCAGGCCTCCTGGTCGACCTGAGCGACGCGATTGGGTGTGACGCCACTGTTGGCAAGTGTGTGTTGTAAAAGGCGGTGATGGGCCGAGTCCTCGGGCGTGACGATCCAGGGCAAGCGGGCCAGGGCTTCCCAGCGTGTATCGGCCAGTTGGGCATCCCAGCCCATCGGGGCAACAATGTAGTAGTGAAAGTGGGTCAGTTCGCGCCAGGCAAGCACCTCATGGTCGGTTCCCAGGCCGGGCGGCGCTAGGTAAAACCCTACATCCAGGTCGCCTTGCTCAACACGTCTTAACGTATTGCCGCTCATCCCATGATGAAGCTCGGTTTCAAGCTGCGGTGCTTGCGTCATTAGACGGCGCAGGAAAGCGCCCAGGCGAATAAATTCTGGATCGACAATCGTGCCTATCTTGAGCTTGCCTCTTGGCGTGCTGTGCAACGTATTGGCCGTTTGCTAAAAAGCATAGGCGCTTGCCAGGGCTTTCTCGGCGGAGGGTAGCAGGGCATGGCCATCAGGCGTTAGCGCTAAGCCCTGGGGGCGGCGTTCAAACAAAGTAAGCCCCAAGCTTAGCTGAAGCTGCTTCAACTTTAGGCTGATGGCGGGCTGGGTAAGGTGCAGTTGCTCAGCCGCGCGTGAGACGCTGCCTAGACGGGCGACCATGACAAATGCCCGTAGTGTCGCGTATTCGTGCATGGCGCCTCCTGGTTTTCATCTTGTTATTAGCAGAGCTTATATCCCGGTTTAAATTTACTCAATTGATCGCGCCAACAATCACGCTAGTCTGGGCAGATCCCATTGGTTCTGCTTATAAAGGTAGTGATGATGACAACAACAGCCATTCAGCACTTTATTAATGGTCAGATCAGCGAAGGTCGCTCTGGCGATGCCCAGGATGTGTTTAACCCAGCCACCGGCCAAGTCACCGGCCGTGTCGCCCTGGCGTCACAAAGCGATGTGGAGGCGGCTGTAAATGCGGCCAGTGCAGCGTTTCCTGCGTGGGCCGATACGCCGCCCATTCGCCGGGCCCGAGTGCTGTTCAAGTTTCTGGAATTATTGAATACGCATAAAGATGCCTTGGCTGAGGCGATCACCCAAGAGCATGGCAAAGTATTTACCGATGCCCAGGGCGAGGTGGCGCGCGGGATTGATGTTGTCGAGTTTGCCTGCGGTATCCCCCAACTGCTTAAGGGTGACTACACCGAGCAGGTCAGTACCGGTATTGATAATTGGACAACCCGGCAACCGCTTGGCGTTGTGGCGGGTATTACGCCGTTTAACTTCCCGATCATGGTGCCGATGTGGATGTTCCCTATCGCCATCGCCACGGGTAACACCTTTATTCTCAAACCAAGCCCGCTTGACCCTAGCGCTTCATTAATGCTGGCAGACCTTCTGAAGCAGGCCGGTTTGCCCGATGGCGTGTTTAACGTGGTGCAGGGAGGGAAGGAGTCTGTTGAAGCATTAATCGATCACCCCGAGGTCAAAGCGCTCTCGTTTGTTGGCTCGACGCCAATTGCCAACCTGATCTATGAGCGGGGTGCCAAGCACGGCAAGCGCGTGCAGGCATTGGGCGGGGCGAAAAACCATATGGTCGTGATGCCTGATGCGCACCTGGATAAAGCGGTGGATGCGTTAATCGGCGCCGCCTACGGCTCGGCGGGCGAGCGCTGCATGGCGATTAGCGTAGCGGTACTGGTCGGCGACGTGGCGGATAGCGTGGTGCCCAGGCTTGCCGAGCGTGCTAAAGCGCTAAAAGTAAAAAATGGCATGCAGCTGGATGCCGAAATGGGGCCGATCGTAACGCGCCAGGCCCATCAGCGTATTACCGGCTACATCGAAAAAGGCGTGTCTGAAGGCGCGAAACTGATCGTGGATGGCCGCGAGTTTGATACTGCCCAGGTGGGTAGTGACTGTGCCGACGGCTTCTGGATGGGCGGCACGCTTTTCGACCACGTCACGCCGGAAATGACGATCTATAAAGAAGAGATCTTTGGCCCGGTGTTGGTGTGCGTACGCGTGCCGGATGTCGCGACGGCCATTCAGTTAATCAACGACCATGAATTCGGTAACGGCGTCAGCTGTTTTACCGAAAGCGGCAGCGTGGCAAGAGAGTTTGGGCGCCGTATTCAGGTCGGCATGGTCGGTATCAATGTGCCTATCCCTGTGCCGATGGCGTGGCACGGCTTTGGCGGTTGGAAGCGCTCACTGTTCGGTGATACCCACGCCTACGGTGAGGAGGGCGTACGTTTTTATACTAGGCAGAAGTCAATTATGCAGCGCTGGTCAGACTCGATTGATAACGGGGCTGAGTTTGTGATGCCGACGGCCAAATAAGTCGATGCGGAGCAAGGCAAATGACACAACAACAAACCTTGGCATTTGACTACATTGTGATAGGTGCAGGCACCGCAGGCTGCCTGATGGCCAACCGGTTAAGCGCCGATCCGAATAATCGGGTGCTTCTAATCGAAGCGGGTGGGCGCGATAACTATCACTGGATCCATATTCCGGTGGGGTATCTGTACTGCATTAATAACCCGCGCACCGATTGGCTGTTTCGCACCGAGCCAGAACAAGGCTTGAACGGCCGTTCGCTGATTTACCCGCGGGGTAAAACCCTGGGCGGCTGTTCGAGTATCAACGGCATGATTTATATGCGCGGCCAGGCGCGCGACTACAACCACTGGGCTGAGGTCGTGGGTGATGATGCTTGGCGGTGGGAGAACTGCCTGCCGGACTTTATGCAGCATGAAAGCCACTACCGGCTGGATGAAGGAGGCGATGCGGATGCCGAGCAGCGCGAGTTTCACGGCGATAGCGGTGAGTGGCGGGTTGAAAAGCAGCGCTTGAAGTGGGAAGTGTTGGACGACTTCGCCGAGGCGGCCGTGCAGGCCGGTATTCCCCGCACCGAGGATTTTAACCGTGGCAATAATGAAGGTGTTGCTTACTTTGAAGTCAACCAGCGTAATGGCTGGCGCTGGAACACCGCCAAGGCGTTTTTACGCCCCGCGCTTAAACGTAACAACCTGACGCTTTGGCACTCTACCCAGGTGAATCGGCTCTGCTTTGAAGATGGTCAGGGCAGTCCACTCTGTAACGGAGTAGACGTTACCCAGCGCGGGAAAAACCTGAACGCCCGCGCCAGCAAAGAAGTAATTTTGTGTGCCGGTGCCATTGGCTCGCCGCACCTTTTGCAGCTATCGGGTATTGGGCCTAAAGCGCATCTTGAAGAGCACGCCATTGAGGTAGTGCATGACCTGCCGGGTGTAGGCGAGAACCTGCAAGATCATCTTCAGATCCGTTCAGTGTATCGTGTCACCAATGCAAAAACGCTCAATGCGGTAGCAGGCACTTTGCTGGGTAAAGCAGGCATTGGCTGGGAGTATCTGTGCAAGCGCACCGGCCCCATGAGCATGGCACCTTCACAACTTGGCGCCTTTACGCGCAGCTCTAACGAGTATGAGCACGCTAATATTCAGTACCACGTTCAGCCATTAAGCCTTGAGGCATTTGGGCAGCCGCTACATCCTTATCCGGCCATTACCGCCAGCGTATGCAACTTAAATCCGAGCAGTCGCGGAACAGTCCGCCTGAAAAGCTCCAATCCAGCTGATGCTCCGGCTATTTCGCCCAACTATTTAAGTACCCACGAGGATCGAAAGGTGGCCGCTGATTCACTGCGCGTTACTCGGCACATTGCAGCGCAAGCGGCTTTTTCCAAATATGCTCCCGAGGAGGTTAAACCGGGGCTTGAGTATCAAAGTGATGACGAGCTAACGCGCTTGGCAGGCGACATAGGTACCACCATTTTTCATCCCGTAGGCACAACACGGATGGGTTGTGCTGATGATCCGATGGCCGTTGTGGATGCTAAATTACGAGTGCTGGGCGTCAAGGGGTTACGCATTGCGGATGCGGGGATAATGCCCACCATCACCAGCGGTAATACAAACTCGCCCACGTTAATGATTGCAGAAAAAGCGGCTAAATGGATTTTAGAGGAAAATGTGTTGCATTAACTTTTTTTTTAAGCATAGTGTTGACGTGCGACCTGGTTAGGCGCATTCTTAAACGCAGTTGGTTAGCAAGTCGAACGTTGTCAGCAGTATCGAACGCCTAAGCGTGAGTCTGGTGAAAGTTTCTTGTTCTACCCACTGCAATTCGGGTATTTCCCGGCTTTACATTAAGCTACATCGAGGATTTCGATCATGGCAACTGGTACCGTTAAGTGGTTTAACGACACTAAAGGTTTCGGCTTCATTTCTCCGGACGACAATGGCGACGACCTGTTCGCGCATTTCTCTGAAATTCAAGCTGACGGTTTCAAAACTCTGCAAGACGGCCAGAAGGTTTCCTTCGACGTCACTCAGGGTAAGAAAGGCCTTCAGGCTTCCAACATCAAAGTTCTGGGTTAATTCTCAGCGTTTGATGTTTGCTGCTAGCGCCAAGCGTTAGTAAGCTGAAAAAACGCTCGTGAGCGTAATGCCGTTCGGTTAACGATGACCGAAGGCTCTAAGAAAATCCGGTATTCTTCATTGGATACCGGATTTTTTTGTGCCTATTCAACAGACATTGCTCGATATTGATGAGCTACATTCCTTCACTGGCCTCAGCACCTTTGCCCAGCATATCCCTGTCGAATGGATAGAGTCTGCTCTTCACCTTTCTGGATGACCGTCCTCGACCATCAAGGCCGAGGACGGTAAAAATATCCAAAACCCGCTATCCAGTAAATCGCAAGGCGGCGCCGCTTAAGTGAACAGCATTACGAGCCTAGCGCCAAGGCTTTTTGCTATCCACTTCCCAGCTAGAAAGCGTCACAGGTGCCACTACCGAGCAAATCAGATACAGCAGACATTGCGGTTAGATTCTTTTGATGGGCAGGAAGGATTCAACCCCGCTGAAGCGGGGTCTGCTGGTTAGGCGACCTGATTCATAAGGCTGTCGTAAGGGATTTTCAGGCCGTCATGAAGTCTTTTTATCATGCCCAGGCTTAGCTTGCGCTTACGATTCAATACCTCAGAGACGCGGCCACTAGGACCGATATAAGCCTCAAGGTCGCGCTGCGTTAGTCCCTGTTGCTCCATGCGAAATTTGATAGCTTCGATGGGGTCGGACGGGCCAATGGGATAGTGCTTATCCTCGTACTTCTCAATAAGGATGGAAAGCACTTCAATTTCATCGGCTTCAGGAGAGTCCGGCGCGGCACTCCAAAGCTCTTCTAGGCGAGCGAAAGCGCGATCAAGGTCGCTATCATTACGGATGGGCTGAATGTTCATCATATTGTCTCCGCATCAACTTTATCGTACTGAGCATGGGTGCCGACGAATCGAACCCAGGCAATTTGCTGCTCATAACGAATGGATAGGATTACCCGGTACTTATTGCCACCGATATTGAAAACAGCGCGCCCACCTTTCAGGATGCTTGCTGTTCTAATATCAGCCTTTAGTTGCTGTGGTGTTTCCCAAGATGCCTTTAGCATCATGTTATACCACTCGGTCAGCGGGGTTTCGGCATCGCCATAGCCCTGCTCCCAAAACTCTTTCAGCGTACGCTTTGCTATGACTCTCATGCCATCTCCCAATATGGGATATTGTAGCGCCTCCCAATTTGGGAGTAAAGCTTGATTCCAACAAGCTAGCGCCGCCTTTCCTTTGAAAGCTAAGATTGATTAGAACGCCCATATCGTCAGATGCCGCTAAGCGCGTCCCCAGTGATCGACTGCATGCCTTTCAGGGGGCGCTTACGGCGGAGGGCTGAAGGAGGCTGAATTCTTGGCGCGAGAGAATGAAGAAACGCGATACCGTATTTCGATCGATTCCAGTGGCACCATGGATATATCGCCTACTGCCTACTAGGGCGCTTATTTATTCTCAAGGGCTTGAGATAGGAAGACCCCGCCGAAGCGGTAATGCTGTTCGGTCATCGGCAAACCTTAACCGAACAGCATTACGCTCACGAGCGGGGGTTTTTGTGTGTGAATTTTCTTATTCTATTTTGGTATTTAAATGTTTCTAAAAATAACTTTTTAGAATATGTGGTTGAGGTCACAATAGCGCATTACTTTTTGTTAGGAATGTCGCGTTATGACACTGGATGCATGGATTGCGATAGCGGTGGTTGCCACCATCTTCCCGCTAATGACCGTCTCGAGGTTAGGGCCCGACATCATTTTGCTTGGCGCTGTCATTGTACTGATGACCCTGGGTGTTATTGAGCCAGCTCAGGCGTTAAGCGGCTTTTCCAACAGTGGGCTGTTTACGGTCGCTTTTATGTACGTGCTGGTGGCTAGCATCCGTGAAACGGGCGGTATCGATCTTATTATTCGCTATGTATTGGGGCGCCCTAAAACTGAGCGGGGGGCTTTGGTGCGGTTACTGTTACCGGTGGCCTCTTTAAGTGCTTTTTTAAATAACACCCCTGTAGTGGCTACCTATATACCGGCGGTTATGAGCTGGAGTCGGCGGCTGCGACGCTCCCCTCAGCGGCTGCTGATGCCGTTAAGCTTCGCCTCCATTCTTGGCGGTACGATTACCTTGTTTGGCAGCAGCACCAACCTGGTGGTGTATGGGCTGCTGACGGAGCGTTATCCCAATGTGACCATGGGCCTGTTTGACCTTGCCTGGGTGGGTGTGCCGGTCGCCGTGGTAGGACTTGCCTATCTGGTGATTCTTGGGCCGCGCCTGTTACCTGCTCGCGAGGGGTTGGCCAATGCGTTCGCTAACCCGCGTGAATTTACCATTGAGATGGAGATTGATCGGGAAGGCGTTCTGGTTAATCGAACGGTGGAGGAGGCCGGGCTGCGCCACTTGCAAGAGCTGTTTCTGGTTGAGATCGAGCGTGACGGTAACGTTGTGAGTGTTGTGGGGCCTGGTGAGCAGTTAAAGGGTGGCGACCGGTTGGTGTTTGTGGGCACCAGCGATGCCGCTGTCGAACTACAGCAAATTCGTGGATTAATACCCTCGCATGATCATACCTCCAGCCTGGAAAAAGAGTTCAAAGAGCGCCGCTTGGTCGAAGCCGTAGTGTCGAACCAGTGCCAGTTCATTGGCCAGCGCATTCGAGACGGCCGCTTTAGGACGCTTTATGGTGCGGCCGTACTGGCTATCTGCCGAGGCGGTGAGCGTGTCACCGGCAATCTGGGGCAGGTACGCCTGCAGCCCGCTGATGTGCTGCTACTGGAAGCGCGTCCTCCATTTATTGAACGCCACCGTCAGTCAAAAGACTTTCTCTTGATCAGTGAGCTAAACGGCTCTGCGCGGCCTGTTCATGAAAAAGCGCCGCTCGCCTGGGGGATTCTGCTGGGGGCAGTATTGCTGGCTGCATTCGGCGTTTTGAGCATGTTAAATGCCGCGATGCTGGGCGCTGCACTGGCGCTGTTAAGCGGCTGCTGTTCGGTTGAAGCTGCCCGGCGCGGGCTGGATAGCCAAGTGCTTTTGACGATTGCTGCCTCGTTTGGTGTGGGGGCTGCGCTGCAGAGTTCGGGCGCCGCAGATGCGATTGCCGGTGGCATACTGCATGTCGTAGGCAGTAACCCTTGGCTGCTCTTGATAGGTACGTACTGTGTTGTGGCGCTACTAACCGAGCTTGTCACTAATAACGGTGCGGCGGTGATCATTTTTCCGGTCGTCATGGCCGCCGCCGAGAGCCTTGGCGTAAGCTCAATGCCTTACGTGATTGCAATAATGTTTGCTGCTTCGGCCAGCTTTTTAACGCCTATTGGCTATCAAACCAACTTAATGGTGTATGGCCCCGGCGGTTATCGTATTAGTGATTTTATGCGCGTAGGCGGTGGCCTAAACGTGCTAACCGGGGCCATCGCACTCATATTGATTCCTCATGTGTGGCCCTTTTAAGCGTAATCACTCGCTGTGAATGCCGGTTTACGTTAGGGTCTGTTAATGTTTCATCGCCGCTTGCGCTAAGCGTTCAAGCGCCCTAATCGCGTGCTTTTTCAATTAAGTAAGGATAAATATCATGACGGACCCAGGCGAACTGATTATTGAACCGAAAAACGGTCAACCTGCCGATGCCTGTGTGTTTATCATTCATGGCTTAGGTGCCGATGGGCATGACTTCGAGCCTCTGGTGCCCGCGCTTAACCTTCCTGAAGATGCCCACGTACGGTTTATTATGCCGCACGCGCCACGGCTGCCGGTGACCGTTAACGGCGGCATGGTGATGCCCGCCTGGTACGACATTCTGGCGATGGACCTCGGGCGCCGTGTTGATGAAGTACAGCTGAAATGCTCTGCCAAGCGTATTCAGGCGCTGATACAGGAACAGATTGATCACGGTATCGATAGCCAGCGGATTATCGTGGCAGGGTTCTCTCAGGGGGGCGCGGTGGCTTATCAGGCGGCGTTATCTTTTCCGTTGCCGTTAGGTGGGTTGCTGGCAATGTCGACCTACTTTGCCACGGCAGACAGTATCGAATTGAGTGATGCCAACAAGGCAATTCCGATTGAGGTGCATCATGGTAATATGGACCCTATCGTGGCAGAGAGTTTGGGACGGGCTGGGTTTGAGCGCTTAAAAGCCCAAGGCTACACCGCCAACTATCGCCAGTATCCTATGGCTCACGCACTTTGCCCTCAGCAAGTGGGCGATATTGGTCAGTGGTTGAGCACTCTTCTGAAGTAATCCTTACATCGACAAGTGATCAAAAGATAGGCAAAGTAATTTGTCTATAAGCCGCTGCAAGGATAGCAATGGCAGTAATCTCGTCTGTCGACCTCATCGAGGCTGTATTAGCGCTGTGTCTTTTGATAGCAGCGCTGATTTGCCTATTTGACCGCCATTTGGTGCGTGCGTGTCGCGCCTTTTTTGCCTTTACGCTCACAATGGCGCTTGCCTGGCTAACCCTGGGGATGCCCTGGTTAGCGGCTGTCGAAGGGCTATTGGGCACGGTATTAACCGTCGCCTGCTTTTTTTACGCGTTAGGTATCTTTCCCTCAAGCGCTTCTAAATTACCCCGTTACGATCATTTTGAGCCGCCACTAACGCATAGAGTCACGCGCATTGTGTTAGCGCTTGCCTGGTGTTTGATGGTCGGAGTTGCCATTTTCCTTGTGCTACCTGAAATGGCTTACTCGCCTGCAAAGCACCCTCTGGTGTTGGCCGGAGTGGCGGTGGTGGCCACAGCAATGGGCGCTTTTGCCTGGCAGCGCCACTTATTGCGCCGTTTGCTTGCCTTTAACGTACTGGGGTCGGGTGTGTTTCTGCTCTTGGCCGGGGTCGCAGGCGCAATTCCCCAAGGGCAGGCGCTGGTTATAGTGGGCCTGGTGATCGCCTGGCTCGGATCACTGCTGGGGGCATTAGTGATCCGAAAGCTTTACCAGCTTGAAGGGCAAGAGGCCCTGTTAGAGGATGACGGGCGTGAGGAGAAGGCTAAATGATAGAGCGATTTGGCCTGACAGACAGTACATTCGAGCCGCTTTTAACTAGCCATTGGGCATTGGCTGCCGCCGTGTGTTTGCCGCTTGTTTTCGGTGGGCTAGCCGCACTCTGGCCACCTAAGCGAATGTGGCCTATCGCGTTGGCATGCGTTCCTGTATTGGCCGCCGGGCTATCGTTATTGATCGACTACCAGCAAGTAGGGCTACTGCACTGGGGCTGGGAAACCTGGGGAATTAATGTTGCGCTGCGCTTAAACGGGGTAAGCGTGCTGATGTTACTGTTAACGCAGTGGCTGGCAGCGGCAGCGGCGCTTTATACCCCAGGCTCGCTGCGGCTTTCGGCACCCGAACCGTTGGCCCGTTGGATATGGCCGTTGATGGGCGTTATGGTCAGCGCGCTTTCGTTGATTTGGCTGGCCACTGACTTGATCACGCTCTACCTTGCGCTGGAGGCCATGGGGTTGGCTGCGGTAGGCATGCTGCTGCTTTCAGGTAAGGCCGCGGCGTTGTTGGCCGGTATGCGGTATCTGTTGCTTACGCTGGTGGGGTCGCTTGCCTATTTACTGGGCGTCGCGCTGCTGTTGGGCACTTGGGGGCGGCTTGATTTGGTCGGGCTTGCGCAGGTTATTGAGCCAGGGCCGATTGTCTGGATCGCAGCGGCGCTAATAGGGGCGGGGCTTGCCTTGAAAGCTGCTCTCTTTCCGCTTCATGCTTGGCTTTCTCCGGTGCATTCCAGCGCCTGGACGCCTGTGAGCGTATTGCATGCTGGGCTGGTGGTTAAAGCATCGCTATTCGTGCTGCTTCAGCTGTGGAGTCTTTTATTACCGGACACCTTTTGGGCGCCGCGATTAATCGCTTGGCTGGGCATGTTGGCCATTATATGGGGTGGCTTAATTGCCTGGCGTGCTGAAACGCTCAAAACAGTGGTGGCTTCATCAACCGTGGCGCAGTTGGGCTACTTGATGGTGGTGTTCCCCTTATTGCTAGGCCCCAATGTAGCATCAGTGGTAAAGGCGCTGGCGTGGGAAGGGTTCTGGTTGCAGTTAATAGGCCATGCGCTAGCGAAAGCCGCGATGTTTTTAGCCGCCGGTAATTTGATAATGGCCACCGGTGAAACGACCCTAAAGGGGCTTGCTGGCACCAGCCGCCGCCTACCGCTTTCACTGTTGGTTTTTGGAATTGCGTCGGTAACTTTAATGGGGCTGCCACCAAGTGCGGGCTTTACGGCTAAATGGCTGCTCCTGCAAGCCATGGTGCTCTCCCACCAGTGGCTGGCAGTGGCAGTATTGCTTATAGGTACACTGTTAACCGCCGCCTATATTTTTCGCTTTTTCCGCTATTCGTTCCTGGAGGAGGCCCCGCGCCACCGTTTTCAGCCTCTTGCTCCGGGTATGGATGCGGTTGCGCTTTGCTTAGCCATGGCGGCGTTAGCGTTAGGGCTTTTAGCGCACTTTCCGCTTGAGCTTCTTCATGGAGATCACGCATGAATATCGCTTGGCTACCCTTGACTGCGTTGGCTGCATCGCTACTGGCCGTAGTGATTATTTTTATACTGCCTGAAGCATCCAGGCGGATGCGTACCAGTATCAACCTGCTGGCGGCTGTCATCAAAATCAGCCTGGTGGCGCTAATGGTAACGCTCGTAGCACGTGGCGAGGAGGCCGTGTTCAGCTTTCAGGTGGTCGGTAATATCGACTTTGTACTGCGTGCTGACGCGTTGGGCGTCATGTTTGCCGGGCTCTCGTCGCTCTTATGGCTATGCACTACGATTTACGCCATTGGTTATCTGGAAGGAACCGCGAACCGTAAGCGCTTTTTTGGGTTTTTCAGCTTATGTGTTGCCAGTACGCTGGGTATTGCGCTGGCCGGTAACTTGTTTACCTTTCTGATTTTCTACGAAATGCTGACGCTGTCCACCTATCCGTTGGTGGTCCATTCGGGCACTGATAAAGCCTTAAATGCTGGGCGAATTTATCTACGTTACACCCTGACCGCAGGCGTAGTACTGCTGTTGGGTACGGTGCTTTTATATAGTTTAACGAGCGACCATTCGTTCGCCTCCGAGCGCGGTCTAGAAGGCTACTTAGTAGACCACCGCAGCCTGCTAACGTTTATATTTGCGCTTCTGGTGGGTGGGTTTGCCGTTAAGGCTGCCATGGTGCCGCTGCATGGCTGGCTGCCCAGGGCCATGGTCGCACCGGCACCGGTAAGCGCACTATTGCACGCAGTCGCGGTGGTAAAAGCCGGTGCCTTTGGCATTTTGCGAATTATTTACGACTTGTATGGCATTGAGCTAAGCGTAGAGCTTGGGGTTACGACGGTGCTAGCAGTGGCGGCCTCGATCACTATTATATACGGCTCAATACGCGCCATCGCGCAGCAGGAGTTAAAGCCGCGACTGGCCTTTTCAACCATCAGCCAAGTGTCGTATATCGTGCTTGGGGTTAGCCTGGTGGGTCCTTTTGGCACCATTGGCGCGCTTGCTCACCTACTGCACCAAGGGATCATGAAGGTAACGCTATTTTTCTGTGCGGGTATTTATGCAGAAGAGCTGGGCATCCACCGCATTGATGAGATGGATGGAGCGGGTAAGCGTATGCCGCTCACCAGCTTGGCCTTTACAGTGGGCGCCTTTGGCATGATTGGTCTACCGCCTGTGGCCGGATTTATCACTAAATGGTATTTGGGAATTGGCGCCATTCAGGCCGACATGTATTGGGTTGTCGCCGTGCTGGTGTCAAGCAGTGCGCTAAATGCCCTCTATTTTCTGCCGATCGTGCATCGTCTTTGGTTTCGTGTTGGGCCTGCCCATGGCAATGGGAGCTGGCCAAAAGATCAGCGTCTTGGGCGTTTGGAAACTCACGGTTGGCTGCTCTGGCCTGCGGTGTTTACTGCCGTTCTCAGTATCGCTGCTGGCGCACTTGCCGGGTTGCCGTTTAGCCCACTGGATTGGGCAACGCGTGTAGCCGAGGGGGAGTACCTGCAATGATAACGCTACTCTTGGTGATAACACTTTGCTGGCCGGTCTGCGTGTCGTTGATGGGCGTATGGAAGGCTTATCGTACACCCGCTGCTCAGCGCCGCTACTTCTCGTGGGGCTGGCTCAGTGCGGCATGGCCGGCGCTACTGTTGGCGTATATAGGGGAAGCCCAGTGGGTGATAGATGCCTGGATGCTGGGTGGGCACTGGTCGCTTAACGCACTGAGCCGCCCTTGGCTTGCTTTCACCGCGCTGCTTTGGTGTTTTGCAGCGATTCATGCGCGTGGATACTTTGCCAAGGAGCAGGCCAGCGCCCAAGCGGGCGACAGTGCCGCTGAGCGCCGGTTGTTGTGCCTGGCTCTGTTATGGCCATTAACGTTTGTCGGTAACGTACTTCTGATTATCGCCCAGGATATCGCCACTTTTTACCTGGGCTTTGCGCTGATGACGTTTGCCGCCTATGGCCTGGTCGTACATAACGGTACGCCGGATGCGAAACTGGGGGCGAGGGCCTATTTGATTCTCGCGGTGGTCGGCGAAGGATTGATTCTTGGAGGTTTGCTGTGGGCGGCCGGTAGTGCGGAAACCGTACTGCTGGCAGGCGTACGTGAGGGGATCGCCACGGCTGAGTATGGCGCCTTAATGGCATGCTTACTGTGGCTTGGGCTGGGCGTGAAGGCAGGCGTTATCGGCTTACACGTGTGGCTACCGCTTGCGCACCCGGCGGCCCCCGCTCCGGCCAGCGCGGTGTTAAGCGGCGCGATGATCAAGGCCGGGCTGCTTGGCTGGATCTACGTATTACCTCTGGGGGAAACCTCGCTTTCCGGTGCGCTCACCCGGCTTGGCGACATCATGGTGATCGCTGGTTTGGCCGCTGCCTTTGGCGCGGCGCTGTATGGGGTATGGCAGAGGCATCCCAAGGCCGTATTAGCTTACTCCAGCATCAGCCAAATGGGCATGCTGACCGCCATGGTCGCTATGGGATTGGCAGCGCCCGAGGTGTGGCCCTTGTTGCTGCCGGGCGTGGTCCTCTTTGCGGCTCACCACGCGCTGGCCAAAGGCGCGCTATTTATGGGGACCAGCGTTAGTGAGCATTTACCTCGGTGGCCGTTGGCGCTTGTCTGGGTGCTGCTGGCGCTGCCTGCCTTGTCGCTTACCGGCGCCTTTGGCGCTGGGCTCGTCAGCAAGTGGGGCGTCAAAAGCGCGCTGTATGAGATGCATCATGAGCAACTGGTCGCGCTGTTAACCTGGGCGGCAATTGGCACCTCTGCGTTGGTGAGTGTCAGTCTCTGGCGGCAGTGGCAGCAGCGCAGCACCGGTGGCAGCCATCCTGGTCAGTGGGGTGGCTGGCTTGCTGCATTAACGGCCGCTCTTGTGACGCCGATATGGCTACCGCTCCCTCAAGGGAGTGTGGAAATCCCCCCGTTGAAAGAGTGGTTTAGCCTGATGTGGCCACTGCCCGTAGGCATCGTGTTAACGTGGGCGGGATGGTGGTTAACGCGCCATTGGCGTATACGCCCCCTGCCTGCCGGCGACTTATGGTGGCCTTATGCGTGGCTCGTTCAAAATGCCTTGGTAGGGGTTCGCTCTGCTGGGCAGTGGTGTGGCGATGTTAAAGCAGCGTCTGTGGGTATTGCTCTGGCCATTGAAAAGCGGATGATGGCGCGCTTAACTCAACTAACGGCTATGGAAAGCTGGATGCGCCACCATACGAGCGGCTTGATGATGGCGTTAGCCATTGTTTTGGCACTGTTATTAATCTGGGAAGGGTCGCCATGAGCCACGAGAGTTCACAGAACCACCGAGGGAGACGTGCCAAAAAGCCCGATGAGATTCCACGTTATGGGTGGTTTGATGTTGTATGGCGGGTGTTGCGCGCCGCTAAGCGTGACCGCCTTACCATGTTGGCGGCTGGTGTCGCGTTTTACGCTTTGCTGGCACTATTTCCTACCATTGCAGCGGTAATATCGCTGTGGGGATTGCTGTTTGATCCGGTGGAAGCAGGGCGGCAGCTTTATGAACTAAGCCGTTTTATGCCCCCGGATGCGGCAAGCCTTATTGATCAGCAAACCCAGACAGTGGTTGAGAGTGCCGAATCTGGCAACGTAATGGCGGTGCTTTTAGGGCTGTTGGTCGCCATGTATATCGCTTCCAAAAGCGTGGGAGTGCTTGTGGTAGGGCTGAATGTGGTTTATGGCGAAAAGGAGCGGCGTAACTTCTTTCTTCGCGGTGTTGTGTTGGTGCTACTGACGTTTGGCCTGATTGGCATGACGCTGGTATCGCTTGGCTTTATTGCGATTGTGCCTGTGTTGGTCGATGCCTTAGCGGTGGATGATCCTTTCGATCAAGTATTTAAGTGGCTGCGTTGGCCTGCCTTGTTGATCATCATGAGCTTTTTAATTGCCCTGCTGTACCGGTTTGCGCCTTATCGGCGTGCCGCACAATGGCGCTGGTTAAGCTATGGCACGCTGCTGGCGACCACTTTATGGTTACTTGGGTCAGGCGGGCTTTCACTTTATGTCCGCTACTTTTCAAGCTTCAGTGAGCTTTATGGGTCATTGGGCGCCGTGGTTGTACTGATGATGTGGTTTTGGCTGTCTGCGTTTGTGGTACTGCTGGGTGCAGAAGTGAACAGTGAAATGGAGCGTCAGACCTATAAAGACACCACTATTGGCGAAGAGCGCCCATTAGGTGAGCGCGAAGCCTTTGCCGCCGATACGCTGGGGGTTGAAAACCCTTGGAACGGCGATAAAGAAAAAAACCGCCAGTAGCGAGCTGGCGGTTTTACCGTACGTTTACGTATTAGGCGGTTACCCTCGCTGTAAGAGCCCTTTTTAGAACAGCCTTTTTACAAAAGCTCTTCAGCCGCCAGCGCCAGGCGCGAACGCTCAACGCTTTTGAGGGTAATATGCCCGGCGTGTGGCCAGTCACGGAAGCGCTCAACCACGGCCGCCATGCCGCAGGTATTGGCGGTTAGGTAGGGCGTATCGATTTGCCCCACGTTGCCTAAACAGACAATTTTGGTATTACGTCCGGCACGGGTAACCAGTGATTTAAGCTGTTTGGGTGTAAAGTTTTGTGCCTCGTCGATAATCAAAAAGGTGTCGTTTAAAGTGCGCCCTCGCATAAAGCCTGGCGAGCGAATTTGCACGCGTGAGCCAATCAGTTGCCGTGTTGCGCCATTATCCCAGGTCGACTCTCCTTCGTCATTGCGCAGCAGGTTATCCATATTGTCGTGGAAGGCACCCATCCACGGCGACATCTTCTCCTCCTCGGTACCGGGCAAAAAACCAATGTCCTCGCCCATCGGAATAGGTGCGCGGGTAAACACGATGCGCTCAAACTGCTTGGCATCCAGGGTTTGCTGGAAAGCGGCGGCCAGCGTCATAAAGGTCTTACCCGTGCCCGCGTTACCGGCAATGGTGACCAGATCAATGTCCGGGTCCATCAGCAGGTTCAGGGTAAAGTTTTGACGGCTATCATGGGCGTGAACGCCCCACGCCCCAGCGTGGTGGCGGTAGTTGGTCAACAGCTGTAACCGCGCTGATGAGGGCGACAGCTCACGAATAATGGCCTCAAACTCAGCGCCGTTCTCGCTGTCGGAGACAAGCATTCCCAAGTGCCAGTGACGGGGCATGTCGCCACTTAATTGATAAAACGTTTGATGCTCCACCCGCTCAACGCTGACATCAACATTCAGCGCTTCCCAAAGTGCCCTGCCGTTGTGCCCCGCCGATGCGTATACCTGGGCACCCTCAATCATGGCATCGCTGTCTGAGAATGCCCGATCGTTAAAGTAATCCTCCACAGGGACTTTTAGCGCGGCCGCCTTTACGCGCAGGTTGATATCTTTGGTAATTAGAATGACCGAGGCATCGGGGCGCTCATCGCGCAGCCGACAGGTTTCCGCCAGAATACGGTTATCCGGACTGTCGTCCATCGAGTCGAAGGGCTTTAAATCGTTGAAGCAGAGAAAGTGCAGGCGTCCAGATTCGCCGCTAATACGTGGGATGGGGATGCCGCGTTGAATCTCGTCAAAAGTAACCTGGTTGGTAAGGTCAGAGAGCGTACGGCTAACTTGACGTGCCGTACGGGCAATCTCACGAATTCCGTTTTTATGCTTATCCAGTTCCTCAAGAACCGTCATGGGGATAACCACGTCATGCTCTTCAAAGTGGTAGAGCGCTGTGGGGTCATGGATTAGGACATTGGTGTCCAGGACATAAAGCCTTGTCGCTTTCTTATCGAGTCTTACCATCGGGCGATAGCTCCTTGGTTGACGGCAACATCGACACTGGCAGCTACATCTTACGCCTAGATGACACTTGCCTGTGTCGTTCCTCTGGCGTGTCTTTAAATCTCCTTGTGAGGCACTTTTTTATAGCGTGGAAGGATATTGCACTTTTTTCCACTGCTATATTTCACCGAAGTGACCACTACTGCGCATTGCCTAGAAAACGCGCCACTTTGTTAAGGAGTGCGGTGGCCACTACGCCCAGGTTTTCACTCTCTACATAGCGGTAATAGTGGCTATCCAGGGCAAGGTCGTGATTCAGTGAACAGAGCTGATCACTTTCCAATGCTTCTTTAACCAGCGGGTGGGGAAGCAGTGCCCATCCCGTGCCGTTTATTACCGCATCTCGGATCACCTCAAACATGGTGAAGCCCAGGTAGTTAGCGGAAAACAGCGCCTCGCTGACCAGTTTGTCGTCCTGAATGTGGGTTAAGCAGACTTGCGTGTATTGGGCGAGATCATCGCGATTGACGCTAGGAAGCCGACTCAGTGGGTGCTGTGGAGAGGCCACTAAGCGCATACTCACAGGTGCCAGGTTGGCTGCATGGGGGGCAACGCCTTCGGCGGTATAAAGCCCAAACGCAATATCGACAGTTTGGCGCAGAATAAATTGGCTGTGCTCCTGCGGTGGAACAAGATAAACCGATACCGCGGTCAGCGGGAACTGCTGCTTTAAATCGTGCATGACCTGGTGCCAGAACCGCTCAGGAAGCGCATCATCGCGGGCAATGCACAGCTGGTTTTCGACCCCTTGCAGATGTTGGTGGCAATGCTTTTTGATTCGGCTGGCACTTGTCAGTAGCCGGTAACAGTCGGGGAGTACGCTTTCACCTACGGCGGTTAGTGTCAGGCTATTTCCCGAGCGTTCAAACAGTGCCACCCCCAGGCTATCTTCCAGCGCATGGACCGCCGCACTTAGCGTACCGCGCTTTATACCTGACTGCCGCGCAGCGGCGGCAAAGGAGCCGTGCTCAGTAACTTCAACAAATGCCTGGACTTGTTCAGCTCGCATACGGGGTCTCGTGGTTGAGTGCTATTTTTTTTAGCGCTGAGTGATTCGTTAAACGTTAGTACACCCTTTACCATGCAGCACGATTTCCTATAATCCTGCTAAATCAGAATGGAGTTTTCTGCGTGACCCCCTTTATTGCTGAGCGCCGTGCGCTAAGATTTTCAGCTGTTTCAGCAAGCTTTTTTGCGCTGTCTGGCTTGGTTCTGGGATTAGCCAGTGGCTCTATCACGATTTTATTCGATAGCGGATATTCACTGTTAAGCCTTGTTCTCGCTTCGCTCTCACTGCTTGCGTTACAGCATGCCCGCAAACCCGCAGATGATCACTACCCCTTTGGGCGGCTAACGGTAGAGCCGCTAGCGGTGCTGCTCAAAGGCGTGGTGATTGCGCTGGTGTGTCTGTTCTCTTTAGTGTCAGCCGTGTGGAGCCTGGCGCAGGGCGGACGCTTGGTGACACTTGATTTGGCCTTGTTATTTGGTGTCGCTAACGTGAGCGGCTGTTTGTTGACCTGGTGGTGGCTAAAGCGCTATGCCCGTATTGCTCGCTCCTCCTTGTTGGCGGCTGAGCTGCGTCAGTGGCAAATGGATACCTGGTTAAGCGCGGCGGTAATGCTTGGTTTTGCACTTACCTGGGGACTCACGTTAACGCCCTGGGCAAGTTATGCGCGGTTGGCTGACCCGGTAATGGTGCTGATCATTGCAGGCTACTTTTTACCCATGCCTATCCGCATGGTGCGTGGAGCGCTTCGCGAACTAATGTTTGGCGAACCCATGGGCAGCATTCGCCAGGACATGGTGGAAGAGATCGCCGAGTTTGATATCGCCAGTGACGATGTGCGCCTGGCGCAGGTGGGCAGCTTTCTGATGGTGGATATCCAGCTCGACAAGCAACAGATCGATGATGCTGAAGAGATTGTAGAGAGCGTTGAACAGCACTGCTTGCAGCGTAATTTGCGCCCCGTCACCAGCATTACCCTGGTGGCCACGTAAACCGGGGGGAATAGCACTGTCACTTTCGTTAGTGTTCATCATAACGCCTGCTTAATGAAGCGGGCGTTATGATGTAAAAGCGGAGCACTACAAGCGCAGTTAATCGTCTTTCTTCTCTGGTTTGCCTTTGCGCTCGGTGCTTGCCATCTCCTCAAGCTCCTCTTCGCTCATTGAGTCGTACATATCCTTGGAAGCATCATAAAGCTCACTGGGCTTGGTTTCTCCACGTTTGGCGGAAAGGGCGGCGCCTGCGGCTTTTTGCTGGGCTTTCGATGTGGCTGGCATAATTAAGGCTCCTTTAGGTTGACTTCCCTTTAGCGCTTACGCTATTTAGCGTAGCAGGCAGGAATAGGCTTTCCAGAGCGCGCCACAAGGGCTGCCCAACTTTACTAAACATCAAGAGAGCGTCATGACACCAGCCATTAATACGGCCAAAAAAGCGGGTATACCGTTTGAAATTCATGAGTATCAGCACGATGTAGCGGCGGAGTCTTACGGCTTGGAAGCCGCTGAAAAACTGGGGGTGGCCGTCGAGCAAGTATTCAAGACCCTGGTAGTAACGCTGGACGGCAAGACGCTTGCTGTGGGGATCGTGCCGGTCACTCATCAGTTGGGCCTAAAGCAGATTGCCAAGGCCGCTGGGGCTAAAAAAGCCGTCATGGGGGTGCCTGCCGAGGTCGAGCGTGCCACTGGTTACGTGTTGGGTGGGGTAAGCCCCTTGGGGCAGAAAAAACGCCTGGCAACCTATATTGATGCGTCGGCTGTGGGCTTTGCCACTATTTTTGTCAGCGCCGGGCGGCGCGGGCTTGAAATTGAGCTGGCGCCCAATGACCTGGCAACCCTTTGCAAGGCTGAGCTTGCGCCACTGGCGGTATGAGATGCACGCAGGGGCAGGCACTTTCTGGTATGGTGCTTCACATTAAAGTGTATCCGTATTAGTTACCTCTTTACTGGCCGTTAAACGGCCCTGCAGGTTTTATTGTGTCAGACGTCTCCTTCTCGTCGCTCGCCTTACCGGCCACGCTGCTTACTAACCTTGAGTCGCTGGGTTATCACCAGATGACGCCTGTTCAGGCGCAAAGCCTGCCGCCCATGCTGGCCGGGCAGGATGTGCTGGCACAGGCCAAAACAGGCTCGGGCAAAACAGCGGCGTTTGGTTTGGCGCTACTCGCTGAACTGCGGGTTGAAGTATTTTCTGTACAGGGGCTGGTACTTTGCCCCACTCGTGAACTTGCTGATCAGGTGGCCGAAGAGCTGCGCCGCTTGGCGCGGGCCATGGCTAACGTTAAAGTATTAACACTGTGTGGCGGAGCGCCGTTTGGGCCACAGTTAGGCTCGCTTGAGCATGGCGCGCATATTGTTGTTGGTACCCCGGGGCGTATTGAAGAGCATCTGCGTAAAGGTTCGTTGACGCTGGGTTCGCTAAGCACACTTGTGCTGGACGAGGCGGATCGTATGCTCGATATGGGCTTTCAAGCATCATTGGACGCGATCATTGCGGAAACCCCGGCAGATCGCCAGACGCTGCTATTTAGCGCCACCTTCCCTGATGAACAGGAGTCCGGTGGCTTGGCGGCCATGACGCGCGGCGTCATGATGGATCCTGTCAGCGTTAAAGTGGCTGAGGTGCATGACGCCACTACCATTGATCAGCACTTCTATGAAGTGCCTAGTGAAGATGCCCGCTTTGGTGCGCTTAAACAGCTGTTGCTGGTCAACCGCCCGACGACCAGCGTGGTGTTTTGCAACACCAAGCGCGAAACTCAGGCAGTAGCCGATAGCCTAGTGGATGCCGGTTTTAGCGCGGTAGCGCTGCACGGTGATTTAGAGCAAAAAGACCGTGATCGTATTTTGATACTCTTTGCCAACCAAAGTGCGTCAATCCTGGTGGCCACCGACGTGGCGGCACGTGGCCTGGATATTGCGCAATTGGATGCGGTGTTTAACTATCAAATTGCCCGTGAGCTAGAGGTTCATGTCCACCGCGTAGGGCGTACCGGGCGGGCTGGCGCCAGTGGCATTGCCTGTACACTGGTAACCCCTCAAGAAACCTATCGCCTGGGGCGCTTGGCAGAGCTTCTGAGCGAGCAGCTCACTACGGAAGCACTTCCTAAAGCCACACAAACAGCCCCCTTTGAACCTCCCATGGCGACGCTGCAATTAGCCGGTGGCAAAAAGGATAAACTGCGGCCAGGCGATATTTTGGGTGCCCTGACCAGCGAGGGCGGGCTGCGCGGTGATCAGGTCGGTAAAATTAAAGTGTTGGCTCGTAGTGCTTATGTCGCGGTTGAGCGCAGCGCCGTTCAAAAAGCCCAGGCCAAACTCGAACGTGACAAACTAAAAGGACGCGCCTTTCGTGTGCGTCGCATTCGCTACTGAGTGCCAGAAACTGTCCCTACTTCTAACTGTTTCTACTTCTATAGGAGCCATTGCAGCTAGCCATGAAAACACCCAAACGATTACAGCCCCTGGTCGATGACGGCCTGATCGATGAGGTGCTGACGCAGTTGATGAGCGGCAAGGAAGCACAGGTTTACGTGGTGCGCTGTGGCGAAGAAGTACGCTGTGCCAAGGTATTTAAAGAGGCAAAACAGCGCAGCTTTAAGCAAGCGGTACAGTACCAGGAAGGGCGTAAAGAGCGTAATAGCCGGCGTGCCCGGGCCATGGCGAAGAAGACCCGCTATGGTCAAAAAGAGCAGGAGCAGGCGTGGCTAACTGCGGAAGTAGACGCGCTTTATCGCCTTGCCGCGGCTGAAGTACGCGTACCCAAGCCTTTCGGTTTTGTGGATGGCGTGCTGCTCATGGAGATGATTACCGATGCCGAGGGCACTGTTGCGCCACGCTTGGATGACGTAACACTGACCCACGAGCAAGCGCTGCGCTATCACGATAAAGTCATCAAGGATGTGGTGCGCATGCTCTGCGCTGGCCTGATCCACGGTGACTTGTCGGAATTTAACGTGCTGGTAGATGCCGAGGGGCCGGTCATTATTGACCTGCCCCAGGCCGTGGATGCTGCTGGTAACAATAGCGCCGCTGCCATGCTAGAGCGTGACGTTAATAACATGCGCGCCTACTTTGGCCACTATGCGCCTGAATTGCTAAAGACCCACTATGGCAAAGAGATGTGGGCGCTTTATGAGGCAGGCGAGCTGCATCCAGAGAGTAAGTTGACCGGCCACTTCGACTTCGACACCCACATCGCCAATGTCGATGAGTTGATGGAAGTGATCGATGACGCCAAAGAAGAAGAGGCTGAGCGTCAGGCGCGGATGCGCGATGACGAGGATGAAGATTAAGCTTATTGGTCGTCAGCGTGGATAATCAGGGCATGGCGTTTTTGGTGACGCTAGCCATGCTCTGAGTAGAACGTCGTTCAGCTATTTTTCTTACCTGTTTAGCATTTCGTCTGCTGTGCCAAGAATATTCTCAACCGTAAAGCCGAAGTGCTTGAACAGCTCACCCGCAGGGGCGGATTCGCCGAACGTGGTCATGCCGATCACACGGCCGTCCAGACCTACATACTTGTACCAGTAGTCGGCATGTGAGGCTTCAATGGCGATGCGCTTGGTGACCGCCCTGGGCAGGACGCTTTCCCGGTACTCGGCGTCCTGACCGTTGAAGCGGTAGGTCGACGGCATGGAGACCACGCGTACTGCTTTGCCCTGTGCTTCAAGCTCGGCGGCAGCGTCCATGGCCAGTCCCACTTCCGAACCGGTGGCGATCAGGATCAGCTCGGGCGTACCGTCGCTGTCTTTCAGCACATACCCGCCACGCTGAATGGAAGCCAGCTGGGCTTTGGTGCGGGCCTGGTGCGGCAGGTTCTGACGCGACAGGATCAGCGCCGTGGGGCCCGAGTGACGCTTGATGGCTGCATCCCAGGCCGCGGCGGTTTCCACCGCGTCACACGGGCGCCAGGTGTTCAGGTTCGGCGTCGTGCGCAGGCTGGTCAACTGCTCAATCGGCTGGTGGGTCGGGCCATCTTCACCCAGGCCAATGGAGTCATGGGTAAATACGTAGATCGCCTGCTGACCCATTAATGCCGCCATGCGAACCGCGTTACGCATGTACTCCATGAAGATCAGGAAGGTTGCGCCGTACGGGACAAAACCACCGTGCAGGGAGATACCGTTCATCACCGCGCCCATGCCGAACTCACGTACGCCATAGTGCAGGTAGTTACCGCTGGCATCTTCCGGCGTAATCGCTTTGGCACCCTTCCAGAAGGTCAGGTTGGACGGCGCAAGGTCCGCACTGCCGCCGAGCAGCTCCGGCATTTTCGGACCAATCACGTTAAGCGCTTCCAGCGACGCTTTACGGGTGGCGATGCTGGCGCCTTTTTCCTGGGCCTGCTCGATGAGGGCTTCGGTCGGTATTTCAGCCGGCAGTTGGCCTTTCATGCGACGCTTGAATTCCTGCGCCTCGGCCGGGAACGCCTCGGCATAGCGGGCAAAGCGTTTTTCCCATTCCTGCTGGCGGGTTTTACCTGCTTCACGCGCATCCCAGCCAGCGTACACGGGCTCGGGAATATGAAACGGCGCGTGGGGCCAGTCCAACTGCTTGCGTGCCAGGGCAACTTCTTCTTCGCCCAGCGGCGCGCCGTGCGACTCTTCCTTGCCCTGCTTGTTGGGCGCCCCGAAACCGATAACCGTTTTACAGATAATCAGGCTGGGCTTGTCATCGTTCTGTTTGGCAAGTGCAATGGCGGCCTGGATCTCTTCCGGCTTGTGACCATCGACATTGGGCACCACGTGCCAGCCGTAGGCTTCAAAGCGCTTGGCGGTATCGTCGGTAAACCAGCCTTCCACTTCCCCATCAATCGAGATGCCGTTGTCGTCGTAGAGCGCAATCAGCTTGCCCAACTGCTGAGTACCCGCCAGCGACGCCGCCTCATGGGAAATGCCTTCCATCAGGCAGCCATCACCCAAAAAGCACCAGGTGTGGTGATCGACAATGGTGTGGCCCGGACGGTTGAACTGCGCTGCCAGGGTTTTTTCGGCAATCGCAAAGCCGACGGCGTTGGCAAACCCCTGACCGAGCGGGCCGGTAGTGGTTTCGATGCCGGGCGCGTAGCCAAATTCCGGATGGCCGGCGGTGGGCGAGTGCAACTGACGGAAGTTCTGAAGTTGTTCCAGGCTTAACTCATAGCCGCTTAAGTGCAGCAAAGAGTAGAGCAGCATTGAGCCGTGGCCATTGGACAGCACGAACCGGTCACGATCGGCCCATTTTGGGTCTTCGGGGTTGTGCTTGAGGTGATCATTCCACAGCACCTCGGCGATATCAGCCATGCCCATGGGGGCGCCAGGGTGGCCGGACTTGGCCTTCTGAACAGCATCCATGGAAAGGGCGCGAATGGCATTGGCGAGGGCAGAGCGATTTTTCATAAGAATCATGCCTTGGTCTTGTTGATTAAATGACACTGCAAGCTATAAGGCGCTACGAGATCAATGACGCCTGGTCCTGTTAGTCGATGTCAACAGCCGAACGCCATCTGCCAGCGAGTGTTCGCTTGTCATTTTTGCTATTTTTAAAATGAACAGTCTGTGATCAAATGATTGGGCAGTTAAGAGTCTTTCGTCAAGCATGGTGACGGAGTTTTTGGATGGATGGTTACTATACAAAAGTATAAGTATTATGCTTCTACAGCTTTTTTGGCTAATAATTTATATTATTCAATCGCTTACCATATTTATGTTTTATCTCTTTTGTATAAGCGCTGACATATACTTTATGTTCTTATGATCAATCTATTTACAAATGATCATCTGGTGGTAGATTGAAGGCACCAGTAGGCGGCTGGATAGAGTGTCTGAATATTTGTTGCTATCGGTCGCCGTGCTTCTATTGCTTGTGCGGAGAGAACCAAAATGTCTAATAAAACGCCTACTCTCAGGGTCGCGATTGGTGGTGATGAGGCTGCTTACGGCTTAAAGGAAATGCTGATTAGCCATGTTCGTGAGCTAGGCTTCGAGGTTGAAGATTTTGGCACGTTTAATGCTGAGCCGGTGCTATATCCTGACGTCGCATTTGAGGTAGCAACGGCCATTAAGGAAGGGCGTTTTGATCGTGGAGTACTGGTTTGTGGGACAGGTATTGGAGTAGCTATTTCTGCTAATAAAGTGCCTGGTATACGGGCTGCTCAAACGCATGATGTTTATTCGGCCGCTAAAGCTCAAACCAGTAACAACGCACAAATCGTGACCCTCGGGGCGAGAGTTGTGGGGCCAGAATTAGCCAAGCTAATTGTCTCCACATTTTTGAGTAATCATTTTTCTGGTGGTGCTTCCGAGTTAAAAATAGCAAAAATTGATGAGTACGAGTCTCGATTAACAACCCGCTAAGCATAAGTTGATGAGATGGCGAGACTGATTAATAGCCAGAAATTAACAATAACACCACTATGCAAGCTGTGATGACGCCGTATGTCTTCACTCCGGAGGTATAATAATGACACGCCTGTTTAATGATCCGAGTGATTTTCCTGAAGAAGCGCGCTTAGGATTAGTGGCTGCTAATCGCGATAAGTTGATGGCCGTACCCGGTGGTGTTGTGCGCAGTACGCGCAGTGAACCCGGTACGGTAGCCGTTGTAATTGGGGGTGGGAGCGGCCACTACCCCACGTTTGCTGGTTTGGTTGGGCAGGGGTTAGCGCATGGCGCCGTCATGGGGAATCTGTTCTGTTCTCCTTCCTCTCAGCAGGTTTACTCAGTGGCTAAAGCAGCCCATAACGGTGGAGGTGTGCTGCTTTCGTTTGGCAACTATGCGGGTGATGTACTGCATTTTGGTGAGGCACGAGAGCGCCTCATTGCCGAGGGCATTCCTTGTGAAATCGTGCTGGTGACTGATGATGTAGCTAGTGCACCGCTAGAAGAGATAGATAAGCGTCGTGGCATTGCGGGGGACTTAACCGTTTTTAAGGCCGCTGCTGCCGCTGCTGAAAACGGCTTGTCGCTTGAAGAAGTCGTCGTGGTGGCGAAAGAGGCAAACCGTTGCACGCGCTCTTTTGGTGTTGCCTTTGAGGGATGCACGCTGCCGGGAGCGGATGATTCCCTTTTCCATGTGCCTGAGGGGAGGATGGCTATTGGGTTGGGGATTCATGGTGAGCCTGGTATTAGTGAGGCTGATGTTCCCACCGCCGATGAACTGGCAGAAATGCTCGTTAATCGATTGCTGCAAGAGGTTCCTGAAGGTATTGCAGTCAGCGGAGCCCGCGTGGCCGTGGTACTTAATGGGTTGGGTACCGTAAAGTACGAAGAGCTATTTGTTATTTATCGCAAAGTCGATGAGCTATTGCAGAGTGTAGGCATACATATTGTAGAGCCGGATGTGGGTGAGCTGGTGACTAGCCTGGACATGGCGGGGGTTTCACTGACATTTTTCTGGCTTGATCAACAAATGGAGCCGCTTTGGACCGCTGCAGCTGATGCGCCTGGCTATCGAAAAGGCAGTGTCAAGCCCGCTGAGGCGTTAGACCCGGCTGAGGTAGAGGTCGTGGTGCAGGATACTATTCCTGAGGCCAGCGAGTCTTCTCGTAAGTTAGCGCGGGGCGTTATCGAGTCGCTGGAGGTCCTTGCCAATACCGTGAACAGCCATTGCGATTTATTGGGTCAGATTGATGCCGTCGCGGGTGACGGCGATCATGGCATCGGTATGCAGCGTGGTAGTAAAGCTGCGCTAGAAGGTGCTAACGAGGCTTTTAATAAGGGTGCAGGCGCGCAAACAGTGCTGCAATGGGCAGGGCAGCGCTGGTCAGATAAAGCGGGCGGTACATCAGGGGCTATCTGGCGGGTGATTTTGAAAGCAATGGGAGAGTCGCTAGGTAATGATAGGCCGCTCTCTGGCCAGCGCCTTGCGGCAGGTGTGATAAGTGCGCGTGATCAGGTAATGGCGTTTGGTAAGGCGGAGTTGGGTGATAAGACGCTCGTTGATGTGCTGGTCCCATTTGCCGATGCTTTATCCAAAGAGGTTGAGAAGAGCGGTGGGCTGGTGGCTTGCTGGGAAGTTGCCGCACGCGCTGCTAGCAAAGCGGCTGACGAAACGGCGAAACTGTTACCCCGAGTGGGGCGGGCACGCCCGTTGGCAGAAAAAAGTCTGGGCACGCGTGATGCAGGGGCTGTTTCGCTCGCGCTGATCATTCAAGCGCTTATCCCTGTATTGAAAAAGTGTGAGCCTAGCTGACATTATACGTTCTCGTGCGAGGTGCTCTTAAGTAGGAGCGCCTCGTTTTTAAGTACGTGCCATGCTTTTAAACAATTCCCGGATGCTGAATGAATAGTCAAGATACTGCTGACATTGACTTGATGACAGAGATTTCGACTCTCTACTATGTACAGGGGGAAACCCAAGAAGCGATCGCTAATCGGCTTGGTCATTCACGAGTACGAATAGGACGTCTGCTTAAAAAGGCACAAGCAGAGGGAATTGTTGATGTTCGAGTACGAGTGCATCCCGCTGTTAGCATTGAAATTGAGCAAGAGCTTAAGCGACGTTTTGGCCTCAAGCGGGCGCTAATTGCCCTGGATAACGCGGACCCAGATGCGCAGCGTTCAGGTGTGGCGAGCCTGGTGGCAGATCACTTATCGCGTAGCTTGATTGATGGCCAGATTGTCGCCGTTGGTATGGGGCGTAATGTAGCCGCCGTGGCAGATAACGTTTTTCAGGCAGAGGTATTAAAGGTTTCTTTTGTCTGTGCAATTGGCGGATCGCTGCGTGCAGGTGAGCATATGAACCCTGATCATATTTGTCGACGCTTGGCGAGCCGGTTTGGCGGCGATAGTGAGACACTTTACGCTCCTGCCTTGGTACAAAACGGCGATGTAAGGGACGCATTGTACGAAAATTCCACTGTTCGCCAGACGCTGGACCGTGCGCGACGCGCCGATACCGCTTTAATTGGCGTGGGCGACGTAAGTGAAGATAGCAATATGGTACGCATGGGATGGTTTTCTGCCCAAGAGATAGCCGAAGCGCGCCTGTCTGGGACGGTGGGGGATATGATGGGTTATGACTTTATCGATATCCACGGTCAGCCTTCTGATACACGCATGCAGGGGCGTGTAGTAGGCCTTAATATTCAGGATCTTACGCGAATTCCCGATGTTATTGCTATCGCTAGTGAGAATACCAAAGCTGTGGGTATTTTGGGTGCGCTTCGCACAGGCGTGATTGATACATTAGCGACCAGCGTCACTAATGCTCATACTATTCTGCGCCTTGATGAAGCGACTCAGCGCAATGTGACATAAGCAGATGCCTATCTATTGGCTTTTTGGCTGGCTTGAACGCCCAATTTATTCAGTTGCTTGGCAGCTTTGGTTATCTGCTTAATCCCTTTTTCAGCCACTTCTTTGTTTATCACTTTGTCCATGGTGTATGCATTTTGGTATGCCAAGGATGTCATGTGTTAGGCGATGCATTTAATAGTCCTATGATCATATGATCGAGGGTGGTTTACGTATTTCTTATATAGGGAGATTTTATGTCTTATAGGATTTTTATTTTTTATTGTTAATAATCAATTTGTTATGGTATTAGTCTAAAGTATTAGCATGAAAAGTTACAATATAAATTGACTCGACTATCCTTAAAGTACTTAACTCATATGTACACGGTGATATCTTTTGTAATGCACGAAAGGTTGTAAACCATAATAAGAGACATTAGGAGTGAGCAATGCGTAATGCCGATAACAACAAGCACGCTGAATTACCACTAACCATGCAAGCTGTCGTGGCCTATGCTCCAGGTGATTATCGTCTTGAGGAGGTTGCTGTTCCAGAGGCGAAAGAGGGAGAAGTGGTGATTAAGGTCGAAGCATGCGGCATCTGCGCAGGTGATCTCAAGGCATACGAAGGCGCACCCAGCTTTTGGGGAGATGATACTCAGCCCGCTTATATAAAGGCTCCTATGATTCCGGGGCATGAGTTTATAGGTCATGTAATGGCATTGGGCGACGGCGTTAAACACTTGGAAATTGGTGATCGCGTTATATCTGAGCAAATTGTGCCCTGCTGGGAATGCAGATTCTGTAACCGGGGTCAGTATTGGATGTGTGAAAAGCATGATGTCTATGGGTTTCAGAACAATGTAAATGGTGGTATGGCTGAATACATGGTCTTCCCCAAAGAAGCCATTAACCATAAGCTCCCCGATGAAATCCCGATGGAAAAAGCGGTCCTCATTGAACCCTATGCTTGTTCACTGCATGCCGTTAAACGTGCACAGGTGGAGCTGGGTGATGTCGTGGTTCTCTCCGGTGCAGGTACGCTTGGGTTAGGGATGATCGGCGCGATTAAAAAATCCGGCCCTTCGAAACTGGTAGTCCTGGATCTCAATAATAAACGGCTAGAGCTTGCCAAAGAATTTGGTGCGGACATCGTTCTGAATCCAGCTGAGGTTAATGTTGTCGACTATGTGAAAAGTATTACAGAGGGATACGGCTGCGATATTTATATTGAGGCTACGGGAGCAGTTAAGTCGGTAGAGCAGGGGCTTTATATGATTCGTAAACTTGGGCGGTTTGTTGAGTTTAGTGTTTTTAAAGAACCTGTTACTGTTGATTGGAGTATTATTAGTGACCGTAAAGAGCTGGATATATTGGGTGCTCATTTAGGTCCCTATTGCTACCCATTGGTTATTGAAGGTATTGGTAATAATGATTTTCCGACGGATCGTGTAGTAACTCATAAGCTTCCATTGAATAAATTTCATGAGGGGCTGGATCTTATGCGCAATGATCCCGATGCATTAAAAGTGGTGTTAATTCCAGACTGGAAGTAAGCCATTAAAGATTTTTATCATAAGCATAATAATATGCCGGAGTGACCATGTCAGCGACATTAAATTCGTTGCCCGCTAACAAGCGTATAAAGGTTTATGTGGTAGGTGTTTGTGCCATAGCGCTTATTGTGTTAATGGCATTTGATACCAAAATTGTAAGCCTGACCGAGCTTGAGAGTGAAATGGGGTTTTCACCAGAAAACTTTGCACAACAAAGCTTTCCTGAGATTAAAGAGTACGTAGAAACCAATGCAGTAGAAGCAACCGTGTTGGCGCCAGAGGCTCTTGAAAGTGCCGTTGCGTCAGGAGAGAAATACGGTATTCCATCTGGTATTGGCCATATTATACCGGTGACTTTAACAGGCGTGGCTGTAGACGAAAAGTCGGGCATTTATACCGTTAATGTCGCTGGTATGTCCGATGAAATTGTTGTTCGGGTACAAGCTGGGTCGGCGATTAATGGCACCGCGCTTCGCGATACCACTGGGGATATTCAGTTTAGTGATTTCACCAACCAGATTGAATATCAAAATGCAGGTGCTGCTTTAAATGAAGAAATGAAGCGTCAGATACTTTCGGAAATGGCAGGGCAGGATTTAACGGGAAAAACTTTAGTGATCGCTGGCTCCTTTAACATGATTAATCCAAAGAACTGGCTAATTACTCCGGTGAGCATAGCGATCACTGACTAAGGAGTAGCTATGTATAACAATCAGAAATCGACAGCTAAAACGACTTCACGTGAGGTGATCCTTTCTGCACGTAATATTGAAAAACGTTTTGGTGCAGTGCAAGCCCTTAAAGAAGTCAATTTCGATATACACCGAGGGCTGGTGACTACGCTTTTTGGCGAAAATGGGGCGGGAAAATCTACACTGATGAAAATTTTGTCTGGCGTCATCCCTCAGACAGCTGGAGATATTGTTCTTGAAGGAAAAAACGTTTGCTTTTCTTCACCATCTGATGCGGAAGCATTAGGTATTACTATCATTCACCAAGAGCTAAGTTTGGCTCCTAATTTGAATGTCCGCGATAACATCTTCATGGGGCGTGAGCTTACTAAAGTTAGTGGTAGCGTCGACTATAGCGAAGAGGCACGTCAGGCTGAGCTATTAATGAAAGAGTTGGATGAGCCCATTCATCCCTTAACGCCGGTCGAAGATCTGCGTGTTGGTCAACAACAGATCGTTGAAATTGCTAGAGCGCTGTCCAAAAAATCCCGCATTCTCATCATGGATGAGCCGACTTCTGCATTAAGCGCGTCGGAGGTCGAGACACTGTTCAAAGTAGTCCGGGATCTCAAAAGCAAGGGTGTATCGATTGTCTATATCTCACACCACTTAGAGGAAGCGCTGCAGATTACAGATCATGCTGTTGTTCTGCGTGATGGCGTTATGACCGCCTATGCCCCGCGCTGCGAAATCGACCTTCAGTGGATTGTAAGGCACATGGTGGGCGAGAGCTTTGATCTTGGCTCACCCCCGGAAGGGTATGAGCAAGGAGGCATAGCGCTTTCTATTCAGCACCTTTGCGTAAGTGACGATAATGTCGCAGATCGCTATGTGGTGGATGACTTGTCACTTGATGTTCGTGCGGGAGAAATAGTCTGTATTTATGGATTGATGGGGGCAGGAAGAACAGAGCTACTAGAGTGTGTTGCTGGGCGAGTACGGCAGTCGGAGGGGAAAATACGACTCCAGTCACAAGAGATATCGCATTACAACATTGCACAGCGAATAGAAAGAGGTTTGGTGCTAGTACCGGAGGACCGCCAACGGGATGGATTGGTGGCAACCATGACAGTCGGGCGTAATTTGTCGCTGGCTAGCATCAATGCATTTACTCGCAAAGGACTTACTTCATCCAGCTTAGAGGAGGGAATGGTTGCTTCAGCCATCAATAAGGTACATATCAAAACAGATGGTGGTGAGGCTGAAATTGGCTCATTGTCTGGAGGCAATCAGCAGAAAGTTGTTATCGGTAAAATGCTGGCAACCAATCCTGACGTCTTCATGCTTGATGAACCGAGCCGAGGTATTGATATTGGCGCGAAAGCAGAGGTCTTCAAGCTGCTCAGTGAAGGGGCGCGCGAGGGCTTGGCAGTCGTTTTTACAACATCTGAAGTAAGCGAGTGCTTAAGCATACCGCATAGGGTTGTAGTGATGAGCAAGGGGCGAATCTCTGCTGAATTCGGGCCTGGCGTATCGAAGGAAGAAATTATGGCCGCTTCAGGCGAATCAGTTGCCGCGTGAGTATTCAATCGGATAGGTGATTAACATGTCTCATTACAACAACGGATCACGAGTCAAAAAGGGCAATATTGATATCATCAAGATATTATTGGAAGGAAGGGCCTTTTTTGCATTGATCGCGATTATTATCGTCTTCTCTATTCTCTCGCCTGTTTATTTCTCGACAGGCAATTTTTTGACGATGTCCTCGCACGTAGCTGTTTTCGGTTTGCTAGGTATAGGAATGCTGTTTGTCATCCTAACAGGCGGTATAGATTTGTCGGTAGGCTCTACGTTGGCGCTGTGCGGAGTATTTGCCGGCATGCTGCTAGAAGGGGTTGAGATTGAGGCGCTTAATTTAGCGTTCTTTCCCTCCGTGTGGGTTGTTGTAGTGCTTACGTGTTTACTAGGTGGGCTAGTCGGTAGTATTAACGGTGTTCTGGTTGCCTATTTTAAAGTGCCTGCTTTTGTTGCCACATTGGGCATGTTGTATGTTGCTCGTGGGGCAGCGCTGTTGCTGACTGATGGCCTGACTTTTAATCGCTTGAGTGGTGATCCTGCATTAGGTAATACGGGGTTCGAGTGGCTTGGTTTTAACAAATTATTGGGTATTCCTGTGGGGGTTCTGATCCTCTTTTTTGTGGCTATTGTGTGCATGCTGGCGCTAAGTCGCACACCGTTTGGCCGCTGGGTCTACTCAACGGGTGGTAATGCAAGGGCGGCAGAGTTATCAGGTGTGCCTGTTAATAGAGTGAAGCTCTCTGTTTACATTATTTCCGGTGTATGCGCTGCCTTGGCTGGGATTGTTCTTGCCTCTCAATTAACGTCAGCAGGGCCCACTGCAGGAACAACCTATGAATTAACGGCAATCGCTGCAGTCGTTATAGGGGGGGCTTCACTAATGGGTGGGCGCGGCTCAGTAAGAAATACTCTGCTGGGTGCATTTGTAATTGGCTTCCTGGCAGATGGCCTGGTAATCGTTGGGGTTTCTGCCTACTGGCAAATGGTGTTTACAGGAAGTGTTATTGTTTTTGCCGTCATGCTTAATAACATTCAGTACAGTGCCAAAAATAAGTCTTCTAAAAAGTTAGAGACAAAACAAATAGATTCAAAAGATAAAAGTTCTGAAGCAACAGCCGCTTAGCGTGGTTTTGCTTAGAAGTATGGCCTGCGAAGGACTACGCAGAAGTTCTAATAATCATAACTATGAGGTGATGTATGTTTCCAAAAAGTAAAAAGCTAGCTCTAACAGCGCTTGCCAGCATGTCAATGCTAGTAAGTGGCTCTATTGTAGCTCAGGATAAAGGGCTAATATCTATTATCGTGAATGATATGTCTAACCCCTACTGGCAAACAGAAGGAGCAATTGCTGAGCGCACCGCACAAGAATTAGGATACACAGCGAATGTCAGCTCACATGTAGGTGATACAAATACGGAAAGTAATCAGGTTGATACGGCTATTACCAATGGGGCTGAGGCTATAATTTTGGATCCTGCTAATGCAGATGGCTCCATTGGCGCTGTCCGAAGGGCTGTCGATGCAGGTATTCCTGTATTTATAATTAATGCTGAGATAAATGAACAAGGATTAGCTAAGGCTCAGTTAGTTTCAAACAACGCTCAGGGGGCTGCGTTAGGTGCGCAAGAGTGGGCAATGCAGTTGAACGGGGAAGGGACCTATATAGAATTAGAAGGTCCGCCTTCAGATAATAATGCAGCAACACGCTCTAATGGGTATGAGACTGTCCTGAGCCAGTATCCTGATCTAACCCAAGTAGCCTCTGACATCGCTAATTGGGATCGTACCCAAGGGCGCAATAAGATGCAGAGTATGCTGCGTTCTCACCCAGATATTAATGGTGTCATTAGCGGTAACGATGAAATGGCACTAGGGGCTATTGTGGCTCTCAAACAAGAGGGCCTGCTTGACGGTGTGTTAGTTGGTGGGTTCGATGGTTCACCTGATGCCGTTGATGCAGTTCGTTCTGGTGAGTTGTCTTATACTGTATTGCAGCCTGTAGCTGTCTTTGCAGAAGATGCCGTCAGAATTGCTGATAATTATATTAGTACTGGCGAAACTGGCTTGGACAATGAAAAGCAGCTGTATGACTGTATTCTTATTACACCAGATAATGTTGATGACTATATCGCACCCTTTGTACTAAAAGGATAGATGATCAGAAAGTGACCTAAAGGCCAGCCAGTTTTATACTGGCTGGCCTTTTTAATAAAGAGAAGAGTTGATGATTTATAATTATGGTTCAATTAATATCGATTATATTTATCACGTTCCTTATTTTGTTCGTCCCGGAGAAACACTTGGGTGCGATGAACACAGTGTAGGGTTAGGTGGTAAGGGGGCAAATCAATCGCTGTCAATAGCACGCGCTAATGGTATGGTAAGCCATTGGGGTAGAGTGTCTTTAAAAGATACTTGGGCGGTTGAAGAGCTGAAAAGTGCAGGAGTAGATGTATGTGATATAGAGTTAACCCAGCAGCCTAGTGGACATGCTATTGTTCAGATTGATGAGCAAGGGGAGAATTCTATAATTTTGTTCCCTGGTGTTAATCACGGTGCTGAAAAAGAACGTTTGGCATTGTTGCTATCCAAGGTTAAGTCGGGAGATATGCTGCTTATTCAAAACGAGTGTGATGGGCTTGGCTATATTATTCCGCTTGCAGCTAGCCGTGGTTGTAACGTTATATTTAATCCCGCACCCATGACCGCAGATATATCAAAACTACCCTTGGATCAATGCAAGTTACTTTTTTTTAATCGCACTGAAGCCGCTTCTTTATTAGAAATGCCGATAAAGTCGAGCGCATCAGATTTGCTCAGAAAGTTAAGGGATAAATTGGGCAGTACCGAGATAGTACTGACCTTGGGAAGCGAGGGCGCATGGTATTCATATAATAGTAAAACTTATTTTCAAGCCGCTTTACCGGTGAGAGCTATTGATACCACAGCGGCAGGTGATACCTTTGTGGGCTATTTTCTCGCAGCTCGCCAGGCGGGCGCTGAGCCACTTGAGTGCCTCAAAAGAGCAACGGCAGCCGCCGCGTTAGCCGTTCAGTACCGAGGTGCTGCCAGCAGTATTCCAAGGGCAGAAGAAGTCGATCGGTTGATGCGGCAAGAAGGGATATAAAGTGCTTTTTTAATATTTTGATGGCTAAGATTTATCCGCCCTGTACACACGTAGGGATGCGGCCACCAATGTGTATTGGTGGCTAACATTAATTGGATGCGATGATATTCCGCTCGTTGGCTTTTTATTTTTTTCGCTGATCTTCCGGTCTTTTTCTTCCTCTCAGTATTTCCACATCCTGGGTTTGAGTGTGTGTTTATCTCGTACATGCTCAGACCTTGAGAGCACCCTGCCTTTCTCTCTGCGCTTCGCCATTGGTTGACCATTTGTCCATGGTTTTATTTATATTGCCTGCGGCTGTTGATACGGCATTGATTTGGCGCGTCTGTTTTATATAGTAAGGCAGTGTTTTTCGTTTATCTTTTTGTTTTTGTTGGACTTTTATATGGTTTTTTATTGTTCTGTTTTTTATATTTATTAAATTTAATGTTATTTATCATAGACTAAAGTTCTGTTTCGAGGAATATAAATTGCCTTTATCTTCAATTGGTCAACCAATTGGAGGTGACTTGCATGAGTCAAACAGCTACCGCATCGAAAGCCAGTACCGTAAAAGCGCTTCGACAGCGGGCTTATAGTATTCGCCGCCACGCTCTTCGTATGGGCGAAGTGCAAGGTCAGGGCTATGTGGGTCAAGCTCTGGGAATCGCCGATGTGCTGGCCGTTTCCTACTTTCACGCTTTAAAAATCGACCCTAAAAATCCTGAATGGGAAGAGCGGGATCGCTTTCTGCTGTCCATTGGCCACTATGCCATCGCTCTTTATGCCGCTCTGATTGAGGCAGGCGTTATCAGTGAAGACGAAATTGAAGACTACGGCAGTGATGACAGCATCCTGCCCATGTCCGGCATGGCTGCTTATACCCCGGGCATGGAAATCACCGGCGGCTCCTTGGGGCACGGTTTAGGTATCGGTGTTGGCATGGCGCTTGGACTTAAGCGCAAACAGAGCACTTCACGGATTTTTAATCTGTTATCCGATGGTGAGTTGAACGAAGGCTCCACTTGGGAAGCGGTAGCCTCAGCGGCGCACTGGAAGCTGGATAACCTGATTGCCATCGTTGATGTTAACGACCAGCAAGCCGACGACAAGTCTTCAATGGTGCTTAATTACGAGCCCGTCGCAGATAAGTGGACGGCGTTTGGCTGGGAAACCTACCGCGTTGATGGCAACGATCTTGAAGCCGTACTTGAAGCCTTCGATAGCGCCTTGGCAAGTAACTCCGACAAGCCCCGCGTGATCATTTGCGACACCTTGATGGGCCGCGGCGTGCCTTTTTTGGAAAAACGGGATAAGAACCACTTTATTCGTGTGGATGAAAACGAATGGAGCGTGGCGCTCAAAGAGCTTGATGACGTTTACGGTATCCAGTCAGGGGAGAAATAAGATGAGCGCCAAGAAGAAGCTTAAAACATCGGCCATGATCGCCTCCATTGCGGGGGAAGACCAGCCGACTACCTCGGCGCCGTTTGGCCACGCGCTGGTCGAGGCCGCCGGTAAAAACGACAAGATCGTCGGTATGACCGCGGACTTGGGCAAGTACACCGACCTGCATATTTTCGCCAAGGCCTACCCGGATCGTTATTACCAGATGGGTATGGCCGAGCAGCTTTTGATGATGGCCGGTGCCGGTATGGCTCGCGAAGGCTTCATTCCCTTCGTGACCACCTATAGCGTATTCGCCTCGCGCCGCGCCTATGATTTTATCTGCCTGGCGATTGCCGAAGAGAATCTTAACGTCAAGATCGTCGGCGGCTTGCCTGGCCTGACCACCGGCTACGGCCCGAGCCACCAGGCCACCGAAGATGTTGCCATCTTTCGCGGCATGCCGAACCTGACGATCGTCGACCCGTGTGATGCGGTCGATATCGAGCAGTCCGTTCAGGCGATGGTGGATTTCAACGGCCCGGTATATCTGCGCCTGCTGCGGGGCAAGGTGCCGCGCGTGCTGGACCGCTTCGAAGGTTACAAGTTCGAAATTGGCAAGGCCAAGCAACTGATCGACGGTAAAGACGCCCTGATTATCTCCTCAGGCCTGATGACTATGCGGGCTATCGAGGCTTCCGACGAGCTCAAGGAGAAAGGCAAAGAGGTGGGCGTGCTGCACTGTGCCACCATCAAGCCGCTGGATACCCAGACTATTCTGGAAGAAGTGCGCCGCCACCCGGACCGCCCCGTCTTCGTCGCCGAGAACCACTCGGTAGTAGGCGGCTTGGGTGAAAGCGTGGCCTTGCTTCTAATGAAAGAGGGTGTGGCCGTCAAGTTCTACCAGATCGGCCTGCCGGATGAGTTTTTGGATGCCGGTGCGTTGCCCACCCTACATGACCGCTACGGTATTTCTACCAAGGAGGTAGTCAAAACCATTGAGCAACATGTTGCTGTAAACGTTAATTGATTCAGAAGCTTAATACGCTAGTTACAACTTACAACAAATAATCGAATTGAGAGAAACGTCATGAAAAAAACTGTTCTTGCTACTGCCATCGCCGGCGCTGTTTTCTTTGCAGGCAGTGCCACCGCCCAGCAGACCCTTCAGTTAACGCATAATGCGGCAGAGGGAAACCCCAAATGGGAGGCATCCGAGCTTTTTGCCGAATTGGTTGAGGAGAAAACCGATGGTGAGTTGATAGTTGATGTTGGTGGTAATGCCCAGTACGGCGACGATATGGAAGCCTTGACGCTCATGCGTATGGGGACTCTGGCGTTCAGTACCAATAGCCAAGGCGCAACCTCCAGCGTAGTGCCTCAATTCTCCGTGCTGGGTCTGCCTTTTCTCTTCGACTCGCTGCCCGCCGCTTGGGAGGTCATGGATGGTGAAGTGGGTGCGGAGCTGAAACGCTTGGCCGAAGAGCAGAACCTGGTACTGCTTGGGCTGTGGGATAATGGAATTCGTCACGTCAGCAACAACGTACGCCCGATTGAGACCCCGGAAGACCTGCGAGGCTTGAAGATTCGCACGCCGCCGGATGAAATGACGGTGGATATCTTTGAGGCGTTGGAAGCCAATCCTACCCCCATGAATTTCTCCGAGCTTTACATCGCGCTTGAACAGGGTGTGGTAGACGGCCAGGAAAATCCTTTGATGAATACCTACTCGTCAAGGCTCCATGAAGTTCAGGATTATATCTCGCTGACCGGGCATAAATATGAGTCCACACCACTTCTGATGAGCAAGATGATGTGGGACATGCTCTCTGCTGAGCAGCAGCAGGCGGTCCAGGAAGCGGCTGACGAGGCAGGTGAATTCAATCGCCAGGCTTCTCTTGAAGCGGATGAGCGGCTTCGTAGCTTGATCGAAGATGCCGGTGTGAATATTAATGAGGTTGATAAGGCGCCTTTTGTCGAAGCGACCTCCTCTGTTTACGATCTGTGGCGGGAAGAATATCCAGAGCTTGTGGATATGGTAGTTAACGCCGCTCAAAACGAGCAGCAGTAACGAACCGGAGGGGTTTTTCATGACGCTCTCAGACGAGAGCCGCAACAGCGAAGCCGGCTTACCGGCTTCGCTGTTAATCGGCTCGAAGAACTTGATTTATCAAGTATCCAAGTGGTTGGCGATCATTTCGATCGTGACCATTTTCGTGTCCCTGCTCTCTGGGGTGGTCGTTCGCTATCTTTTCTCGACAAACCTTGGCTGGGCGACGGAAATTCCCAACCTGTTCTTTCCTTGGTTAACGATGGGCGCCATTGTGGCGGCTGCGGCTAGAAACGAGCATATCGGGATTGAGCTGGTGGTGGAGAAGCTACCAAGGCTACCCCGGAAAGTTGTGACACTCACTGTGAATGTGATCGCGCTGGTGGCCTTCAGCACTATGGCTTATCACGGCTTGAATGTGGTGGAGATTGCAGGCGGACAGCGCTTTCCCATTACGCGTCTTGGCATGTCTTGGGCGTATTGGTCGGTGGTTGCTGGGTTTGCAGGGCTCGCGCTTGTCTCGCTGATCAATAGTGCATTGGTTCTGGTGGGCGGTGAGGAGCAGTCCGACCCGCAGGTATCGCACGGGGAGGAAGGAATATGACAGTTCAAATGCTAGTGGCGTTTGTTCTTTTCTTGCTGATGGCAATGCCCGTGGGGTATTCGCTAGTCATTAGCGGTTGGGCGGCATTGTCGGTCTTCGGGCCCATGCCTTCCAGTATGGCGCTGATGAAGATTTTTCAACCAACGCAGAGCTTCCCACTTCTGGCGATTCCTTTCTTCATTCTGTCCGGTAGCCTGATGATGTCGGGCAAACTCGGCCAGAAACTGGTCGGGTTGGCTTCGATGCTGGTGGGCAAGTATCCTGGCGGGCTGGGCCAAGTCAGCGTAGTTGGTTCGACGGTGTTCGGCGGGGTATCCGGCTCGTCCGTAGCGGAAGCTTCGGCGCTGGGTTCAATGCTCATTCCTTGGCAGAAACGCGAAGGCTACCCCGGTGCGTTCGGCGCAGCGGTCACCTCGGCTTCCTCGGTCATCGCCGGGCTAATGCCTCCGTCGATTCCACTGATTCTGTTTGCCACGGTGTCCAACAGCTCGATTGCCTCATTGTTTATTGCCGCTGTGATTCCCGCCCTGATGCTGGCGGCCGGTATGATGCTGGCTTGTTATTTTGTGGGCAAGCGCCGTGGGTTTCCTCGTCTTAAGCTCAAGCACACGCGTGCCGAGATGCGCAGCACGCTGTTTACCGCACTACCTGCACTGTTGATGCCTGTTTTTATTGTCGTACTGCTAAGAGCCGGTATTGCCACGCCCACCGAGGTCAGCATTATCGCTGTGGCTTACGCGCTGATGGTCAGCGGTATCATCTATCGCGACTTGACCGGCGAGCGGGTGATGGCCGCACTGGCCAATACGGTGATCACCACCGGTATCGTGATGCTAATAATCGCGGCGGCCAATATCATCGCCTATATCTTGACCTCGGGTGGTGTGCCGCAAGCCGTGGCCCAGTGGGCCGTCGAGTATCTTCAACACCCGATTCTGATCATTTTGGCGATCAATTTGCTCCTGCTGTTAATCGGCATGTTCTTGGATCTACCCGCTGCGATCCTGCTACTGGGACCCACGCTCGTTTCCATTGCCAACGCGATCGGCCTGGATCTGGTGCAGCTTGGCATCATGATGTGCGTGAATCTGAGTATCGGTCTGTTTACACCGCCCATCGGCACTACGCTGTTCGTCTCAGCGGCGATTGCCCGTGAGCGCATCGGCGCGGTCGTCAAGGAGCTCGCTCCGTTCTATCTGGTGGCCATTATCGTGCTGTTGCTGGTCTCTTATATACCGGCACTGATCATCTACTGAGGTTTGGCATGCATAACATTGCTTTTGCAGGACTCGGCGCCATGGGGCGCCCCATGGCCACGAACTTGAAAAACGCCGGTTTCAGCGTGTTGGGGGTCGATGCCTTCGAGCAGGTGGAAACCGTCTTCAACGGCCAGACCACGACAGATGAGACGAAGCACCGCCACTTGAGCGAAAGTGAGGCGCTTTTCATCATGGTGGTAAACGCCGAGCAGGTACGCGCCGTGCTGTTTGGTAACCCAACGGATGACGAAGCTTCGAGCGTGATTAGTTCGCTGAAAGAGGGCGCCTGCATCGTGCAGATGTCGACCATCGCGCCGGACGACGCCGCTGGTATCGCCAGCGAAGTGGCGGCGGTGCGTCCAGACCTTCACTACGTCGACGCGCCGGTGTCCGGTGGCGTGGTGGGCGCCCAAGCCGGCCAATTGACCATCATGGCCGCTGGCAGCGAGGAAGCTCTTGGCCGATGCTCGAAAGCGTTTGATGTGATGGGAAAGGCGGTGTTCGTCGCCGGGCCCACGCCGGGCCAGGGGGCGGCCATGAAAGCCGTCAATCAGCTGCTGTGCGGCGTGCATATTGCCGCGGCCGCCGAGGCGCTGTCGCTTGCTGAAAAGAGCGGCATCGAGGCGTCGGTCATGCTTTCGATGGTGCAGGGCTCGGCCGCTTCGAGCTGGATGCTGGGCGACCGCGGCCCACGCATGATTGCCGAACCCGGCGAGGTTACCAGCGTCGTCGATATCTTCTGTAAGGACATGGGCATTGTCTGCGACTCCGCCAAGGGCGCCAAAGCGTTCACGCCGCTGGCGGAAGCCGCCCGGCAGATGTTCGTGGCAAGCTCCGAGCGGGGGGAGGGCAAGCTTGATGATAGCCAGGTCATCCGCACCTACCGACTGCTCAACGGCAAGGGATGAGGCGACCCATGGCAACGAGTTTTATATCCGTCAGTACCGCTGCCTACGATGGCTATGGGTTCGATGTGATCCTGCCTTCGCTTGCGTGGTGCGGGGTGACAAATGTCGAATTCGCGTTTATCGATGGGTACGTAGAGGCGTTTACTGATAGCGACTTTACCGAGTCATTTGCCAACGATTTGAAAAACGAAATGCGCCGCTATGGTCAGCAGTGTCATTACTTCTCAGGCCATATTGATCTTGGGCTTGAAAACGCGGCTGCCAGGCTCGAAGCGCGCTGCCGTTTTGCGGCTTCGCTAGGCGCGAGTTTTGTCATTACTAACGCGGCCACGTGTGAGCATGAAAGCACGTTCTTTAAGCAGGCCGCTACACTGGCCGCCATAGCGCGTGAGTATGGTGTGCGTATTTTGCTTGAAAACCCCGGTAACGGGGTGCCCAACGTGTTCGATAGCTCGGCGGATGCGTTGGCGTTACTTGAACGGTTGGGTGATGAGGCCTTCGGTATTAACTACGATATGGGGAATTTGCTCTCACACTGCCCTGGGCAGAATGCCCTTGTTGATGCCCGAGCGGCCATGCCTATCGCCGATCACTTTCATCTCAAGCCCTGTGCTCGACGCAGTGATGGGTTTGATTTTGTTTCATTTGGCGAAGGTGATACAGACGACAAAGCACTCGCTGCTGTGCTGCTTGACCAAGACAAGCCGTTCTCTCTGGAGCTTCCATTTCGACTGCATCGCGATGCTGGCGCTCAGCCGTGGCGCGATGAACAACCACTGCCGCTCGATAGAATCGAATCGCAGATTTTACGCTCCCTTGAGGAGCTGGCTTTACTTACCCAATATTAATAAAAGGAAAACGTCATGCTGCTTAAAGGTAAAGTATGTATCGTGACTGGTGCTGCAGGTGAAAAAGGCATTGGCCTTAGAACGGCGCGTCTCTTCTACGAGCACGGTGCTTCCATTGTTATTTCCGACATCAATGAGGCAGCCTGCGAGAAGGTACGCAGCGAGTTTGATGCTGACCGCTCGATGGTCGTAACAGGTAACGTGGTAAGCCGTGATGACTGCTTCAGCCTAGCGAAAGCCGTGATGGAAAGGTTTGGCAGAATTGATGTGTTGGTCAATAACGCTGGTATCACTCAGCCGGTTAAGTTTGAAGAGATTACGCCAGAAGATTACGACCGTATTTTGGACGTTAACCTGCGTGGCATGATGTATATGTCGCAAGCTGTCGTGCCGCACATGAAACAGAGCGGAGCTGGGTCTATCATCAATACATCATCGGTTTCTGCACAGCGAGGCGGAGGTATCTTCGGTGGCCCACATTATAGTGCGGCCAAAGCCGGTATGCTGGGGCTTGGCAAAGCCATGGCGCGCGAGCTCGGTGCATCTGGCATTCGCGTTAACTCCGTAACGCCTGGCTTGATTGCCACCGACATTACTGCTGGCAAACTTGATGATCAAATGAAGGCTAAAATTCTGGAAGGTATTCCGCTAGCTCGCTTGGGTGGGCCTGCCGATGTTGCCAACGCTTTCCTTTTCCTGGCAAGCGATCTCTCAAGCTACATGACAGGGACAACCCTGGATGTGAACGGCGGTATGCACATTCATTGACTATGATAAGCTACCCTTATGCTTAAAATACGGTATAGGGGTAGCACTTGGATGACGCTATGAGCCAAATGGATCCGAATCTTTTGGATAGGCTTAAGGAGTTTGTTTCTGTCTCCGAACTTTCCCGGGATGGCCGGTTAAAGATCCCGCCAGAAAGAGCGCTCTGTGAGCACTTTGATATGCACCGCTCATCGGTACGAAATGTACTTTCAGTATTGCATAGCCTTGGGTTCATTGAGCGCAAGCAGGGCAGTGGCACCTTTCTCAAAATGCCGGAGCCGGTGTTTATTCAGCTCTACTTTGAGCTGGCGCTAAAACTTAATTATATCTCTGTTGATCATCTTGAAACTGCCCGGGAAATGTTTGAAAAAGAGATTGTCCAGGCAGCCGCGGTCAACCATCAAGCCCATGAGCTAGAGCAGCTTGAAAGGCTCTGCAGCAAGATCGTTAATTCCACCGATGTACTTGAAGGTATTCAGGCGGATTACGAGTTTCATGAGCTGTTGGCGATTATGGCCAAAAATCCCGCTGTGTTGATTATTTTTCAAGGACTGTCATCGGTGCTTAAAAAAGTACTTCATCAGCGCAGGGTTCTTGCCAGGCAGTCAAAGGGCGCACAAAAGAAAACCAACGAGACGCATATCGCGCTTGTTGATGCTGTTAAAACCCGTGATCGCGAGTTGGCACGCCAAGCTATGCACGACCACTTTGAGACCTGGAATCAGCAGACATTACGCTCCTTCCCTCAAAAGAAAGCGCCTGCTTTTTCGATAGAGTAAGCGCTTATATTCCAAGGCAGCGGAGCTATTTTGATAGCCAGCGTAGCGTTGCTGCCTGCCTGATACACGTCAGTCTTCACCGCGTTAGCGCTGGCAATCCTGCAAGCAGCGTCGGCTTCCTTGCTATTGGTGTCCTTGTATAGCCTGGTCAGTGATAAACTATCGTTATATTTAGCGGGTTAATAAATTAACCCGCTAGCGCAGATTTCGGTAGCGAGGGCTGGTGTGAAAGGTGTTGTAAGTACAAGAAGTGCAAAAGGGCTGTTAACGTCGCTCATCGTTGGCGCGATAGGCGGCACGATTTTCCAACTTACCGGTTTACCGCTTGCCTGGATGCTTGGCCCTCTGGTTGCCAATTTGCTGGTTTCCTCTCGGGGCGTTAACGTTGTAGTGCCGGAGCGACTGCGTAATGTTTTTCTCGCTGTTATGGGGTTGGTGTTAGGCAGCCAGGTAACACCGGAACTCGCTCAGCGGGTGGTCGATTGGCCAATATCAGCCGTGCTGTTGTTAGCGGGCATTAGCGCCTCTACGGTGGCGGCCTCGGCCTGGTATCGGCGCTGTGGGTTTGATTCCGTCAGCGCCTGGTTTGCCGCCGCTCCCGGCGCCATGACCGCGATGATTATTCTGGGCGACAAATGTGGCGGCGACCCTCAGCGTATTGCTATTGCCCAGTCGATTCGCGTGATTTTGGTGATTTTAGTGTTACCTCCTCTTTTTTGGGCCTACGAGGGCGGGGACGGTGACATGGCGTTGCGGGCAAATGAGTTTGAACATGCCTGGATGCTGTTGCTTATCCCTCTGCTACTGCCGCTCGGGCGCTGGCTACGCTTTCCTACCCCCGCCTTATTGGTACCGTTGCTTACCGCTGCACTGCTTTCAGGGTTTGATATTGCAAGTCTTCGGTTGCCTGACTGGGGGATGAACCTGATGCTTTGGGTATTGGGCAGCGCAATCGGTTCTCGCTTTAAAGGCATGACGCGACGGTTATGGGGGCGCTATTTATGGCAGTCAGGCATTGCCACGCTGTTGGCGCTTATGGTGTTGGCCCTGTTTGCTGAGTTGATTCATCAGTTTGTGGGCGTTGGCCGTGATGTAGCCCTGCTGGCGCTGGCACCCGGCGGGGTTGGCGAGATGGCCATTTTGGCGGTGGCGCTTAATATTGATCCGGTATTTGTCGCATTTCACCACCTTCTTCGCATGGTGACGTTGATGGTCTTTGCGCCATTTTGGGCTCGCTGGCTTTTACGGCATCAGGCATCTAACCCTACTAATGATCGATAAGTAACGTAAGGAACGTTCATGTTTTCTCGTATGCTGCAGCCGCTATTTCGTTACTTTGAAACGCGCGTAGATCCTTACCCCATGGAGGATGTTCAAACACCGCCTAAAGGCCTATTGCCCTTCATCAAGCACTTCTCGCGCCCGGTATTGCCGTTGCTGATTGCCATGACGCTGTTTACTGCGCTGGTGTCATCCGCGGAGGTGCTTTTCTTTAACTACATGGGGCAACTGATTGATTGGCTGGGCAATGTAGAGCGTGAAGGCTTTTGGGCTGCGAATGGGCTTTGGTTGACCGGGGTCGGTGTGTTGATGCTTGTGGGGCTGCCGCTGTTGGTGCTGGCTCAATCGTTGATTACTCATCAAAGCATCTTCGGTAATTATCCGATGATTGGCCGTTGGCTCTCGCATAGTCATATGCTTAACCAAAGCCTGGCTTTTTATCAGGACGAGTTTGCCGGGCGGGTATCCCAAAAAGTGATGCAAACCGCCTTGGCGATCCGCGAAACGGTCACTAAGGTGATGGGCCTTTTGGTCTACGCGATTGTGTATTTTACCGGTGCGGCGATTTTGTTGGGGCGGGCCGATTTATGGCTATTGCTCCCTTTGGGGCTTTGGCTCATTGGGTATTTGGCCATCATGCGCTTTTTTGTTCCTCGGCTGCGTGATGTGTCCATGGCGCAGGCCGACGCCCGCGCGCAGATGACCGGGCGCGTGGTCGACAGCTACAGCAATATTCAAACCATAAAGCTATTTGCGGATACCGAGCGTGAGCAGCGCTATGCACGCGATGCCATGGAAGGATTCATGGAAACCGTGCATCAGCAGATGCGTTTGGTCACCATTATGAGTGTCTGCCTGACGCTGCTAAATACCGCGCTGCTGGTAGGCACGGCAGGTATGGCGATTAGCACCTGGTATTACGATGCCATTTCGCTAGGCGTATTAACCATCGCGATTGCGCTGGTGATGCGGATCCGCTTTATGTCTGACTGGATTTTATGGGAAGTGGCGGGCTTGTTTGAAAATATTGGTACGGTACAGGATGGCATGAACACTATCGCCCGCGAACCGACCATCAGTGATGTGCCCAATGCGCCAGCCCTCCATGTACCGGCGGGTAAAATTCATTTTGACGCGCTGCGTTTTGGCTATGAGCAGGCCAAAGGCGAAAGCCGAACCGTGTTTGATGGACTGAATCTGACAATCGCCCCCGGTGAGAAAATTGGCCTGATTGGTCGTTCAGGCGCGGGTAAATCGACCCTCGCTAACCTGCTGCTGCGTTTTTATGATGTTCAGGGCGGGCGCATTCTTATCGATGATCAGGACATCGCTCAGGTCACGCAAACCTCATTGCGTCACCAGATTGGCATGGTGACCCAGGATACCTCGCTTTTGCACCGTTCGCTGCGCGATAACATTCGCTACGGCACCCCACAGGCAGACGATGAGGCAGTATGGGCCGCCGTATGCCGCGCCCATGCGGATGCGTTCATTAACGACCTGGTGGATCCTCAGGGGCGTCGTGGGTTGGACGCACATGTGGGCGAGCGCGGCGTTAAGCTGTCGGGTGGCCAGCGCCAACGTATTGCCATCGCGCGCGTGCTGTTGAAAAACGCGCCTATTTTGGTATTGGATGAAGCCACGTCGGCGCTGGACTCTGAAGTGGAAGCCGCCATTCAAGAGCAGTTGGATACGTTAATGGAAGGCAAAACGGTTATTGCCATTGCCCACCGTCTTTCCACCATCGCAATGCTTGATCGGCTGATCGTGGTTGAGCAGGGGCGTATTGTAGAAAGCGGCACGCATACGGAATTGCTCGCTCAAGACGGTATTTATGCCGGGCTATGGAAGCGCCAGTCGGGCGGCTTTCTTGGGGTTGATATGTGAATTTTCTGATCCTCTGCTAACGTGTTCCAGACGACAGCTAAACCGGGAGATCGACAATGCAAGTGGTAACGCTACAAGCCCCAGGTGGGCTGGATAAACTTAATGTGCAGGATGCCACGGCACCTGGCGCACCTGCAGCGGGTGAGGTTCGCGTACGCATTCATGCAAGCTCGCTGAATTTTCATGATTACGGCGTAGTGGCGGGCAAAATGCCGACCACTGACGGCCGTATTCCCATGTCGGATGGAGCGGGTATTGTTGAAGAGGTAGGTGAGGGAGTATCCGAGTTTTCAGTGGGTGATCGCGTAGTATCGACATTCTTCCCTCACTGGCTGGAAGGCCCTGCACGCGTTGCGGATTTTACGACGACGCCTGGCGATGGTGTCGATGGCTACGCCTGTGAACAGGTGGTTCGCCCTGCGCAGTGGTTTACCCATCAGCCGAAGGGGTATAGCCATGCTGAGTCGGCAACGCTCACTACTGCAGGGTTAACGGCATGGCGTGCGCTTGTGGTGGATGGCGGCTTAAAAGCAGGCGATACGGTATTGGTGCTGGGCTCTGGCGGTGTATCCATATTTGCGCTGCAGTTTGCACGCATGATGGGCGCCCACGTTATCGCGACGTCGTCTTCCAACGCGAAACGTGAGCGGTTACGTGAATTGGGCGCTACCCATACGATTAACTACAAGGAAACCCCTGAATGGGGCAAGCAGGTTAATGAACTGACGGATGGGCAAGGTGTTGATCATATTGTCGAAGTAGGCGGACCTGGAACGCTGCCGCAATCTATCGAAGCGATCAAAATTGGTGGGCATATCTCATTGATTGGTGTGCTGACTGGCCGCCAGGGAGACATTCCAACCGCGAAGCTAATGGCAAAACAGGCGCGTTTGCAGGGCCTGATTGTGGGCAGTCGCCGCCATCAGATAGAGATGATCAAGGCTATTGAAGCTAACGATATGCGCCCCATTATTGATCGAGAGTTTGAATTAGCCGAGATTGCGGATGCCTTTCGCTACCAGGAGGCGGGCAAGCATTTAGGAAAAATTTGTTTAACGTTCTAAAGGCCTTCGCTTGCGATCTTTACCAGCACTGCCCGTAAGGGGGTGCTGGTAGAACGATGCGATTATTCTGCTAAACGGCTATACACCACGCCCTTAATTTCAAGCTCCCAGATATGCTCATAAGGCACGGTGATGCTATCCACTTCATCAGGATCATCGTGACTTTTGTGTAGCTGTTTTTCGGGAATGACCGTTGCATCCATTTTACGGGCGAGCTGAATGCGCGCGCTAAACCGGTTGCCAGCCTGGTCAATGAGAACGCGCTCTCCCGACATACATTTTTCAAGCTTGGCGTAGAGCTCTGCCTCGCTAACATGAACAATACTCATGGTCGCCTCCTGCGTAACATGAAATGGTTGCGGATAATGGTTATCTCTGAAGATGTCATTTTAGTCGATAAGTTCGAATAGCTCCGCAGTGATTTATCCTCAAAATACTAACCTTGTTCTTGTTTAGTGTATCGACCGTAAACCTCAGGGCGTTCGTTGTTTGATGGCGCCTCCTCATCAAGCGCTTGTCCATAAAGAGCGACAGCGTTTAGCGGTGTACTGTCGGGGCTGTTGGGTGTGGCAGCAGTTTTGGTTTATTACCGATCTAACCGTGCGGGGGAAGCAGGTGCTGAGCGATGCCGGTATTAAGCCTGCGCTGTTGTCACCAAATGCTGCGCTGGCCGTCAGCAATACGCTGACGGCCACTTTAAACGTACCGATCGTGCTATTTACGCTGTCTCTTCTGGCAACTCAGCGCTGTGGAAGACGTTTTGTACATCGTCCAGATCGGTGAGCATGCCCACAAATTTTTCAAATAGCGCCACGTCATCGCCTTCGAGCGGCGTGGTGTTTTGCGGCAGAAACTGAATCTCATCAATTTCAAAATCGAGCTCACCGAACGCATTCAGCAGGGCTTGCTTGGCTTTAGAATATTCGGTGTGTGGCGCATAAACCGTAATACGCGCTTCTTCCTGCTCAATGTCGGTCACATCAACATCGGCTTCCATCAGCGCTTCAAGCACCGCCTCTTCTTCCTGGCCGACAAACGCAAAAATCGCGCAGTGATCGAACATGTGGCTAACGCTGCCGGGGGTGCCAATCTTGCTTTTCGTTTTGGTAAAGCAACCGCGTACATCGCCAAAGGTGCGGTTAGGGTTATCGGTTAAGCAGTCGACAATCACCATGGCGTTACCGGGGCCAAAGCCTTCGTAGCGTGCTGGAGAGAAGTCTTCGCCACCTGCGCCGCTGGCCTTGTCTAGCGCTTTATCAATAACGTGCGAGGGAACCTGATCTCTTTTCGCACGCTCTATTAAACCGCGCAGGGCAAGGTTACCGTTCGGGTCTGAGCCGCCTGCTTTTGCAACGACATAAATTTCACGCCCGTATTTGCTATAAACCTTGGTTTTTGCGTCGGCCGTTTTAGCCATCGATTCTTTACGGTTTTGAAACGCCCTACCCATATCGGAGTCCTTTATTAGCCGTGCCACGCCTGTTTTGACAGCAGGCGTCATTTTCATCGAAAAAGGGGCAAATTTTACCCAACAGCGTACCATGCTAACAGCGTTATTTAAGAGAGACGACGTTATACAGCAAGCAACTCAGCCGGTAACGGCATTGGCGCATGTAGACGACGATTCATTAACAAGTACAAAGAGGAAAAAATGCCGTTTTCACTCTGGTTGTCACTCGCGGCTATCTGCGCCATGGGGGCTATGTCGCCCGGGCCCAGCCTCGCTCTGGTTTTAAAACACACGTTGGGCGGTGGGCGGTTGCCAGGTATTACCGCTGCTTTATTTCATGCGGCTGGCGTCGGGTTTTATGCGCTTTTGACTGTCTGGGGGCTGGGCGCGTTAGTTACTCGTTCGCCTGACGTTTTTCAACTGATTACCTGGGCGGGCGCCGCCTATTTAGCCTGGTTAGGCATCAAGGCGTTACGGGCTGGCAGGGCGGGGGTGATGAGTCAACAGGGGGTGGTAACCACTCGCCGTCAGGCGGCCAAAGAGGGGATGCTCGTGGCGCTGGGTAATCCCAAGCTGATTATCTTTTTTGTAGCGTTGCTGAGCCAGTTTGTTACTCCTGATATGAGTAGTATGGCAAAGATGATCGTCGTACTAACCGCTATGCTTATTGATGGTGGTTGGTACGTGCTGGTGGCGGTCGGCTTGTCGCATTCGCGGGTACTGCCTTGGTTGCAGCGCCATGCGCACTGGATAAATCGATTAACCGGCGTGCTACTGATTGCGCTGGCGCTGCGCGTTGTCATGGGGCCCATTACCATAGGTTAATAGGCCGTTGTGCTTGGCAATAATCGATATAAGGCGCTGGTGCCATCCCTGTAGCCGTGGCAAGGTAGTGTTTATATCGCCTGGAAGGTGTAAGGCTTAATAATGACGATTTACGATCAAGACTGTTACACCCACCAAGGGCAGCCGTTTAATTTACGCGCGCTGCGTGGGCAAGTGCTGTTGGTAGTTAATGTGGCCAGCCAGTGCGGATTTACGCCGCAATTAAAAGAGCTTGAGGCGTTATACCAGCGTTATCGTGACCGCGGCTTCACCGTGCTGGGGTTTCCCTGCAACCAGTTTGGCCGTCAGTCGCCAGAAAGTGCCGAAGCATTTTGTGCGTTTGGTGAGCAAACGTACGGGATAAGCTTCCCTCTGATGGAAAAAATCAGTGTTAATGGCAACCACGCACACCCGCTATTTGTCATGCTGAAACAACAGGCGCCCGGGGTTTTGGGTACCCAAGCCATTAAGTGGAATTTCACCAAGTTTCTGGTTGGGCGCGATGGCAGGGTCATTGCCCGTTTTGGCCCGCGAGATCATGGGCAACCCTTACGCTTGGCATTGGAAGCGGCGCTGGATCGTGAATAGGTCATTGGCCATCAACGAATCAGAGTGTTGACGGCGGCTTAATGCTCTCCACGGGCAACCTTAACGCGGTTCATAAGCTCGACCCAGCGGTGGCGTACCATCATGGTGGTTAGCCCGGAAAAAAGCGCCCAGCCTTTGCGCCGCCACCCCTTTAAGCGCAGGTTATGACTCACTAGCTGTTGCATCAGCTTATGGTCATCAAATTTTCGCCATTCGCTGGCAATCGAAAGTTGATGGCGCGACATCACCGGGGCTAGCTCCAGGCGAAACATCCACTCAAGCTCCATCAGCGGCATGTCGTACTGGTTAATGACCTCGACCATGCGGGCGTAATCCCGTTCGCTGGGTTCGCGGTCTAGCCATAAGGGGGCCAAGGCAAGCCAAAGGTCGCCGCGCTCGTCGACTAGTTGCTGTGCGTTCATGATGGCCTCGCAGGCATTTAAAAGAAGGGGCACTATCCTGCCGTGAAAGGCAAATAAGCTCAAGAGCGGACAGCGCCCGCCTGGCAAGCTAAAATAGCCGCCATGCTTACAGCATTGTCATGCTGATAATGAAATCAATCCGATAGTGAGGTTCGATGTGATTATTAAACCCAAAGTACGCGGCTTTATCTGCACGACTACTCACCCTAAAGGCTGCGAGCAAAACGTGCTCGAGCAGATTGAAGCAACCCGCGCGCGTGGTTTGGATAAAAGCGCCGGCCCCAAAAAAGTGTTGGTGATCGGGGCTTCCAGCGGTTACGGCTTGGCTGCTCGGATTACCGCTGCCTTTGGTTACGGTGCTGATACGCTGGGCGTGTTTTTTGAAAAGCCCAGCAGTGAAACCAAAACCGGTACGGCGGGATGGTACAACAGCGCAGCGTTTGACAAGTTTGCCAAGCAGGAAGGCCTTTACAGTAAGTCTATCAATGGCGACGCCTTCTCTAACGAAGCGCGTGAAAAAGCCATTGAACTGATCAAACAGGATATGGGCGAAATCGACCTGGTGGTGTACTCACTGGCATCCCCCGTGCGTAAGCTGCCGGATAGCGGTGAACTCAAGCGCTCAAGCCTGAAGCCGATCGGTGAGACCTACCGCGCTACGGCTATTGATACCAATAAAGACCGGATTATCGAGGCAGAAGTGGAGCCTGCCACCCAGCAGGAAATCGACGATACCATCACCGTGATGGGTGGCGAAGATTGGGAATTGTGGATGGACGCACTGGACCAGGCGGGCGTATTGGCCAAAGGCGCACGCAGCGTGGCGTTTAGCTATATCGGTACGGAAATTACCTGGCCGATTTACTGGCACGGCGCCTTGGGTAAAGCCAAGGAAGACTTGGATCGCGCGGCCACGGCGATTGATGACAAGCTTAAAACTAGCGGCGGCGGCGCTAATGTCGCGGTACTCAAATCTGTTGTTACCCAGGCCAGTGCAGCTATTCCGGTGATGCCGCTGTATATCGCCATGGTGTATCGCATCATGAAAGAGCAGGGCGTACACGAAGGCACCATTGATCAGCTCAATCGACTCTTCGGTGAACGGCTCTATGCTGCAGGTCAGAGCGGTGATATGGCCACTGATGATAAAGGCCGTCTGCGTCTGGATGATTGGGAGCTGCGCGACGATATCCAACAGGCTTGCCAGGATCTGTGGCCGGAAGTGACTACCGAGAATCTGTTTGATATCACTGATTACGCTGGCTATAAGCATGAATTCTTAAAACTGTTCGGCTTTGAGCGTGATGATGTTGATTACGACGCTGACGTGAACCCTAACGTTGCGTTCGATGTGGTTAATTTATAAACCGTTAAATCGGTAAGCGACTTGCTTACCGATTTAACGAATTGCCGGGCCTTTGTGCCCGGCAATTTGCGTTTGACGCGTAAAGTCCGCTAGCGGCAGGCGCAAAATCAATCACTGTTAAATGTTTACTGCTGGATACGCAAGTCCTTGAAGGTTCTGCCATGGTTAAAAGCAGAGTGTTACTCGCTTTTACCATGGAGGAAATATGACCCGTACCGCACGAGTGGAGCCAGTTAGCGAAGATAAGGGCGACGCGATCATCGTATCGGGTTGGCGCGTTGTCGATGTTACCGAGCCTGATGCCCCTCAAGAAATATCCCGCCACGACACTGAGCCGCAAGCAATTGAGGCAGCGCGCCGCTTTGAAGCCGAAACTGCCCACGAACCTGGTTCAGCGCCTGATGATACTCAGGATTACGATGCGTCTGATCCCAACGCAGGCAAAGACGTTTCGTAACAGAGTCGTTTCAGCTGCGGGTCAGAAGATGCCATGCACAAACGATGTCATGAAACTGATTGGATAAACAGGCAGCGATTATCCCGCAACTGGCGGGTATTGGTGATTTTCAATTCGCTCAACTAACTTGTAAGAGTGTGGCACTCAAGGAGAGACAGCATGAAACGGACTACATTAGCGATTGCAATTGCAGCTCTTTGCACTGGAATGTCCAGTGGCGTGTTTGCTGAGGATAACCAGCAAGAGAATGGTCAATCAGAAGGTGCGCTGGAACAACAGGAAGAGGCGGTCGATGAGCAGGACGACGCTCAGGATGAGCAGCCCGCCGCTATGACAGGTGGCAACGCGGCGTCTTCCTCGGATGTTGACCAGGAGGAGAGTGATGATCCGAACGACCTAATGTCTCGCCAAATAAGTGATATCGAAGGCATGACAGTGGTCAACATGCAGGATGAAGAAATTGGCGGTATTGACCGGATCGTTGAGCATAAAGAGTCTGGCGAACTGTATGCGGTTATTTCCATTGGTGGCGTATGGGGAATCGGTGCCGATGAAGTGGCGCTGCCATTAGATGAAATTGAGATGAAGGACGACCAACTGGTTACCAACACCACCTACGGTAGTGAAGAGATAGAAGCGACGGCAGAACAGTATGACGAAGACAATTTCAGCCAGATAGATAACAGTATGACCGTAACGCAGGCCCAGCAGCATCCTGATTAAGATACTGTCATGAGAATGGCCATCTAATGCCTGAAAGGCCATAACACTTTGTTCATGAGTTCGCCTTGCCTTGTATAATGAGGCAAGGCGTTTTTTTGGTCGTTAAACGATTATTAAGATCGTTATTAACTTTCATACAAGTTTTAAGAAAGATGGTTTTTTATTGTTACTTTTTTCCTCCGTTGGCTAACGTTTGAAGAGTGACTCATCCAAGGAGGACATCATATGAACCGGACAATAGTAGCCATTGCTATCGGTGCTATCTTTACGAGCATTTCAGCAGCCGTGTTGGCCAATGAAAATGATGCATCACAGAGCGACGGTCAGATGACCCAGCAGCAGGACAACTCAACAGCCGGACAGCAGCAAAGTACGGACACTCCCCGTAACCAGGAACAGGATGATACCGAGCGTGAAACCGGTACCCAAGGGCCTCAACAGAGTTCCGAAAGCGACGACCTGGATATGCCTGACCAGGCCGATATAGACAGCGACGATACGCAGAATGAACAAGGTGGTAACCGCTTGGAAGTTTTGAAAGATGAGGATGCCGACCAGACCACGGTTGAATAGTATAAAACCTCACCATTGTTTCTTGACGAGTTTTACTAAGTAAGCGGTGATAATATACGTGTTAATTTTTATTATAATTCATCGTTAGCTTTGCTCTTAGGCGCTTAGGTCTACTAGCTTTTTAAGTGCAAGCCAACACAAGGAGCAATATTATGAAACGGACAACACTAGCCATTGCTATTGGTGCGATTTGTGCAGGACTTTCAGGCGGCGCTCTGGCTCAAGACGCTAACCAGAACGACACTGACAATGCCGATCAAATGACGCAGCAGCAAGATGCTACGGCGCAAACGCAGCCACAAGGCACAGAAACTGACAGCCGTGCTCAGTCTCAGCCTAATGGCGACGAAACGATGGACGTTGAAGTCGACCAGGAGCCTGCTGAAGTAAAAGTTGAACAAGACTCTCCCAATATTCGAGTAGAGCAGTCAGAGCCGGACGTGACGGTCGAGCAGCCTGAACCCAACGTGACGATTGAACAGCCCGAGCCCAACGTTACCGTTGAAGACGCTGAGCCTAACGTTACTGTTGAGCAGGGTGGCGAGCCTGACGTTAACGTCGAGCAAGCCGATGATGCACAGGTCGACGTTAATAGCGATGACGATCAAGAACGCCAGCAGGCTGCCCAGGATAATCGTAACGACCAGGATGGCAATAATTCATTGATGTCTCACCCGGTTAGCGAGCTGGAAGGTATGGCCGTCATTAACCAGGATGGCGAAGAGATCGGTGATATTCAACATATCGCTCAGCACAACGACTCTGGTGACCTGTTTGCCATTATCTCAGTCGGTGGTATCTGGGGCTTCGGCGCGACAGAAATCGCTTTGCCGATGGATGAAGTGGAGTTCCAGGATGAACAGCTCATCATGAATACCACGTATGGCAGTGACGAGATTGAAGCGTCCTCAGAGGATTATGTCGAGGATAATTATACGCAGGTCGATAGCGATATGACGCTATCCGAAGCGAAGCAGAATCAAAACCAATAAGCGATTTGATCGATAAGCGGCTTAGATGCTGACAGGAAGGGCAGGGCGTTCGCGCCTTGCCCTTTTTCTATTGATGGCTCTGTCCATCAATACGATGTATCGCTATGCCCATCACTTCGGCCCTCAAATACGATCAGCGCTAGCCAGGTGCGACTGTGGGTTTCGATACTTAGGCTTTTACCTCTTCCTGCTCTGCAAGGCTGGTCTCTTTATCAGCAGATGACTCTTTGGTGGTCGCTCGCGTACTAACACCTGATGCATTACCTTTCGCCGGTAGCTTTTTGGTATGGGTGGGCGCGTCATTAAAGCTGTTTTTTAGCATTTCATTGTCGGCGCTCATATCAATGCTGCCGTGGAAAACGCTGCCATCTTCAAGCACAAGGCAGGGCGATACGATGTTGCCAGTCACTTGGGCGCCCTTGTGGATCGTTGCGCGGTGTAAAGCGATTAAATTACCTTCTACTTCGCCGGATACGTGCAAGGTATGAGCAAACACATCGCCTTTAAAATAGCTATTTGCGCCTAATGTGACGGTGTGCTGTTTGCAGGTGATAGTGCCGCTAACACGCCCTTTTACGGTCAAATCCTCATCACTATTGATGTCGCCTTCTACTTGCGTATGGCTACCGATAATGGAGGTGCTGGGGCGCGCATTGCTGCTGGTTGGCGTGCCCGTTAGAAGCGTGTCACTTGAGTCTGGTGAGCTGGGCGGCGTCGTTTTTTGCTCGGCAGTTGCATTCTTGGCTTTATTAAACATCGTTAACTCCTGGTAAATGTCGGCCTGGCGCTTTTAAGACGCACGCGTTGAGCATAAAAAGTCATTGAATACTTTAATCTGCTTAACGGCTGGATAAAGCTCAGAATTAAGCCGAGTGGGGGAGGTTATTCGCGCCGCCATAAAAATAAATCGCATATAACCTTAGTCTGGGCAAAATATTGACAGTGGCGGGACCGGTGTATGGGTATTCAAGCATGGTTTATTCTTATTGGTGTTAGCGCAATGACACTGATTGTATGGGATGGCAGGCGCCGTAAGGCAAGGCAGCGCGCTGAAGGCTCATACTCTTCAGGTGACGTGCCTCAACCGTCGCCTGCTGTCTCTCTCGTTTCTGACATCGCTGTTGAACAGTCACCACCTAAAGCCACCGTTACACCACTGGTGGCCCCGTTAAAAGAGGGCAGCCGAATTGGGGCGGCCACATCGATTACGGGGGATATCACCGCCAACGAGCCCGTGCTGGTTAAAGGGAACGTGCAGGGCAGAGTCGTCGCGTCGCAGCATTCTTTAACGGTGAATGCATCAGGGCAAGTAGCACCCTATATAGAAGGTGGTTTTGTCACCGTTGATGGCCATGTTTCAGGCACGCTGAAAGCGCATGCCAGGGCCACCCTGCTGCCACAAGCAACTGTACAGGGTGTGATTGATACGCCATGTTTAGAGTGTGAAGCGGGTGCCTGGCTTCAAGCACGTGTTAGGCATCACGCCGTTCAGCAGAACGTTACTGCGATGGTTTCCTGGGCTCTGTCTGAAAGGTGTCTGCGCTCGACAATACGGCGTTAAAAATTGGCTCGTGCGCGAGTCCGATCAAAATACTCATTTACACATGTAAACTCCGTTTTTTCGCCAATTTTTGCCTTGTCTTGTCTTCGCTCGTCGACTTTTCAGACAGACCCTAAGACGTTTTCCCAGAACGGGCCTCAAGACCGTTTTAAAGAGTAGGATCGCTACGGTCTCTCAGGCCTCAGCGCTTTATCTTCATAGCCTCAGCCCAGCGTACGGCGATGCCTTTTTCTATTGGGTGCTATCAGGCACTGCCCAAAACGTCACAATTGGGTAAGATGACGTTTCATTTACTGATGGCGTTTTGGCATGCAGCTCAGCTCTTTGTCTCCCCCGTTAACACTTGCGCGCCAGCGCATTGGGGTATTACTGCTGCCTGGCTTTTCCATGCTCTCACATGCCAGTGCCGTCGAGCCGCTGCTGATGGCTAATCAGCTTAGCGGCCAGGTGCTCTATCAGGTGTTTACGCTCAGTACCGATGAGCAGCCGGTGCGAAGCAGCGCTCAATTATCCTGTCATGCTGACTACACCCTGGAAGGGGCACCGCCTCATCTGGACATGGTGCTTATCTGCGCGCCTTCGCCTCTGCCCTATGCGTTACCGGCCAAACTAATGGAGTGGCTGCGCCACCAGCCAAGCCGAACGATGCTGGGCGGATTGGCGGGAGGGGCTGAGGTGTTGGCCCGCACGGGATTGCTGGAAGGCTATCGAGCGACCTTACCTTGGCAACGTTTTGCAGCCTTTTCCCAAGCGTATCCTCAGGTGGCGCTGTCGCAACAGCTTTTTGAGATCGACCGCAACCGGATCACTTGTGCCAGCGGTACGGCGGCCATGGACATGATGCTGACGCTGGTGCGCCAACAGCAGAACAATCATCTGGTTGAACAGGTGTCAGAGCACTTTATGTGTGAGCGAATTCGCATGGCCGATGAGCGCCAACATGTGCCGCTGCGCCACCGCTTGGGTCACGCCCCGCAGAGCCTGGTAGACGCTGTGACGCTGATGGAAGCCAACATAGAAGAGCCGCTTTCGACCCTGGAGCTGGCTGAGCATTTAGGCATTTCCCGCCGCCAGTTGGAGCGCCTGTTTAAAAAATATCTTCAGGCGGTGCCTAGCCGCTATTACCTCAATTTGCGTTTGCAGGATGCCCGTAAACAGTTGCGTGAAAGTGATCGCTCGGTAGGCGATATCGCGTTTGCGACGGGGTTTTCCTCGGCGGCTCATTTCTCAACGGCTTACCGCAATCATTTTGGATTAACCCCACGGGAAGAGCGTTTGAGCTGATGCACGCCCACGTCGCAAAACCTGCAGTAACGCATTAGCACCAGAGACCTCCCTTCAGAAATAATCTGAAATATGGGCAGCATTACATAATTTACCGTCACATTACTGAAAGCGGGTGAGCTTGCTCGCCCCGTATACTGATATAACTGATTGACTCAACGAGAGGGACTGACCCATGAGCACGACCCCAACCCGGCAGGATTTTGATCACTACATGACTCCCAACTATGCGCCGCAGCAGATTATTCCGGTGCGCGGAGAAGGCAGCCGCTTGTGGGATCAGCAGGGGCGTGAATATATTGATTTTGCGGGCGGTATCGCGGTGAACTCGCTGGGTCATTGCCATCCCGTGTTGGTGAATGCCTTAAAAGAGCAGGGGGAAAAACTTTGGCATCTCTCCAATATCTATACCAATGAACCCGCGCTTAAGCTGGCTAAAAAGTTGGTTGAACGGACCTTCGCTGACAAGGTGTACTTGTGCTCTTCTGGCGGTGAAGCCAACGAGGCCGCACTGAAGCTGGCGCGCCGTTACGCGGTAGACCATTACGGCGAAAAGAAAGACAAGATCATCTCCTTCAACCAATCCTTCCATGGCCGCACGCTGTTTACCGTGAGCGTGGGTGGTCAGCCCAAGTACTCCCAGGGGTTTGGTCCAGTGCCTGGCGGTATTTTGCACGCTGAGTTTAATGATCTTGACAGTGTGCGCGCTCTAATGGGCGATGACACGTGTGCGGTGATGGTCGAACCCATGCAGGGTGAAGGTGGTATTTTGCCCGCGACGCCCGAGTTTCTAGACGGCCTGCGCGAGCTGTGCGATCAGCACAATGCGCTGCTGGTATTTGATGAAGTGCAAACCGGGGTTGGCCGTTGCGGTACGTTGTATGCCTATGAGCGTTATGGCGTAACGCCCGATATTCTCACCAGTGCCAAGTCGCTGGGTGGCGGCTTCCCGGTTGGCGCGATGCTGGCAACTGACAGCGTCGCCAAATCCCTCGCGTTTGGAACCCATGGTTCTACCTACGGCGGTAATGCCTTGGGCTCCGCGATTGCGTTGGCTGCGCTGGAATTTATCGATACGCCAGACGTACTGGAAGGCATTCAAAAGCGCCACGACCTGTTCCGTGAGCAGTTGGAAACCATTAATCGCAAGCATGGCGTGTTTAAAGAAATTCGTGGCATGGGACTGTTGATAGGTGCCCAGATGTCGGACGCCTATGAAGGCCGCGCCAAGGATATTCTGCCGCTGGCCATCGAAGAAGGCGTAATGGCACTGATTGCAGGTCCTAACGTGCTTCGCCTGGCGCCTTCACTGGTGGTGCCGGAGGCAGACATTGCTGAAGGTATGGCCCGTTTGGAGCGTGCGATTGAGCGCCTTGTTGCCAACGCATGAATTCGACCACGGCGACATTGAGAGAGGGGGCGTCAAGCATGCTGGTCATTCGTCCGGTAAAAATGGCGGATCTCGAAGCGCTGGTCGTGTTGGCAGAGCATGCGACGCCCAAGCTTACCAACCTGCCCGCTAACCGCGAACGTTTAGAGGAGCGCATTGAGCGCTCCCTGGCGGCGTTTAATGATGAGATCGAGTTTCCGGGTAACGAGCACTACACCTTTGTGCTTGAAAATAGCGCGCTGGTGGATGAGGCGGGGCATGGTGAAATACTGGGAACGGCCACTATTCGTGCCCAGGCGGGCGCCAATGAGGCCTACTACACCTACCGCCAGGAAACGTTGATTCATGCATCTCAACAGCTCAACGTACGTCGCGAAGTACAAACCCTGGCGCTCTCTCATGAAGTTTCTGACGCTACGCTGCTGTGCGCGTATTCACTAAATCCGCGTTACAAGGGGACCAGCGCCGAAAGCCTGTTGCGGCGTGCTCGGCTGATGTTTATTGCCCAGTACCCCGAGCGCTTTTCGCGCATATTGGCCGTGGCGTTTCCCGGTTACCTGGATGCGCAGAACGAATCGCCCTTTTGGGAAAGTGTGGGCCACCACTTTTTTGCGCGCAGTTTTCACGATATCAACCACATCGCAGGTGTGCGCTCTAAAAGCTTTATTGCCGAGGTGATGCCTCAGTTCCCGCTCTATTTGCCGCTGTTGACGCCACCGGCCCGGGCGGCGATTGGCCGGGAGCATCCTGCGCATGAAGAAGCTTTGCAGGAGATGCTTGCCGAAGGCTTCGTGCGCTCGCGCCATGTGGACATTTTCGACGCGGGGCCGCTTGTGAAAGCCGAACGCGAGCGTTTGGCGACATTCAACCGTGCCGCTTGGCATCCGGTACGCCTTCGCCCGGACGAAACGCTTCCCGATGCCGAACCTGCCTTGATCGCTAATCAGGCGCTGGGTGATTTTCGCTGCATTGTCGCCCGTTACGCGCTTTCAGCCACTGGGCAACTGATGCTTTCAGAGGCGGATGCCAAACGCTTGGGAGTAGAGGAGGGGCGAGCTGTATTTGCCGCACCACTTACTCTGCCCAGCGCGGTGGATGCCTTTGATGAAGGAGAAATATGATGCGCATTCGTCCTATCGCCCGTGCAGATGTTGATGGGTTGCTGGCGCTTGCGCAGCAGGCGGGCGTGGGCTTTACCTCGCTGCCCAATAACCGAGAATTTCTGGCAGAAAAAATTGAAACGTCTGTCCGCGCGTTTGAAGAGCGTACCCCGGTTAACAATCGGCTCTACTTCTTTGTGCTGGAAGATGAGGCTAATGGCGAGCTGGCCGGCTGCTGTGCCATTGAAGGCCAGGTAGGGCACGAAGTGCCTTTTTATAACTATCGGTTGGGTACGTTGGCGCACTCGTCGGTACAGCTGGATTTACACCGCACCATCGATACGCTGTTTTTAAGCTCTGACCATACCGGCGATGCCGAAGTCTGCTCACTGTTTTTGCGCCCGGAATACCGGGGTGAGGCCAATAAACACCTGCGTAACGGTGCGCTGCTCTCCAAGGCGCGCTGGCTGTTTATTGCACAGTTTCGTGATCGTTTTCCTGAGAAAGTGCTCGCTGAAATGCGCGGCGTGTTCGATGAGCAGAACCGCAGCCCCTTCTGGGAGAGCCTGGGAAAACACTTTTTTCCCATGGATTTCAGTGAAGCCGACCGCTTGACCGGTCTTGGGCAGAAAAGCTTTATCGGTGAATTAATGCCGCGCTTTCCCATTTACACCACGTTTATGGCCGAGGAGGCGCGCGCGTGTATTGGTCAAGTGCATCGGCATACCCGGCCTGCCCTTGAAATGCTTAAAAAAGAGGGGCTGCGCTGGGAAGGCTATATCGATATTTTTGACGGTGGCCCGACGGTTGAAGCCTATATCGACGATGTGCGGGCTGTGCGCAATTCGCAGCTATATCACGTTGAAGTATCGACCAAGGCACCTGATGAGAGCGTTAGCCGCTGGTTGGCTGCGACCACCACCATGCAGGCCTTTACCGCCGCGTGGATAGGCCGTGCACCCACCCGCGATACGATTGTTTTAAGCCACACAGAAGCTGAGCGCCTAGGGGTTACCACAGGTGATGCCGTGCGGCTTCTGGAAACCTGAACAGGTAGGAGAGCATGATGCACGCCCAACAACAGCAGCTTATCAACGGCGCCTGGGTGAATGGCGCTGCAGCATCGTTTAGTAAGTTTGACCCCGTCTCAGGCGGGCTGCTCTGGCAAGGGGCATCAGCCAGTGATACGCAGGTTGAAGAAGCGGTAGCCGCTGCGCGTAAGGAGTTTCCAGAATGGGCAAAAACGCCCTTTAGCGAACGCCAGGCGTTGGTTGAGCGTTTTGCTGAGGTACTTAAATCGCGCAGTGAAGCGCTGGCTGTCGCCATTGCCTCTGAAACCGGCAAGCCGCTTTGGGAGGCGCGTACGGAAGCGGGCGCTATGGTGGGGAAAATAGCGCTCTCGCTCAAGGCGTACAAGGAGCGCACCGGCGAGCGCGAAAAAGCTGTAGGCAGTGCCAAAGCGGTGCTGCGCCACCGTCCGCATGGCGTGATGGCGGTGTTTGGCCCCTATAACTTCCCGGGCCACTTGCCTAATGGCCACATGGTGCCGGCTCTCTTGGCAGGTAACACGGTGGTCTTCAAACCGAGCGATCAAACACCGCTAACCGCGGACTTGGCGCTGCAGTGCTGGCAAGAAGCCGGGCTGCCTGCTGGCGTCATCAATCTTGTTCAAGGCGGTGTGCCGGTGGGGCAGGCACTCTCTGCACACCCTGGGATCGATGGCCTGCTGTTTACCGGCAGTGCAAAGGTTGGCGGCATGCTGCAACAGCAGTTTGCCGGGCAGCTGGATAAAATCCTCGCGCTGGAGCTTGGGGGCAACAATCCGCTGGTGGTCAAGGACGTGGATGATGAGCGCGCCGCCGTGCTGGCCATTTTGCAATCCGCCTTTCTGTCTGGCGGCCAGCGCTGCACTTGTGCACGCCGTTTAATCGTACCCCAGGGCGAGGTTGGCGACCGGCTAATTGACGCGCTTTCCGAAGCGATTGCCAGGCTTCATGTGGCCGGGCAGTTTGATGAGTCGCCCACACCGTTTTACGGCGGCCTGGTGAGTGTGGCGGCGGCTGATGGCCTGCTAAAAGCACAGGATGCGCTGGAGGCGTTGGGTGGCACGGTGATTAACCGTATGCAGCGTGTTAAAGACAATACCAGTCTGCTCACGCCTGCGTTAATCGACGTGACGGGCCTGGAAGTGCCTGACGAGGAGTACTTTGGCCCGTTATTGAAGGTGCACCGTTACCACGATTGGGACGAGGCGTTAACGCTTGCCAATAACACGCGCTATGGCCTCTCGGCGGGTTTGATTGGCGGCGAAAAGGCCGACTGGGACGATTTTCTGTTGCGCATCCGTGCGGGTATTGTGAACTGGAATCGCCAGACTACCGGGGCTTCGGGTGATGCGCCGTTCGGCGGCGTCGGCGACAGCGGCAACCATCGCCCCAGCGCGTACTATGCGGCGGACTACTGCGCCTATCCGGTGGCTTCCATGGAAGCCGAGGCGTTGGAGATGCCCGATACTCTGCCGCCGGGAGTTAGTCTGTGAGAATACCTGTGATCAGTAACGTTAGGGAAGTCAATTTCGACGGCCTGGTAGGCCCGACGCATAACTACTCAGGGCTCGCCGTAGGCAATGTGGCTTCCATGAGCCACGGCGGCCTTGAGTCCAATCCTAAAGAGGGGGCGCTACAAGGGCTTTTAAAAATGAAATCCTTGATGGAGGCAGGCTACGCCCAAGGTGTTCTGCCGCCTCAGCAGCGCCCGGATATCGGCGCGCTGCGCGACTTGGGTTTTAGCGGCAGCAATCATGATGTGCTGGCCCGTGCTGCCGCCGATGCACCGCAGCTGTTGCGGGCCGTTTGCTCGGCTTCCAGCATGTGGACGGCCAATGCGGGCACCGTTACCCCCAGCATCGACGCGCCGGACCGCCGGGTGCACTTCACTCCGGCCAACCTGCAATCAAGCTTTCATCGCTTTCTTGAGCCGCAAACCACGGGCCGTGTGCTGCAAGCCATTTTTCACAGCGAACAGCACTTCGCCCACCACCCAGTGCTGCCCGCCACGCCGGCGTTTTCCGATGAAGGTGCTGCCAATCATACTCGCCTGTGTGGTGAGTACGGTGAGCCGGGCGTTCATCTGTTTGTGTATGGCCGCCAAGCGTTTGGTGACGTGCGTAGCGGCGAGCGCGAGCCTGTTCGTTACCCCGCCCGCCAAACGTTGGAAGCCAGCCAAGCGGTAGCCCGCCAGCATGGGCTTGTTGAGTCGCAAACGGTATTTGCTCAGCAGCATCCGGACGCTATTGATGCGGGCGTATTTCATAACGACGTCATCGCCGTGGGCAACGGCCCCGTGCTGCTATATCACGAAATGGCTTTCCTGGACGAAGAGGGCACGCTCGACGAGCTGCGCCGCAAGATGACGACGCCCTTGATTCCTGTCCGCGTACCCATCGAAGCAGTGAGCCTGGAAGATGCAGTGGCGTCGTACCTGTTTAACTCGCAGCTGCTTTCCAACCCTGATGGCACCATGACGCTAGTCGTGCCCAGCGAATGTCAGGAACGTGAAGCCGTCTGGCGCACCGTTCAAGACTACCTGCTGGCAGGCAATAACCCCATCAGTGACGTGGTGGTGAAAGACGTCAAGCAAAGTATGCGCAACGGCGGCGGCCCCGCCTGCCTGCGCCTGCGCGTTGCTCTTTCAGAAGCCGAGCGCGCAGCACTGACCGGCCGCGTATTGCTCACCAATGATCTTTACGAAGACCTTACTGCTTGGGTCAACCGCCACTACCGGGATCGCTTGGCACCTGATGACCTCGCTGATCCGCAGTTGGCAGAAGAGTCGCTCAGCGCACTGGATGAGTTAACGCAGCTTCTGCAAATAGGGTCGGTTTACCCGTTTCAGTTGGGGTAGGGGGTAAGGCAGAAATAAAGTAGAGCGTCAGGCATTACCCTGACGTTAGCCTGTCAGAGGTGAGCCGATGCAGCGCTCAAAAATGGATGCTAACGGTTGATAGTCGCAATAGTAGCTGGCGATATTGGCCGCTATCCATTCATTCTGCTCGAGTGGGTGCCATGAAAGGTGATAGCCACAGTTGATGATGAGATGTTCAAAGAGTAATCGCTGTGCGCGACCGTTACCTTCTCTAAAGGGATGAACAACGTTTAAATCACCATACAATTCAGCGCACGCCGGTATGAGTTCTGCTTTCTCAAGCTGAATAAAATAATCGTGTTCTGCAAGTTTGGTAAACAGCTTTTCAGCTTCGGGAATGATGCGATTAACGTGGCAAAATCGCGTATCGCCTTTGGCTATATCAATAGTGCGCACACTACCTGCCCAATCATAGAGGTCATGGAATAGCTGATGATGAAGGTGTTTCAAGTACGCAAAATTATAGGGTGGCTGCAAAAACTCAATGCTATCCGCGTTAATAAGCGATAGATCGCGCTCCGCTTCTTCAAGCTCAGCCGTGTCGGAAATGTCCAGCTTATTACGCAAGATATCAGTGCCGGGATAGCAATAAGGGTCTTGGCCGACGCCGTACTTATCCATTAGCAATTTTTATATTTTGTATATTTAACTAATACATCGGTTTTATTGGTTTTAGACGCCTGAGAATCAACGATAATCCCTTCCAGTGCCATGCTCGCCTGGTAATTTGAACGCCTGACCTGTGCATAATAGCGGCGCTTTGCTTCCAAAGAGACGTTGTTCATACTCCCTCCTTCGTTATTTATCTACGCTACTGCCTAGTATAGCGGATTAAGGGGGCGGTTCTCACCTTAACAGCGGAGTCATATTGTAAACCGCTGGCAACGTAATGATTTATGATGTCAGCTTCTCCAGGAACAACATTCGCAACAGGTGCCGACAGGAGCGCCGGGAGTAAATATGGAGCCGCTCATTCAGCCGACTAACAATAAGGATTATGCAGAGCAACTGATCCGCCAGAATATGTCCGGCTACTATGAACAGCTGGATATGCACTGGGACAGCGCTTTGTTTGAAAATGAGTGGCGCACCCTAGAGAGCTATCAGTTGGTCATCAATACGCACCCGGTGGGCTTGCTGTGTATCAACCAGGCTACCGAGGCTTGCTATATTCGCGAGCTGCAAATCGCGCCGCAGTGGCAGCGTCAGGGTTTTGGTACGGCAGCCATTCACCATATGGTACACAGGGCGCGGCAATCGAATATCGATACGCTGCGCCTTCGGGTGTTCTGCATTAATCCTGCCGTCGCGCTCTATGAACGCATGGGCTTTCACATTCGTAAAACGGAAGGCAATACTCACTACATGGAACGGCGTATTGTTTAAGTGATACCTGCCAGATATGCCTTTGTTTATTTAGGAAATTTGCCTGGCTTTGCCGATGTTAAGCAGAGCGATACCTGTGCCTATCAGCAGGGCGCCGGGTAGTAAGCCCTCCGGCGCGGCTTCTCCTTGGAGCACTATCGCCACCGGAACGCCAACCACGGCGCCGACGGAACCCAACAGGCTGAGAAGCACTGGCCCGCCGGTTTTCTGAAGCAGGAATAGCAGTAAAAACTGGCCTGCAAATACCATTGATTGAAGGGCAATTAGGAGAAGTGGAAGGCGTTGCCCACTTGGAATACCAAGCGAAAATCCAGGCAGCAGGCTGACGCTGAACAGAAGGGCTGCCGCAGCGACTAGCATACCGGGCGCAAGAGCGTCGCCTGAGACACCCGCTGGCCAGCGCAACGTTCGGTAAAGATTGCCGATGGCCAACAGTACCGGCCCCGCCAACGCCAGCAAAATCCACACATAGTCGGCATCAGGCGCGGAAAGTTTGTGAGCTGCCAAAGTGACGGCGCCCGCAAGCGCTGACATAACGCCTATCGCCCGCGTCATCTGAAAGCGTTCCAGCTTTACTATCAGCGCACCAACGTAGGTAAGCAACGGCGGCAATGTAATCACAAGGGCGACAAAACCTGCGCCAATATGCGGAATGGCCGAGAAGAAAATCAGGTTAGAACCCGCCACGCCGATAAAGGCCGAAACCAGGTAATACTCAAGCGTACGACCCGTGACAGGCGGCAAATTGCTGCGTAGTGCTGCTACGACCAGCAGAATTAAAGCCGCGCCAGTAATCGACCAAAATAGAAAGGCGAGAGGCGACAGCTGCGCATCACCGGCCAGTTTGGCCACGTTGGTCGAAAGTCCCAGCAGCGCGCCACCTGCCAAAAGATAGATAAATGCGGCAAGTCGCTTCTGTTTGGGAAGTGCCCCTGATCTTGCCTTGGATGGTTGCATAGTGTGGCTCTTGTGGTTGATCTTTAATATGATTCTCAAAATAGCTTGACGTCAAGGTATATGGCTTTTTACCTTGACGTCAAGCTAAAAAGCGGTAAGCATGAACCCCATGGATCATGTCGATAAAATACTCACACAGTGGCAGCAACAGCGGCCCGACTTGAACGTGGCCCCAATGGGCACGCTGGGCCGACTCAAACGACTGAATCATAGCGTGATGCGGCGCATGGAGCAGACGTGGGCGGCGTACGGCCTTAACGACTCAAGCTTTGACGTACTGGCCACGCTGCGCCGTGAAGGCCCACCTTACGCGCTTTCTCCCAGCGACTTAATGGCCTCCACCATGGTGACGTCCGGCACCATGACACATCGGCTTCAGCAGTTGGAAAAAGCGGAGTTGATTGAGCGTGTCAAAAACCCCGCCGACGGGCGAGGATTTCTGATTTCGCTATCTGAGAAAGGGTTTGCGTTAATTGATGAAGCCGTTGCTGCTCATGTGGCGACACAGGAAGAGCTGGTCAGTGGTTTGAGTGATGACCAGCGGGCGCAGCTTGATGAACTGCTCAAGCAGTTTTTGGCAGGGCTTGAGCCAATATAAGGCGTATTAGCTGTTTGGTTAGTCTGTCTGCTCGCGCACTGCTTCCGTTATCGCTTTCATGAAAACCTGCACTCTGGCCGCATAGCGCAAATCGGGGTGAGTCAGGAACCAGAGCTGGGTAGTCAGTTCTTCCACTGGCTTGGTAAGCCTGATTAGCTCCTCGTCACTATCCCCAAGGTAGCAAGGAAGTACCGCGATACCTGCTCCCTGACGCACTGCCAGTTGTATTCCCAGCATGCTATCTAATTTGTAGCCCGTGCTTTTACCCATCATCCATTTTTCGAGCGTTGCGTCGCCCATATGCGTATCTGGCCCTATCCAGCTTTCACCGTCGAGCGATGTAGGATCCAGCGGTACAGGTGCCATTTGCCAACGGTTTTTCTGGCCGTAAATGGCTAAGCGGATATCGCTTAGCTTGCGGCCTACAAGAGTTTCCGGTGGGCTGAGTGTCGGTCGAATGGCAATGTCCGCTTCTCTTCGCGATAGGCTTTGCAACTGGTTTGAGATCACCACTTCCAGCGTAATATCAGGATACTGTTGACGAAACTTTGTTAATAGAGGGCATAGCCATCCTGCAAAAAGCGTGTCGGTAGTGGTGATGCGAAGGCTTCCACAAAGCTTCAGATCTTGCCCAATAAGGCGGCGTTCAGCGCTATCAACCTCTATTTGAACACACGTTGCCGTTGCCGCCAGATCTTCTCCTGCCAGTGTCGGGGTATAGCCATGCCGATGACGCTCAAACAAAGTGACGTTCAGGCGTTTTTCAATCGCGTTGAGACGGCGAAATACGGTGGCGTGGCTGATACGCAGGTGCCGGCTGGCGCCGGATAAAGAGCCTGTTTGAGCGATAGCCAATATCACTTGAAGATCGTCCCACTTTAGCTGCTGTTCATTCATGCAAAGTTAATTCTCATAATTAGGGGGTTTTTGAGCAAATATGAACAGGGTAGCCTGTCATTCAATCCAGCGACAGGTGTGAAGCTTCATGAACGCATTGATTGTCACGGCTCACCCAGAGCCACATTCGTTTAATGGTGGGTTGGTCGATACCGCCGTCAATCAATTGAAAAAAGCAGGGCATTCGGTTGATGTGGATGATCTTTATGCTGAACGCTTCAACGCGATAGAGCACGCCGAACACTATTCCCAACGAGTTGATCAAGACTATTTCGCACCACTAGATGAGCAGCGCCATCATCACAAAAATGCAGCACTGCCCGCGGATATCCAGCGCGAGTTGGCAAGGCTGGAGTGGGCCGATCTGGTGATCTTTCAGTTCCCGCTATGGTGGCATGCACAGCCTGCTGTACTAAAAGGATGGTTTGATCGGGTATTGGTTTATGGCGGGCGCTACACAAGTCGCATGCGTTACGATCAAGGTTACTTTAAAGGTAAACGCGCCATGCTGTCGGTGACCGCAGGCTCACCGGAAGCCGCTTTTCAACCCTTTGGCCGGGCGGGCAATATGGCGGCCTGGCTATGGCCCATTCACTCATCGCTTTATTACGTAGGGTTTGACGTACTGGCGCCTCAACTGAGTTACGGCGTGCAGGGTGGCGGCATTAAGTATCAGAATGAGGAAGCTCTACGCAAACATCTCAATGTCTGTAAACAGCGCTGGGCCGAGCGTCTAACGCACTGGGAGCGTGAAAAGCCGATACCGTTTGCTGGATGGGAAGACTGGGATGAAGAAGGCATGCTAAGTAAAACGGCACCTCTTCGCTGGCGGCTAGGCTAGGTACATATACTGGGCGATGTCCGTGCTAAAGGCTTCGCTACTTAATCTTGTGTACACTTGGCGTTCGCAAAATAACGCCACGGGTAAAAGGTAGCTGGTATGTCCTTGGATTTTCGCTGGTCACGGTTTGATGAGCTCAGCACGCGCGAATTTTATGAAATCGTAAAGGCACGCATAGCGGTGTTTGTGGTGGAACAGCGGTGTGCCTATCAGGAAGTTGATGAGCTGGACCCGCTTGCCTGGCATCTTTCCGCAACGGTTGATGGTCAGCTCGCGGCGTATATCCGAGTAGTGGGGCCGGGTGATAAGTTTTCTGAGCCCTCAATTGGCCGGGTGATGACCCTTAAGGCTTTTCGAGGGCATCAGTATGGCCGAGCGCTTATGGGCGAGGCGATTCGTTTTACCGAGCAAACCTATCCTGGTATGGGCATTAAGATCGGCGCACAAGTCTATTTAAACGCTTTCTACGAGTCGTTTGGGTTCGAGCGCATCAGTGAGCCCTACGATGAAGACGGCATACCACATATTGATATGGCAAAACCGCGATAATACCTGTTGCTATCGACCGCTCTGTTCCGTCTCGAAGATGGTGTTGCTGGGTATCGCTGGAGCAACATCACCGTAGGGCTGCGTAGTAGACTATTGAGTAGTAATCTCTACGGCTGTGCCAGCCACTACGACTCCTCCTTGCACTGGTACTTCAACTTGCAGAAGACTTAACCGTCCCATTTCTTCACCCTGCTTTATAAGAAATTTCTCAGGAGCGTTAATCAGCTTGGCTTCGCGTAGATATCCTCCTAGCGCTGCAGCCGCAGCTCCAGTCGCCGGGTCTTCTACTACGCCACCGACTGGAAAGGGGTTTCGCGAATGGAAAAGGTTATTACTCTCGCGGAAAACAAGCTGTAGCGTTGTTAGCCCTTCTCGTAACATCAGAGATTTCAGCTCATTAAAATCGTAATCAAGTTGACTTAATGTGTGTCGAGAACCAACTGCCAGCACAAGATGCCATGCTCCTCCATAGGCTAAAGCTGGAGGGATAGATGGATCCATTTTGTCAAGAGACCAATTAAGCCGTTCTAATACCTCATTAACAAGCTCTACAGGAGCAGGCCTATGGTCAGGTTCAACTGAGGTTAACGCTGCCTGAATTTGACCATCGATCATATCGACTTTCACTGGCACGCGCCCCACCGATGTATTCAGTTGATAAATGCCCATACCACTTAAGCGGCCCAGCATTACGGCGCTTGCAATCGTTGCATGCCCACAAAAGCTAACTTCTGCCAGTGGGCTATAGTAACGAATAGTTCTAACTTCTCCTGTTGATGGTGCAATAAATGCTGTTTCCGAGTATCCAACCTCTGCAGCGATATTTTGCATTTCCTTTTTTTTAGGTAGCTCATCTCCAATCCATACTCCTGCAGGGTTACCACCAGAAGGAACATCAGAAAAGGCAGTTAATCGATATAACAGGCTACTCATGAGGCTTTTCCTCTTGAAGGTGGGGAAGGTAGTATCATTTTGACGTCAAAAAAAATAATGGAAACTTCTTTTTTCTCACCTATAGGGTTACTAAAATTTAGCCATGAGTAGTGTCAATTTCCCTCCTTTAAACGCTCTTCGCGCCTTTGAAACTGCTGCACGATTAGGCAGCTTTGCCTCTGCTGCTCAGGAGCTTAACCTGACACCAGCCGCTGTTAGCCACCGTATAAAAGAGCTGGAAAGTAGGCTCGATATTTTGTTATTTGTACGTCAACCCCGTGGAGTAGTTCTGACAAATGCAGGACGTCGTTACTATGAGCGTTTATCGAGTATTTTTACCCAAATCGAACGAGCAACAAAAGAGCTTAGACAGGAGGGGATTGATGGTCTGTTGACGCTATCAGCACCTTCTTCTTTTATCCGTTGCTGGCTGATTCCGCGGCTTGCAAGCTTCCAGGCTCTTTATCCTGGTCTGCAACTGAAGTTGCGCGGTGAAAGTGATTTATTGAGCTTTCGAAATAATCAGGCAGATATTGGAATTCGTTTTGGTACAGGTAACTACCCAAACCTACATACTGAACAGCTAATGAGCGATGCCGTGACGATACTGGCTCCTTCAAAACGAGTAAGCGGCCTTCGCGATATTCGTCCTGAAAGTTTATTGCGTACTCAGTTTTTGTTGGAAGATAGTAGTATTCAACCAACAGAACCCTGGAATACATGGCAGCCTTGGCTCCGTGAAATTGGGGTTGAGTTTCATCCATCCCTACGTAAATTACAGTTTTCTGACAGTAATCTGACCTTGGCAGCCTGTGCTGAGGGGCTTGGCCTTTGTATCGGGCGTTACTCTATTGTTAGTCAGCTTATTTTGGATAGAACAGTACAAGCAATTATGCCATGGCGTATACATGAGTTTGCCTATTATCTAGTTTTAAATCCGGCTGAAGTTGAAAATCTTCGTGTTATCGCATTTAAGCAGTGGTTAATGGGGCAGGTTGAAAGTTTTGAAAGTATGCGCGCAGATAATAATATTTGAAAAAAACAGCTATATTTATTTGGATGACGAAAATATAGGGCCAGGTTATTGATTTGTCTAAAAGTTAAAAACGTTGTTGGGTATGTGGGGGTATCCTGCATCTCTATAAAAGCGTGTCGCATACTAATTGCTTATTCAAAACTAATCGTGCGGTCAGTTTCATAGCTATCCAATAGCCGGTGTGTACCTCTTCACAGAGGTGGCCAAATAAAAGGAAAGCACTCAACGGCAGCCATGCGTACTTCATCTAACGCCACAGTATCCCAACCAGACTCAGCTCCGGCGAGTAGGCCGACAGGTAAAATAGATGCATACGGTGTGACATCCACTCTATTATCTTTCGCCGAAGGCCTGCGAGCGATGCATGCTGGCATTTTCGAGCAACACAACAGCGAAGGTATCCGGTTTTTCTGTACGTCAAACGCTTCGATAACCGTCTCGGAGGTCACCGATACGGTAGTGGTTCGGTAGATTTGTTTTCCAGTGCGGCTGAGGAATCCCAATGTGTTCAGACTTCGGCCGGGTGAGTGGACGGTCACCTCAAAGGGCTGTTCGATAGGGCTCCACGCATAGGGTATCGATGACGATTGTGAAAGCCGGACTCACCAAAGTAATAGAACTCATGCTCACCCAGGTTTGTTTTAGCCATCGTGATATGGCGTCGCGGCGAACCTGTAGTATCTGGCTGATTTGACTAATTGTATGACCCTGATTGCTCAGCAGGATGGCATGCGCACGACGGCGTAGTGCATGTTTCTCACTGTAGTGGTAGGCGGAAGACAGTGCGCTCTATTCAGGGTCAGTAAGCGGAGCAATGAAGCGTTTTAACATGGCTTCATCCGTGATAGCTACCTGACAACACGACACTTCAGATCAAGCACTTAGTACAGAACAATTGCTGCTTGATTCTCGTTCAGCGTGTAAAATGTTAACAAAGTTAAGCGTTTGTTGTTAGGTGGCTTTTCTTGTTGGCAAAACTATTAACGCTGCACCCATTTTATTCAGGCTAGTAACTACTTATTTATGAGAACCTTTGATCCACAACATTATGTTTTAGCTGGTCGCGGCTGGATGAATTAAGTACGTACGTTTTTTATGACATCGTAAGGGCACGTGAAGCGGTGTTAGTGGTGGAGCAGTAATGTGTCTATTAAGAGGTTGATGATTTGGATCCGCTTGCTAGGTATCTTTCCGCTACGGTTGATGGCCTGCTTGTGGCGTATATCCGGGTGGGGCGGCCGGGTGGTAAATTCGCTGAGCCTTCTATTGGATGGGTGATGACACTTAAGGCTTTCCGGGGCCGCCAATATAGCCGGGCGTTTATGAGCGAAGCTATCCGTTTCACCGAAAAAAACTATCCTGGCATGGGCATCAGTGAGCCCTACGATGAGGACGGCATACCGAATATTGATATGATCAAACCCGCCGCCCACGCTTAAACCAAAATGCGAGAGGAGTTGATACCCGTGACCGCTTCAGATGCCTGCTTTTCAGAGAGTGAACGCCACGGGCTTTATCGTGCCATTTATGAGCGCCGTGATGTGCGTTCACAGTTTCTTCCTGACCCGATTCCCGCTGACGTGCTGGCGCGTCTATTGCAGGCTGCCCACCATGCGCCTTCGGTAGGGTTCATGCAGCCCTGGGATTTTATGGTCATTGAAGGTGACGAGGTCAGGGCGTCTATCCTTGCGTTATTTGAGCAGGAAAACCAGAAAGCCGCTGAGCGTTTTGAGGGTGAGCGTAATGATCTTTACCGTAGCCTCAAGCTTCAAGGGATTGTCGAAAGCCCGCTGAATCTATGCATCACCTGCGACCGCAGCCGGGGTGGACCACACGTGCTAGGCCGCAACAGTATTGTCGAAACTGACTTGTTCAGCACGTGCCTAGCGGTGCAAAACCTGTGGTTGGCTGCGCGGGCCGAAGGGGTTGGCGTTGGCTGGGTAAGTATTATTGATCAGGCTCAGTTAAGTGCCGCCTTGAACCTGCCTGAACACGTATATCCCGTGGCCTATCTATGCCTTGGCTATGTCAGCGAGTTTCTGGATCAGCCGGAGCTTGAAGCCAAAGGCTGGCGCTCCAGGCTACCGTTAAGTGAGTTGGTACATGGCGATAGCTGGGGGAAGCTGCTTGAGAATGGTCCTCTTGATGCGCTGCTGCGCGATTCGTCACGCTAATCGCCGCAGGTGCGAGCTTTTGCATGATGGTGCGAGGTGGGCTACAGGATTGCCGTGACGGTGTTAATTTCAGCAAAATAAGGTAAATAGTGATGCGGGACACCACTATCCAGCGACTTAGCGCAGATAGTCCTCATCTTCCCACCGTAGTGCGCTGGACGTTTGCAGCGTGGGGGAATTTATACCCAGGGCTAACGCTAGAAGAAGCCATTGATGACACAATGTCTGAGTGCGGTATCTTAGGTGTACCCTCCGTATTTATTGCTTTGCAAGACGACGTACCTGTCGGCACTGCCTGCTTAATTGACGATGATATGAGCATTCGGCGCGAATTAACGCCGTGGCTGGCCTCTGTTTTCGTAGCGCCTGAGTGGCGCGGGCAGGGTGTTGCTTCCGCGCTGGTGCAACGCGTGGAGGCAGAAGTGCGCAATAGCGGTATTCACCAATGTTATCTCTATACCCCTGACCAGCAGTCGCTTTATCAGCGGCTAGGTTGGCAAGCGATAGAAACGCTTGAATACCGAGGCGAAACCGTGACGCTCATGCGACGCCTCTTAACGGAGTAAAGACGTTGATGACGCAGTGGACGCGGAGTGTACTACTTCGGTACCGTCGCACGCTGCCGCTTTGGAATACCTGGCGACAAGTCGTTGATCGGCCGACGATTTGCCGATCACACAACATGAAAATAGGTAGGCCAGTGGTACGACGGCTAACAAAATTTTAGGGAATCACCATGCGGCGTTTACTGGTACTGCCCACCTCGCGTGCGGGTTGGGGTTTATTAATTGCGTTTTTAACACTCATCGCTATGGGAACGTGGCCGATGATTGGTTGGGTAAACCGGGCAACATTAGTGCTAGGCCTGCCCTTGATGGTGGTATGGAGCTATCTGGTTATTTTTTCTTGCGTGGTAGTTATGCTGATAGGCAATCGTATCGTAGAGCGAGATAACCATGAATAGCCTCTGGCCTCTGCTGATTACGCTTATCTATGTGGCCATTGCCATGATGATTGGCTTACGCGCCCGCGGTGGTCAGGCCACCCGTGCCAATATGAATAGCCTGGAAGAGTGGGGGGTTGCTGGGCGTAGCATGGGGCCGGTCACGCTGTATCTGCTGATTGCCGCAGGGAGCGTCAGTGCTTATACCTTTATGGGCGCACCGGGCTGGGCTTATTCGAAGGGGGTCGCGGTCTTTTACGTCGCTATCTATTTGGCATATCTGGCCCTGATCGCTTGGTACTTTGGCCCAAAGGTATGGCAGTTTGGCGCTGAGTTTGGCCACGTTACTCAGGCAAGCGCGATTGCTGACCGTTATCAAAGCCCTGCCTTGGGGGCGCTGGCATCGCTGGTAATGGCGGTTGGCTCAATTGCTTACGCGGTGCTTCAAACGGTTGGTTCGGCCTATATTCTGTTTGTGATGAGCGGCGGTATCATTCCTGTCTGGTTAGGCGTTGTGTTGGTACTTGCCTCTATTGCTGTCTATTTGTACGCCAGCGGTCAGCGGGCGATTGGGCGTACCAATGCCTTTCAGGGCGTATTAATGTTGGTCGTTGCCTGGGCTGTAGGCTTGTGGGCAGTGCATAGCGCCACCGGCGGTTTAAGTTTTGCAGCGGTATTTGAGCGTATTCAGGCTGAGCATGTGGCGTTTTTAACCCTACCAGGGGCTGGCGGGGATATGAGTTTTAGCTTCTGGACCACCTCGATTATTGTCTCGATGTTCTCGTTTATGCCCCCGGTATGGACCCAGTGGATGAGTGCGTCTTCCGCACGCACTATCCGGCGCAGCGCTACCTGGCTGCCAACGTACTATGTGGTGATTTTACCCATGGTGGTTGTGGGCTTTATCGGTATTTACTCGCTACCTGACCTGGCGCGGGCAGACACGGTGGCCCTTGAATATGCCATGCAGCATTTGCCTGTTGTGCTGGTCGGGCTACTGGGGGCGGGTACCCTGGCGGCTTCCATGTCATCAAGTGAGCCGTTTATTCATTCGGTGTCGCTGTCATTAAGTAAGGATGTACTGCAACCGCTGTTAAAGCTTTCAAATGCTACTACTGGTCGACTTGCCAGGCTTATGATCTTACCCATCATGGCCTTGGTGATTGCACCGCTCGCGATTGCTGAACCGGGCAGTCTGGTGATGATTTTGCTGGTAGGGCTGGGGTTTGCCTCGCAAGTCTTGCCTGCTTTTGTTGGCATGTTCTTCTGGCCGCGCGCGTCACGCTTGGGCGTTATGGCGGGCATTGTGGCAGGTTTTTTGGTTACCGTGGCGTTTACTACGCTATGGCCACACCCGCTGGGAATCCACGCGGGGTTCTGGGGGCTAATCATCAACTTGCCGATATTTGTGGGAGTGTCGTTAGTGACTCCGGCCACACAAGCGGATGTCGTGGAGCGTTTTTTTCGTATTGCGGCGCCGCGTGGTTTAACCCGGCTTGGGAAAAAGGCAGCACTGTAGCGTCTCAGGTCATATCAACCTGTAGCATGGCGTGTTTACTGATTGCTTTTTGGCAATCAGCTTATCGCTGGACAGCGAGAGGGGGGGTTATGCTGGGCTACGACTGCCCCAGCATAAAATCGCGCGTTTTAGGCGTTTCAGGCCACACAATGCAGCGATTGCGGCCGCCGTTTTTAGCTTGATATAGCATCTCATCAGCCATTTTTAGCAGTTTGAATGGGTCCTGGGTATGGTCTGGATAAGTCGCTACTCCGCAAGAAAGCGTCACTTTTGTTAGTGGCGCTCCCTGGTATGCTAGAGAGAGTTCTGATGCCAGTGTCAATAGCGCGTTAGCACGAGACTCGGCAGCATGAACTGATGTCCCAGGTAGTAGAGCAACGAACTCTTCGCCTCCAAACCGACAAACGATATCAAGGCCACGAAAGTGATGCTTTAGCAGTTCCGCCATTTCCACCAGCACGCTATCGCCTGCATCATGGCCAAAGTGATCGTTGATCTGCTTAAAGTGGTCAATATCCAGCATGAGTAGCGATAGTTGGCTGGCGTTTTGCTGCGCGCGGAGGCATTCATGCTCGAACACTCTATCAAAATGACGTCGGTTATATAGGTTAGTGAGGGGGTCTTTAAAAGAGAGGTTTTCTAGCTCCTGGACGAGGCGGCCAAGCTTCTTGGTCCTTGATGCCACTTGATATTCCAGAGTTTCATTCGCAAGTGACATCTGCTGCTGAGTATGCCGGTAGTGCCAAAGAAAGATCGCCGCGTTAGCCAGTGAAAAGATCAGCGTGCCGTAGCTTAATGGTATGGTGCGCCAGGCAATAAAGCCGTGGGCTACCAGCATATCGGTCAATAAGAGTGGTATGAAAAAAGTGAAGCAAAGTGCTAATAATCGCTGCTCAGTACTTAGTTCTCGGAACCTAAACAGGGCGAGTATTAGCATGGTGGGCAGGGTGACGGTGAGTAATGCATCAAATACGGGAAAAGTGATAGAAAGGCTAACAAACCCTAATTGAACCAGGCTGATCGCTATGGCGAGATAGGCTAAGTGTAGCGCCCAAATACTGGTCAGCCAGCGCTTTGTTTTTCCGTTAAACCAATGGCTTAGTAGTAGCCCAAGAGCAATGGGTAGCGTGTAGTAACTGCCCGCGCGCAATGTATCCCAAGCCAAGGCATTATCAACGATCAACTGGCGAGCTGGCGCTTCAGCCAGCAACATTAGGCCAGAAGCATAGGCAAACAGAGCAATAGCTGAAAAGCCGCGCCTTTCAGGGCCAATAACGGCGAATATAGTTGCTATAAACGCTAAAACAAATACCAGGGCACTGACTGCAAGGTCTTGGACGGACATATGGATGATACTTTCCAATACCTCAAGACGCTCCATGACCTTTACTTCGCCCCACAGGCCGATATTGGTGTAATAGGAAAATACTCGGATGTTGAGCGGTTTGCCGGAAAAATCCTCAGGCAGTTCAACCATGTGCCACGGCCAGCCTGCAAAATCTCCCCGCCCTTGGGCATCGAATTCGCCGTACTGGTAGATCAGTGCATCATCCAGATAGATCTGGCCAATCAGGTTAATACTGGTGATGTAGAGTACGGGGTCATTCCAGTTACCGTCTGGCAATACACCGCGGAACCATACCTGTTCCTGGCCGTTTCTTTCCGGTGGGTCGGCAGGAAAGTTGATAGGGTTCCAGGTGAGTGATGTATCGGGCGGCTGGGAAAGAGTGCCTTGAGTTCCCGCAGGAAGGTCTCCCCAGTGGTACTCCCAGCTATGCAGAGGTTGGGGGGCTGAGTCAGCCTGTAAAACACCCGAATACAGCACCCACACGCAAAGTGTAATGCTCCACAGAATAGCCTTATATTTGCCATCCCCAAGCGGCAACAAAATTCTGTCCTGGTCGCTGTTATGCGGCTGTTAAACGCATCATCACTGATGATAAGTCAATGAAGTGATGCTAAAACCCGCTCGGCCAGCCAGTGTATACATAGTGAAAGCGGCTGATGATGCTCGGCTTGGCAGGGGGAGGAGCCCCCTGCTAGCTTAAAAACCGGCTGATAAACCTCATTTCCTCGTGGTGAAATGAAGTTGGTCATTCTGCGGGCTGTATAAAAAGGCGCGTATCGAAGTTTTGTTATTGCGCAAATTAAAGCAACTTTATGTCATGTTGGCTACGGAAAAAAGTCGGGTTTATTGTTACCCGACTTGGCCTGGTCTTTTTTAATGAGTGTTATCAGCTAATCGTTATTAACTGCTAATACTTCCGCCTACCACGCCGCTGCGAAAACTGTTGGATGGGTTGGTATTGTCGGTGCGGTGTTTTAGATGTTCTCCTACCGCATCCTCAGGTGAGCCTGCCAGTTCGCGGAACATGCCCATGGAACCCAGCAGAGCAGAAGATTCATAAGGCACAAAAACGCGCTCGCCGTCTTTCGCCATGTTGGGCAAACCCTTGATATAGCTCTGGCCGAGTAAATAACCCACCACGGTGCGTTTGTTTTCCTCGCTGTCGCCAATAGCATTCAATACCAGTTTGATGGACTCCTGCTCGCCCTGGGCGCGCAGAATGGCCGATTCCTTATCGCCTTGGGCGTTAAGAATGGACGATTCACGCTGGCCCTGAGCCATGGCGATAGCGGCCGATTTTTCACCTTCGGCTTCGGTAACGGTGGCGCGGCGTTTACGCTCGGCAGCCATTTGTAGGCGCATGGCCGTTTCTACTTCTTCAGGCATGGCGATGTCCTGTACCTCGACGCGAGATATTTTGACCCCCCATTTGGATGCAGGCTCTTCCATGGCAGCCTGAATCTCATTGTTCACTTCCGCGCGGGATTCAAATAGTTTATCCAGCTCCATTTTGCCGACCACCGAGCGTAGCGTGGTTTTCGCCAGAACCTCGACGGCCTGACTCATGTTGACGACTTCGTAAACCGCGCGCTTAGGATCAATAATTTGATAATAAAGCGCGCCATTGATACGAACCGTTACGTTATCGGTGGTCACGACCGGCTGGCCGGGGAAATCCATCACCGTTTCACGGCGGTCAATGCGAATCTCATCCGTGGTAATTGCCTGGTACTCTTCGCCCATTTTGCGATAGCGCAGCATGGTGATCGCGCGGGGCTGCTCAATAAAGGGAACGATGATATTGATGCCACTTTCGAGCACACGATTAAATGAGCCGAGGCGCTCAACTACCATTACTTCCGACTGACGTACAATCACCAGCCCTTTGGAAATAATCACAATGCCGATAACGACAATAATCAGGCTTATTAATAAACCGGGGCTAATAGGTAAATCCATTATTAAGGCTCCTTGCGTAGGGTGGTATCGTCTTGCAAAGGGTTAGGGGCTGACGAGGGGAGGGCAACCAGCGCTGTGGTGCCTTCAAAGCGCTGAAAGATAACGGACGTATCGGGTGGAAGTTCTGTGGCACCTGTGTCCATAACGCGCAAGCGGTAAAAGTCGCCGTTAATTTTGATACCGGTCGCATCGTCATAATCGCGGCGCAACGTATGGTAATGATTGCCTTTTTCGACCCCTGTGCCAGTGGTGCCGTAGGCAACGCCACGAGGAGAAAAGCGTGGACGAATCACCATGACACCCAAGGGAACTAATAGGCCCGAGAAAATCCCCATGCTCAGCAACTGCCAAGGCAAAGATAGCCCAAGGGCGGTGACCGCAGCGGTAAGAGCGGCGGCAATACACAGTGCCAGCAACACCATTGCACCGGACGTTAACTCTCCTAAACCCAGCAGTAGCGCCACCACTAACCATGTATAAGCAGGATTCCAATCCATAGCGCCTCCTTTTAAAAGCGGTCACCAGCGTACCCTAAGCCACGGGATTAAGTCAGATTAATTAACGGATTGAGTAAGCGATAGACGAAAAATGCATTAGTGATATTCTGCATGCTTTAAGAAACTGCTTTAAGAAACATAGCGCACAAAGGGGAATCGCGTGACAGGTGTGGTGTATTGGTTGGACATGGCGGGTGTGATTGTTTTTGCGCTATCAGGCGTTATTCTCGCGTGCCGGTCTAAAATGGATCCGTTTGGCATGCTGGTGTTGGCAGCGGTCACCGGCATTGGTGGTGGCACGTTGCGTGATCTGGTGCTGGGCGTGCATCCTGTTTTTTGGGTGACGGATCCGACTTACTTATGGGTTATCCTGGCAACGGTGGGCCTTTCGCTGCTGGGTTTCCACTATATTCATCGCTTGTCGCGAAGATTTTTGCCTATTGCGGATGCCTTTGGCCTTGCCTTGTTTACGGTTATCGGCACCCATAAGGCGCTGTTGCTGGGAACCTCCGGCGTGGTGGCGGTATTGATGGGCATGATGACCGGTGTCGCCGGCGGAATGATCCGCGACATGCTGGCTCAGCGCGTACCGATGGTGCTGCGCGAAGAGATCTATGCTACCGCTGCCATGGCGGGCGGCACGGTCTATGTCGCGCTGAAAACCTTGAATATGTCGCTGAGCGTTAGTATCGCCACGGCCTTGACGGTTACGCTGGGACTTCGGTTAGCCGCGATTCGCTGGCACCTGGCGTTGCCGGTGTTTGCCTGGGTTACCGTGCCGCCAAAAGAGGCGGATTCAACCGTGCCGCTTTCGACGCCAGCGAAAGCCAAAGAGCGCGTCAGGATGATTCGGCGCCAGCGCAAACAGCGCTAATCAGGACGAGGGTAGCGAACCGCTTGCCGCCAGCGGTCAAACCAGCGCCGGGGTTGCAGTACATGCAGTCTGGGCTCGCTGTTAATAAGCTCTACGCCAATGCCAAGTGCACCAAGGCGGGCATAAAGTGCGCCGCTGGCGTTTTGCTCTTCAAGCGTGACATCTGAAAGCAGCAGTAGTGGTCCGCCGCTAAGTACCAGGTTGCTTAGTTGGATGCGGTCGCCATTAATGGCCAGTTCAGCGGTGCCATTAACGTTATGCACGTTGAGCAGTCTGCCCAGCCAGTCGCTTTCTCGGGCGCGGGCTAAAAACAGCCTGGCGAGCAAGCCGGTGTCCCGCATACCCAGCCGCAGTTGGGTGGTTAAGCGAATGGGATCACCCCAGGCAAGCTGTGCGTCATTCATTGAGAGTTGCACCCACCAGCCCGCATCCTGAGCGCCTTGTTCACTGATGCGGAATACATTTTCCAGACGTAAAAATGAGTCGTTAGCGGTAAACCGGCGCGTCTGTAAATCACCGTTAGTGAGATTCAAATAGAGTTCGATATCGCCACGTAATCGCTGATCGAGAAGGGCGAGATCGGCGCCAAAGGCGCGCAATGTCATGTTGCCTTGGGCATTCATTCCCTCCAGTAACCACTCGCTGGCAAGGCTTGCCTGGCCGCCAAGTAGGCGAAGCCCTGCGTCTTCAGGCAGGTAGCGGTTATAGCGGGTAAAGTCCGGCACTTCGGTAATCGGCAAGGCTATTCGGGTAACAAAGTAATCCGCCTCTGGCGATATGAATACTTTGCTAAGCTGGTCTGTCTGGGCGGTTAAGGCAAAGTGACGCCCCTCTACATGAGGTTGGTCATCACCGTTACGCTGTAGCGAAAAGCGCGGAATGCCCAGCGAAAGCTGCGCCTGTTCGGGGCTGTCGATTTGCGCGGTTAGCTCGCCGCGCCCGCTGGCCTGGTAGTCTAAAAACGCGACTTCCAGTTGGTTGGCATCTATACGCAGCCGAGTAGGTGCCAGCAGGCGCTTACCGCTAAAAGAGCCTTGGGCGAACAGCTGCCCGTTGCCAGACAGCGAAACGCCGTGATCTGTGGGTAAAAAAGCGTTCAGAAAACTCAAGCGCTGCACGCTGCCCTCTAGCTGAAACTGCCCACTGGGAATCTCGCCACGCCGCTGAAAGCGGCCTTCGCGAACCACTAAGATACTTTCCAAGCGCTCTTCGGGCTGTGTGTCATCAGCGACCTGCCAGCGTAAACGGCTACCACTGATATCAATGCTTGTGCCATCGGTAGCGGCCTCGCGTAGTTGCAGTGAAAGCTGCATATCGCTAGTGAACAGGGTGCTCTGCTCATCACGTTGCCAGCGGGTAGTGAGCGAATCGCCGGTTAAGGTGAGCGCTCCGCTAAGCTGTTCAGGGGTAATATGGAGCGTTCCATTACTTTGCGCTTGGCCGCTGACCAGGTTAAACGGAGCCGGGTCCGGCAGGTAGGTGGCAATATACGGTTGCAGGGCGCTAATGCTGGCCATGCGGGCATCCTGCCAGTGAAGTGTCGCGGTGGCGTGGCTGCGGGCTAATACGGGTTCGATAGGACTTTGTGCTACCAGGTCAAGTGTCGCGTCGTTAAGCAGTGTTTGGTCAGCGTGGGAGAGTGTTGCCTGGGAGAAACCAAGTGTCGCGTCCACCATCGAGGCGTCCTTTAGCTCAGCGTTAAGTATGCCTTGCCCTTGAGCGGTCATATCCAGTGCGTTGACCGCGATTGCGTCTGCCTCGACCCGCAAATGGGCGCTATGGGCGTGAGTGTCGCGAACGCTAACCCTGGCCTCTAAACGGCCATTGCCGGATAAGCGAATGCCCTGACCCTCCAGCGTATTGGCGAGGTAGCGGTCCATCATGTCCAGCCGGGTAATGGTGCCTTCAAGCGCTAGCTCAGCATCCGTGGGTGGAGTTAGTTGGTCCAAGCGCTGGTTGGCCATATCGCTTTTAAGGCTTAAGGCGGTATTTACCGCATAGGGCTGTGTATCTGCCAGCGTGACATCTTGTAGGCGAGTCTCAAAATCAATATGGTGATCGGCTACGCGTAGCTGGACGCTTCCTCTACCGGTTGCTGTGTGACGTGGAGGAGGTGCATCTGCCTCTCTCCAAGTCGTTGGTTGATCGTGCTCTAAAAGCGTTCGCTCATCCAGCGTTAAACGTAATTCAGGTGCCTTCAAAGTAAGCAGGCTACCTGGTTTAAGTGTGCCTGAGGCAAGTTCAATATGGCCCTCCAGTGCGCCGCGGCCGTCCAGGAAAAGCCACGGAATGGCCTCCAGGTAGGGCATGAATACATTCCAGGCATCTGCCTGCGCCTTAATATCAAGTGTTGCGGAAAGTGCCGCTAGCAGTTCAGGGTTAAGTGCACCCGTGGCCGGGTCCGTGGGCGTGATCTCATCAAGCGTTGCGGTGGCTTCAAGGGTTATGGCGTTAACCAGTGTGGCGTGGTCACTTGGGCGTATCAGGCGGCCTTCTGTGATTGCCAAGTTCACATGGGGTATGGCCAGGTTTTCACGGCTAAGGGTTGTATCAGCCACTTCTAGCGTGCCCTGCGCTTCAAGGGCGATATCACCCACCGTTAAGCGGCGGATTCCTTCGGCCTCTAATACCTTGATATGTAACTCGCCGCGCAGCAGCGACCATAACGAGAGTGTGAGCGTGGCATGCTCGGCCTCAATTGCCATCGGTAGCGCATCGTCTTCACGGGCAAGATAAAGGTTGTCTACTTCCCAGCGTCCAGGGTGGCGGCTAGTTCCTTGGCTCCAGCGAACCTCAATACCTTCAAACTGAGAAATTCTTTCCGGTAACCACTGACTATTCAGCAACCAGTAGCTGCCCACCAGCCAAACCGTTATGATAAACAGGCTACTGATCAAGGTAGCCAATACAACGCGGGATAAGCGCTTTTTAGTAATGTTCGTGTTTGACATACTCGCTTCCTGGCAGGTGACTCCTGTTGGCGCGTGTTTTATGGCATTATGCGCGACGCTGGATAGTTATGGGTTTTCGATTTCAACGCTAGGCAGGCAGCAAACGCCATGTTCAAGGATTTTTACGCGCAACACGGAGAGTATGTAGTGGTCTCCGCCGAGCAGGCCAGCCGTTTCGCTAAAGGCGTGGCAGGTGATTACAACCCGATCCATAATCCGGGTGCGCGACGTTTCTGCGTGCCTGGTGACCTGTTGTTTACGCTAATACTGGTAAAGTTCGGGCTGTCGCGGCAAATGGAATTTCGCTTCACCAATATGGTAAGTGCTGATACGCCACTGCTCTTTAGTGAAGCAGAAAATGGTGAGCTTCACGTAAGTGATGAGAGTGGAAAATGTTATTTACAGGTGGTTCGTGATGGCGAGACGACCCACGATAGCGCTGCTATTGAAGCATTTGCTCGTTGCTATGTGGCGTTCTCAGGCAAAAATTTCCCGCATTATTTAAAACCGCTAATGGAAAAGCATGGGGTAATGTTTAACCCTAAACGCCCTTTGGTTATCTACGATAGCATGGGGTTTTCATTAGAGCGTTTGGATGGGTTTACACCAGGCCTTGCCTTAACGCGCTCATCGCTTGATGTGCAGGGGAAGCGAGCAGACGCATTGCTTGAGTTTTCCATTGAATCGAAGGGCGTTGCAATCGGTGTCGGCTCTAAAAAGCTGGTGGTCAGTGGCCTTTGTCATTATGACGCCGCTGAAATGGCCGCCATTGTTGATGAGTTTTACCGGCTTAAAGCTGCCTACGAAGCTGCCTGAGTTGTTTCTGCAGTGCTGGTCCAGCAGGACTGGTTGAAATACGATTCTTGCAGGACATTTTTGCAGCACGTTGAAGTATTTCAAAAGGCCACCCGTTAATAGCGGGTGGCCTTTACGTATGGGTATCAGGCGGGGTGTTGCTCTACAGTGAGTTCTGGCTGACTGATGGTCAAACCTACCGTGGTAATGCGCCCATCAAGTACGCCTTGAACGGAGAGGGTCACGTTTTCCAACGCTATTGAGTCACCTATGCGTGGTTCGTCCGTCAATCGCTCACGCAGAAGCGCGTCTAATGTGCAGTGCATATCACGGTCTAGCGTAATGCCATAGGAGTTAAATACTTCGTCGACGTTGGTGTTGCCTTTCAGATGCAATATTTGATTGGGGAGTTGGTAGTGGTCGACCGTGGCTCCCTCCGCAAAAATACAGTCAACAAACGGCAGAACCTGTGGACGCAGCACGACAAACAAGTGATCGCCTGGCTGTAATTGGGTGGACCCACGCGGTGGGATAACGTCTTTGCCACGGGTGATCATGGCCACCACTGTGCCGTCAGGCAGTGCGAGTTGCGATAAACGACGGTTGGCTGCACGAGTAAAGTCACCTAGCCGATATTCCACAATGTCGGCGTCAACGTCCTCCAATGAGGTAATCTCCAGGCTGGCGGCAGGCACAACAGGCGGTGCTTCGGTAAGTTTCAGTTTACGCGCCAGGTAGGGCAGCGTAGTGCCTTGAATAGTGGCAGAAATTAATACCACGAAGAACACCACGTTGAAGATAAGTTCAGCGCCTTCCAGGCCGAAAATCAGTGGGAAAATAGCTAAAATAATGGGCACTGATCCACGCAGACCTACCCAGGCAACCAGCCCGGTTTCGCGGTTCGTAAAACCGAACATTTTAAGAATGGGAGTGACGGCGAGTGGGCGAGCCACCAAGGTTAATATAGCCGCAATCATCAGGCCTTCCAGCCATACATCCAGTAGGGAAACAGGATTAATCAGCAGCCCAAGCACCACGAACATGACGATCTGACTCATCCACGCTAATCCGTCATGAAACAAAAACGTGCTGCGCTGAAAGGCAATCGGGCGATTGCCGATCATGACGCCTGCAATAAAAATCGCCAGGAAGCCACTGCCTCCAAGGTTCGCAGCAACGCCAAAGGCGAAGAGCCCACATGCCGCAACTAGAACGGGATAAAGGCCCGATGTGACCAGATGAATACGGTTAATAAGTTGAACGGCTGCCCAGCCGACCAGCAAGCCGACGGCGCCACCTACCCCGATTTGCAGGATAAAGAGTTTTAACAAGCCCACTCCAAGGGGCATATCGTTAACCAGTACTTCAAGTAATCCAATGGTTAAGAAAATCGCCATCGGGTCGTTGGATGCGCTTTCAATTTCAAGCGTAGACTTGAGTCGTTGATTAATATGGATGCCAGCATTACGCAGTAATGAGAAAACCGCAGCGGCGTCGGTGGAGCCGACGATGGCGCCTAGTAATAAACCATCCAACAAGGGGAGCTTTAGAATATAAGCAGCAGCGACCCCGGTAATCATTGATGTGATCAAAACGCCGAGCGTGGCCAATAGCGAGGCTGGCTTCCACACCAGGCGGATTGAGGCGAGGGGCGTTTGTAAGCCGCCATCGAACAAAATCATTGCCAGTGCCAACGTGCCCAGCGCGTGTGCCAAACCAGGATTATTAAAGTCGATACCGCCAATGCCTGCTTCCCCCGCAAGCATACCGGTTCCTAAAAACAGTACGAGTACCGGCATACCCAAGCGAGCTGACAGCTTGCTTGAAATAATGCCGACCAGTAGCAGGATGGCTGCTAGTAAAATAAGTTGGTCCACCAGAAACATACGCACGATTCCTGAAATAACTTGATATGGCCAGACCTTTTAATAATAAATGCCTGGTGTCATGTACGTGGCAAAGAGGCGTTATGCACCTCTGTTAACTGTCGTTATTTGTTAAGCGTAGGGTGGTGCTCTGCAGGGAGGAAGGCCGCCTGGTAAGCCTGGGTTCGATGAGCCAAGGGTATTCAATACGCAGTGATAAACGGCAGGCGCAATACCAGGCCATCTTTCATGGGCGGGCAGAGCCACCCCGGTATCATTTTGAATTACTACCGGGTTTTGGCGTCGCTTGTCATGGTCCAGGCTAAGGCGATTAAGTGGGTTAGCCAGTACGATCAGCGGCTTGGCGTGGTCTTCCAGGGCTGAGTGATGAACTGGCTCAGCAGCCCGCGGCATCGCCTCGTGAGGAGCGGCGCACCACAGCAATAGCGCCAAGCTCCAGAGGCCCACTTGGCCGAGCCGGAGAGACGTCATAGCGGTGGGCATGTATTGCTGAGGCAAAGAGACATCTCCTGGGTGCGCCGTATTATCATCCCTTATTGGGAGGGGAGGTCAAGCGGTTAAACATGCGTTTGCACTGTCTTTGGCGTCTTGTCATCGCTAATCGGGATTGTCACTAACCGTTAGTTGACGTTTACGTTAACTTGCTGATATACCCTATTCTTGGCCCTGGGGCAGCTATAGAGACTGCCTCTGTTACAAACACAATCATAATCAGGAGCAAGCGTAATGGCCGTTCGCGAAATTCCCATGATCATTGATGGTCAAGCCGTCCTGTCTCAAAGCCAGGAGTGGCGTGATGTGGTTAATCCGGCGACCCAAAAGGTGGTTGCCCGGGTGCCTTTTTGCACGGCAGAAGAAGTAGAGCATGCGATTGCAAGCGCCCATCATGCGTTTAGAGAGTGGCGCAAGGTACCGCTTGGAAAGCGCATGCGTATTATGCTGGCGTTGCAGGCACTGATTCGTGACAACACCGATGAACTAGCCGCCTTAATCACCGAAGAGCATGGCAAAACGTTGCCAGATGCCAAAGGTGAAGTAGGGCGAGGTCTGGAGGTGGTCGAACACGCCTGCTCGATTACCTCGCTCCAGCTAGGAGAGGTGGCCGAGAACGCGGCAAGCGACGTCGATGTTTATACGCTACATCAGCCGCTAGGCGTAGGGGCCGGTATTACGGCCTTTAACTTCCCGATCATGCTGCCCTGTTTCATGTTTCCGCTGGCCATCGCGACAGGCAACACCTTTGTGTTGAAGCCTTCTGAGCAGGATCCCAGCTCGACCATGCGCTTGGTGGAGCTTGCCCATGAAGCCGGTGTGCCAGCTGGGGTGTTGAACGTGGTGCACGGTGGTCCTGAGGTTGCCAACCAGATTGTCGATCACCCAACGATTAAAGCGCTATCGTTTATTGGCTCAACCCACGTCGGCTCATTGCTTTACAAGCGGGCGGCAGATGCGGGTAAGCGTATGCAGGCGATGATGGGGGCGAAGAACCACTGTGTGGTTATGCCCGACGCAAATCGCAGCCAAGCCATCAACAATCTGCTGGGCTCAGCATTTGGCGCCGCAGGCCAGCGCTGTATGGCTAATTCGGTCGTGGTGCTGGTCGGTGAGGCGCGACAATGGATTGATGATATTGTGGATGCTGCAGGCCAGATGAAAGTGGGGCCTGGCACCCAACAGGATGCCGATTTAGGGCCGCTGGTATCGCCTGCCGCCAAGGAGCGTGTGTTAGGTCTTATCGAGACCGGTGAAAAGGAGGGCGCAACGTTATTGATTGATGGGCGTAACTGCCAGGTACACGGTTATCCGAAGGGCAATTTTGTGGGACCGACGTTATTTACCGATGTGACTGCGGAGATGACCATTTACCGTGAAGAGATATTTGGGCCGGTACTCTGCGTTGTCAACGTGGAAACACTCGACGAAGCGATTGCGTTTATTAATGCTAATCCTAACGGCAACGGCACGTCTATCTTCACGAATTCTGGCTGGGTGGCGCGGCGCTTTGAAACTGATATAGACGTGGGGCAGGTGGGTATCAACGTGCCAATCCCGGTGCCGGTTGCCTATTTCAGCTTCACTGGCTCACGTGCTTCAAAGCTCGGCGATTTAGGGCCAAATGGAAAACAGGCGATCGCCTTCTGGACGCAAACCAAAACGGTAACGGCACGCTGGTTTGAGCCTGAAAACGTTTCAAGCGGTATCAATAGTACTATTGCATTAAGCTGACGCTTACTTACTAAGCAGTCACTGGTTCTTGTGGGGGCCAGTGACGTTGTTGTACTCAAGGCTTAAAAATCATTCAGCAGGCTCAAGCTTTCTTCCAGTAGCTTTTCAATCGGCTTAAGTTGGCTTTCATGCAATACGAGTAGAGACGGCGCCTCTTTTGGCTGTCCGACAAGGGGCACTAAAAGGGCGAACTCACTCTCCTCTAGATGAAATTCATGAATTTCACGCGGGCCTAAGGCCGTTTGGCATTGGGAGCAGCGGTAGACATCGTCCTCGCCATACACCAACCGGTGATACATTTTAAAAAGCGTATAAAGTGCCAAGCCGCCTTCAAGCGCAGACCAGCGTTCGGGCGTTTTGGGTATATCGTCGGTGACCTCTTGCCCTTCGGCTTTGGCATCGGCGATCACATTTGCTAAAGGCATCGCCAAAATGGCAGGGTCTTCAGAGGGGAGCGGAGCGTTTTGCTTCGTGGCCTGGTCGAAGTCTTTCACCGCGCGCTTTACATCATCTAGCGTATTTAAAACGTAGTCAGCATGCTGTAAGTCGCCAGGCTCGCAGCTACCGTTCTCCCAGCCATGGATCACGCGTAGCGTCATGTCTCCTCGTGACATGGGGCGGGCCAGCAGCATATAAAGCATTACGCGAACGTGAAGCTGGCGCTCATCGGTATTGTTTTCAAACGCACGGTAGGGGTCAGCAAACAGAGTATTGAGCCGCCCTTGCGTATGCTCCTTGGCTTCGGTGTATGACATATTGGTTTCCTGTAAGCGCGTCGCTTATTCTCCTGTGCGACGCTTGTAACACTAATGTTTTATAACACTAATGGCGGTAAGCTACTTTTATTTTGTAATGCTTTGACTCAGTTTACAGCAGCTTTTGTTAGTCTAGACAACGTTGTAGCGAATGAATAGCAGAAGTAAGCCGTTTTCCTGTTAGCTATTTAGCGGCTAGGATACGGCGCGAGTAGCTGCTCATTTTGACGGTTAGCTCGCTTTACATCAGGATACGCTCTCAATTCACTGTCGCCAGGGGAGCCACATTACGTGGCTGAGAATGCTATGACGCAGACCCTGGAACCTGAACCGGTTAGTACCGGCGGAGGAAGTGCGACATGCCATACCTAACGTCAGCCGTGCTAGGCGCGGCGCTCTGTTGCTTTGCATTTTTAGGCCTTAAAGCCCGTGGGCGTAAAGGCTCATTGGATGACTTCGTAACCGCTCGTAATTCACAAACCAGCACCACGCTAGGGCTCTCTTTTGTTGCATCTGGTATGGGGGCCTGGATTTTGTTTGCACCGCCAGAAATTGGCGCTTTTATTGGCCCATTGGCCTTGGCAGGCTATGCCCTTGGCTCCTCACTGCCTTTTATCGTCCTTGGCTTTTATGGTCCGTCTATACGCCGGGCTCTCCCTGAGGGGCGGAGCATCGCTGAGTTTGCTGAGGCGTGCTATGGGCGCGGAGTGCGCCACTGGGTAACGCTGGTTTCCGTGGTGTATATGGCCTGCTTTTTAGCCGCTGAATTAACCGCTATTGGAGCGATCACCTCGCTGCTTTCTGATGTTCCGTCGAGCTGGGTGATTATTGGAGTAACGCTCACTACGTTGCTTTACACGGTAAGCGGTGGGCTGCGCGCAAGCCTGGCCACTGATCGTTGGCAGGCATGGTTGCTGCTTGCACTGTTAGTGGTGGTTTCCAGTGTCACCCTTTGGCACTTGCCTGCTATGCCGAGCAGTGCGGCATGGCCCTCTATCGCCACTTCTGATGCGCTTAGTGTGGCACTAACGCTTGTCATCGCGGTTACCGCAGCGAACTTGTTTCACCAGGGCTACTGGCAGCGGGTATGGGCGGCACGTGATGACCACAGTTTGGCCCGCGGGGCTTGGGTAGGAGGGGGCGCCACGGTCATGATCGTTATGGTGATTGGCGGTTTGGGTATGCTTGCTGCCATGAACGGTGTTCCGCTGGGCGAACCGCCCATGCCTTTTTTTGCACTGCTCAATAACGCGCCACCCTGGCTAGCTATAACGGCACTAGTGCTTGCCGTTACATTGGTGGCGTCCAGCGTAGATACGCTACAAAGCGGTATTGCCTCACTGATCGTGTCGCGCAGTGAACAGCCAAGCGTTTCTATCGCGCTCACACGCTGGATGACCGTTTTGCTTATGGTGCCTGTCGTGGTTGTCGCACTTCAGGGTGTGTCTGTTTTACGTCTTTTTTTAATCGCTGATTTAGTCTGCGCTGCAACCGTGGTGCCCGTGCTGCTGGGCTTATGGCGGCGCATGACGCCCCTTGCGGCTATCGGTGGCGGCATAGCGGGTCTATTGGGTGCGATCTTGCCTGGGTGGATGAGTCACGCCAGCATAAGCGAAGGGATAATGGCGGCAAGCTTTCCGAACAGTGTACCCACACTAGCGCCGTTTCTAGGTGCGTTGTTAGCTTCCACGGTGGTGAGCGTGTTATTAGCGTATTTAAGAAGCCCCTGGAACCAAGGACAGTTATGATTCGCAGTATTTTGACTACCCCTGATGGCGAAACCCATGAAGGGAACGAAGAGCTTTTTGTCACATGGCAGAATACCCCCGGCAGTCATATATGGATTGATATGCAGGGGGAATCAGCAGAATCTGCTGAGCGGCTACTGGGCAAATTTGAGTGTCACCCCATGGCTATTCAGGATGCCCATAAGGAGCGTGTACCACCCAAAATAGAAGAGTTTGATAACCACGCACTGATTATTTACCGCGGTATTTCATCTTTTGATGCCCAGCTAAACTTTGTTCCTCAGCAGGTCTGCTTTTTTATTGGTGAGTGCTTTCTAGTGACGCTACATCCAGGCGTTGCCATGAGCATTGAGCGGCTCTTTAAGGAGCAGGGTAAGACGTTATTAGCGAAATCACCGGAGCAGGTGGCGCTCAAGGTGATGTATATCTCTGCCGGGTACTACATCGATAGCCTGCTTGAATTTGAAGCGGAATTAAGCGATTTAGAAGATGAGTTACATGAAAATGGCAACGATGTATTAATGCGCAAAATTACCATGTACCGCTCCCGGCTGGTTAAGATGCGGCGCGTGTTTAATTATCATAAAGGGATTACCCAAGAGTTAACTGTCTACGACTATGAGCACGTCCCGCGTGAGGAAAGTGAAACGCTGCATGCCATTAACGATGTTGCCGAACGTTTTGAGCGGCTTTATACGCTTACTCAGATGTATTACGACATTTGCGGTGATTTAGTAGACGGTTACATATCAATCTCGTCGCACCAACTGAACATTACAATGCGCGTTCTAACGGTCATTACGGCGATTTTTGTTCCGTTAACGTTTGTTGCGGGTATCTACGGGATGAACTTTGACTACATGCCGGAGCTGCACTATCGCTATGGCTACTTCTTCATTTTAGGCATGATGGCAGGAATCGGTGGCGTGCTGATTTGGGTGTTCAGGCGAAAGGGCTGGTTCTAATTCAGCAGGCTTTTAAGGGGTAGCAAGAGTTTGCTATGGTCGGCTAGTCTTATTCCTTTGTATCAAGGAGCCTGACAATGCCTGAATCTACCACCGTTTCTTCTACGATGGCTGCCATGCTCTTGGTCGGGCATGGTGGCGTCGAACAACTGCATTACCGTGAAGATGTCAACACGCCGTTACCCGGCCCAGGTGATGTTCTGGTCCAAGTGACGGCGACCGCGAAAAATAATACCGACCGTAAAGCGCGTGAAGGCCTGTATCCCACCAAAGAGAAAGGCGACGTGACGTCTTTTGCCATGGGCGGCACGCCCACCTTAACGTTTCCGCGTATTCAGGGGGCAGATGTGGCCGGGCGTATCGTAGCGGTAGGCGAAGGCGTGGATGCCGAGCGTATTGGCCAGCGTGGCCTGCTTGATTTCAATATTTATGCGGATGAGCGCCGGGATATCAATCTAACTCCCGACTACTACGGCCATGGGGCCGATGGCGGCTACGCTGAGTATATTGCGGTACCCGCAGACCAGTTCCACTCCATTGATAATCCCGAACTCCGCGACGCTGAGCTAGCCGCGATGGGCATGTGCTCCTATCAAACGGCGTACCATATGATGACCTCGGCACACATCAAGGCTGGCGAGCGCGTGTTGGTAAGCGGTGCCAGTGGCGGCGTAGGCACCGCGCTCATTCAGCTATGCCGTATTATCGGTGCCGTTCCTTATGCGGTCAGTCAGCCTGATAAAGCCGCTGCGCTGCAAGCGTTAGGCGCCGAAGCCGTTATTGACCGTGGCGACCTGCCGACCTTTGTTGAGCGCGTCTTAGAAGCCACTGGCGGAAAGCCAATTGATGCGGTGATGGACTTGGTCGGCGGCGAGATGACTGATCTGTTTATCGATACCATGATTGTTGATATGCAGCACCGCCAATCCTATCCGCGCCTTTCCATAGCAGGGGCCAGCGGCGGTAATCTCAGTGAGATCATGTGGACGCGTATTTACCTTTACCAGGTGCAGATATTTGGCGTTTCTCATGGTACTCGTGAAGAAGCCGAGCAGCTAATCGCCTGGATTCGTAGTGGTGAACTCAAGCCTGTTCTCCATGCGGCGTTCAAGCTTTCTGAACTGCATGACGCCGAGCGCTATTTTGTTAATCGGGGCAGCAATTATCTCGGCAAAATTGTCATTGTTCCGGATGCGCAGTGGGATACCCACGGCGCACCTTTTGCACTAACAAACGCTCAGGAGCAACGCCTTTGAAAAAGATCCATACGCTTCAATTAATGGATACTCATGCGGGTGGCGATGTCAGCCGAATCGTAACGGGTGGGATTGATGCTCTGCCGGGCGCCACGGTGCGTGAGCAAATGGAGTACCTGCGCGATGATGCCGATGGCTTGCGTCGCTTGCTGCTGGAAGAGCCCTACGGTATTCCGGAGATGTCGGTGGACTTACTGGTGCCAGCGACGCACCCCGAGGCCGCTGCGGGTTATATCATTATGGAAGTCATGGGCTACCCGATCTATTCAGGCTCCAATACCTTGTGTACGGCAACCGCGGTGCTTGAGTGTGGGATTGTGCCTAAGCAGGAAGGCATTCAGCAGTTTTCGTTGGAGGCCCCGGCAGGCCTGGTACATATCGAGGCGCGTGTGCATAACGGCGTGGTCGAGTCGGTTACCTGTGAAGGTTTGCCCAGCTATATTGATACCTACCGCGATACCATCCAGGTGCCTGGTATCGGCACCGTGACGTACTCTGTCGCCTATAGCGGCGGCTTTTACGCGCTAGTGGATGCTGCCGAGCTTGGTTTTAAGCTTATTCGTGAGGAAGAGCAGGCGCTTTCGGCCTGTGCGCATAAAATTGTTGAGGCCTTGCAAGCTCAACGCGGCTTTTCCCACTACACGCTGGGTGATGTAGGTCCGCTGCCTTTCCTGCATTTTATGGGCCCCGAAGAGCAAGTGGGTGAAGGGTATGTACGCTCTCGTTCAACAACCTACGTTCATCCAGGTGTGATTTGTCGCAGTACTACCGGCACCGGCACCTCCGCCAGGCTCGCGTTAATGAACTACGAAGGTCGACTCAACATAGGGGATAAACTGGAAACGGTCTCGCTACGTGAAACCGGGTTTATTGGCACGTTTACAGGGACTCATCAGGAAGGCGCCTACCAGGTGGTTGAAAATACGATTACCGGGCGCAGCTATGTGCTGGCTCAGTCGGATATCGTGATCAACTGTGATGACCCTCTGGTTTCCTGCGGTGAGCTGCACCATATTTTGAGCGACCGCCACTCTGTTAACCACTAATCTGTTAATCAATACCCTGTTAATCACTGCTCTGTTAATCACTGCTCTGTTACGTCGGGTGGCTAATCTCGGCTAACGCGATATAGCCCTGCGCTTCCAGGCGCTCCCAGACCGGGGCTTTTTCGGCCTCGGTCATTTGGCCCCAATAGGCAATTTCATCCAACGTACGGCCACAGCCTTGGCACGTATTTGTCGTGTCTAGCTGGCAGTGCTGGATGCAAGGAGAGAGCGGTCGGGAAACGGTGGTCATGCGCAATTCACTTGACTCAATAGCGCTTACGCAGAGGAAACTTTACCACGTAGCGATTTGATTTTTCCTTTGCGGGTCTTATGGTCAACGCGACGTCGTTGGGAGCCTTTGGTGGGTTTTGTCGGGCGGCGTACCTTTTGCTGCCGAGTCGCGCTGATGATCAATTCTTTCAGGCGAGCAAGGGCATCTTCTTTATTAAGCTCCAGCGTGCGATAACTTTGCGCCTTGATAATCACCACACCCTCTTTACTGATGCGTTGATCATTGAGTGCTATCAAACGTTCTTTATAAAACGGCGGCAGGGTAGAGCGTGAAATATCAAAGCGCAGATGTACCGCTGACGCCACTTTGTTGACGTTCTGACCGCCTGCACCCTGAGCGCGAATTTGGCTAATATCAATTTCCCAGTCGGCCAAGGCAACATGGTTGGAAATAGTGAGCATCAAGTCCTCTGTGTCACAGGTGAGTAATAAGGCTAGCACACTTGACACAGAGGTGGTCGCAGCGACGGGATTTAAGAGGTGAGATTAGTGACCGGCTCACCGTTGCTAAATGCGACGACATTCGCAAACGCGTCACCAAAGTAGAGCTCGTAGCTATCTTTTTCGACATAACCCAAGTGAGGCGTCGCCACGCAGTTGGGCAGGGTGAGCAGAGGATCGTCGCAGGTCGGCTCGCTATCGAAAACATCAACCGCCGCGCGTCCTGGCCTGCCTGCTTCGAGGGCGCTAACTAATGCACCTGATGCAATTAACGGTGCGCGACTAGTGTTTACCAGAAGCGCTGTGGGTTTCATGCAGGCCAAATGGTCAGCGGTCACAATACCCCGCGTTTCATCGTTTAGGCGCAGATGTAGGCTAAGCACATCGGCACGTTTAAAAAGATCCTGCTGGCTCTCGGCAACCGTTAACCCGGCGTCCATGGCTCGAGCTCTGGTGCCTTCACGCCCCCATACCAGCACGTTCATTTCAAATGCCTGCGCGTAACGGGCCACCAGGCTACCAATTTTGCCCAAGCCAAAAATCCCCATTGTGCGGCCTTTTAGCCCGGTGCCCAGGGTTCGCTGCCAGCGGCCAGCTTTAAGGTTCTCTACTTCTTCAGGCAGGTGGCGCATGCCGCAAAGTACCAATCCCCAGGTTAATTCGGCCGCCGCGTGCGGCGAGCCTTTACCTGTCATAACGGTAACGCCGTGGCGCTGACACGCTTTTAGGTCGACATGGGCCGCACCGCCCCCAGTTTGGCTAATCACTTTTAAATTGGGTAAGCGTTCAAGCAGCTCTGCAGTGATAGGGGTACGTTCACGAATTAACACAAGCGCATCCGCGTGATAAAACCGTGCCACCAACGCCTCAAAATCGGTCAGCGTATCGTGATAAATAGTTACGTTGTGCCCGTTGAGCATTGCATAGGCATCCAAATGGCGTACACAGTCCTGGTAATCATCAGGTATCACGATATTCATTGATTCGTTCCTTTTCTCTAAGTATGTAGCAACCCTAAAAGGCCTTACGCTAAAGCGAGGCTGAAACAACGTGATACTCCGCTCTTGCTTGGTAATCAATAGGCAGCGAACGTGCGATTATAGTTAAGCCGCTTGTTGCCGATATTAAGTCCTGTAGGCTTCTGTATCACGTAATTTCAAAAGGAAAACACACCTTAACTGACGGTTTTTTTTAGAAAATAAATGCCCGGTTTTGGTTGTAACGGTTATCCTTGACCGCCTGGCTAGTGGTACTTTTTCACCAAAAGTAGACGCTCCTGCATGACTTCTGACACAAGCGAACACGCACAATGAAAAAGACGTTAAGTATACGTACCATGCTCATCAGCCTCTTTATTGTGGCCATGTTGGGCGCGGTTGCGCTTGCCGTGACCGGCTGGTTTACCAACCAGCGGCTAATCAACGTTCAACACACTATTACCGACGATGTACTGCCTCTTCAGGATGCCAGTCGTCGTTTGGTGCTCACCGTGGCGGCCTTCGGCCAGCGTCATAACGAACTGCTCGCTGCAGAAAGCGCGTCTGACCTGGATAGCATTGTCACGGAAGAGACACTTAATCAGCGCTTTCTGGAAGCTCGTCGGGGATTAGGAGAAGAGGGGCTCCAAGGGCAACTGGAAAACCTGAACAATGAGTACGATGCGTTACGTGTGGGTGACGCAGCGCTTGAAGCGGCCCGCCAGACGGAGCTTGGCCTAAAAGCAGACACGGCCACTACGTTGACGCAAATGGAGACGTTAATCAGTAATGCCATGAGCAGTGCTGAAGAAGTGGCCAACGTCTCAGTGATTAACCAGCAGCGCTACCAGAGCGAGCAGCGTGAGTTAATGGAAGCGTGGCGTGAAGATGGCATGACCACGTTACCCACAACGGTGCTGGATAGCCTGGTGGTTGAAGGCACGGATATCAGCCGTTACAGCGCGAATGTCAGCACTGCGTTGGCATTGCTGGCGGGTTATGGCCATCAAATGGTGCAGGCCACAAATGCCGAAGCGCTGTCTACGCTGCGCCAGAACGCTATCGAACCCCAGTTCACTCAGATGCGTGACTGGTTAACGGCGATTAACGATGCACCTGATTCAGAAAGAAGCCAGGTAGCGATGGTCAATGCCTTGAGAGAGGATATTAATCGACTGGAAAGCGTGATGATCACTGACGCCTTGTCTGTTTACCGGCTCCGTGAACAGCAGCTGGAATTAGGTCGCCAGGTTCAGGAGGCGCTAGTGAGCGTGGCAAGCGCTATGGCACAAATAGAGCAGACGCTGAGCGACGTAGAGCGATATGCGGCGGCGCAGGCGGACAATGCGGTTGACCAGGCAGAAACACTGGCCGCCGCCGGGCTCACTTTACTGATCACTGTCACGTTAGGCGTTGTCGCTCTGCTGGCGATTTTTGGCTGGCGTACGCTGGTACGTGTACTTGGCCCGCTGGTGGCCATGCGCCGGCAAATGGAGAACATTAGTGGCGTAGGTGGCGAAAATACCAATCTGTCACAACGTCTTGATCTACAGCGAGACGATGAAGTCGGCCAAACTGCCCAAGCGTTCAACCGTATGATGGACACGTTTGAAGGTATGGTTGCCCAGGTGCGTGAAAGCGCTGAGGCGATTGCCGAAAGCAGCCGACAAATTGCTTCGGGTAATGAGAACCTGTCACAACGCACGGATCAGCAGTCCGCCTCGCTAGCCGAAACGGCTTCCAGTCTTGAGCAAATCACCTCTACCGTGAAGCAGACAGCCGACTATGCGGATCAGGCAAAAGGTGCCAGTGGAGGTGTCGATCAGCGGGCACGCTCGGCGGGGGATGTCGCCAAACGTACAACGGCGGCGATGGGGGATATACGTGAAGCGAGTGAGAAAATCACCTCGATCATTAAAGCCATTGATGATATTGCCTTCCAAACCAACTTGCTGGCGCTAAACGCCTCTGTTGAGGCCGCTCGTGCAGGGGAGCAGGGGCGTGGTTTTGCCGTGGTCGCCCAGGAAGTGCGTAAACTTGCCGGTCGCAGTGCCGATGAGGCAGCGCAAATTCGTCACTTGGTGGCTGACAGCGTGGCCAAAGTCAGTGAAGGCGAGCAACTGGTTAATGCGTCCAGCACGCACCTTCAAGAAATCATCGATAGCTTGTCAGAAGTCACTCGCTACGTGACAGAAATTGCCGATGCCACGCAGGAGCAGTCGACGGGTATAGAGCAGATTAATCAGGCGATTTCGCAGCTGGATCAGGTAACCCACCAAAATGTCCGCTTGGTTCAGGATGCTTCAAGCGCAAGCCACGAACTTGATGCGCGAGCTGGCGATATGCATCTGCTGGTGAGCCGATTCCAGGTGAGCGGTGACGCGGGGCAGCAAGTACGTTCATTGCCTTATAAAGAGGTGCCTGCACGACTGACCTAGCGTCATCGTATTGCCTGTTAACAGCGAATGCATCTACGGTGCATTCGCTGTTTTACGTTTCGGGGGTTGATTGCTTCAGGCCGTGACTACACTGATTGATAAACAGCCCATGAACGTGCATAACCAGAGCGGCAGCAAGGCGATACGCTGTAACACGCCTGCCTTGAAAGACAAGGAGTTCACGCTCTTGAACGGTAAGGAACATACGAGTGATTTGGTGCATTGAGCCTGAACATCACATATTAACCCTTGAAGCGCCTATTGGCGTCATTGCCGACACGCATGGGTTGCTACGCGAGGAAGCACACTCTTGCCTGGAAGGTTGTGGGCTGGTTTTGCATTTAGGCGATGTCGGCCAAAAGCCTGAGGACAAGGTAATCCTTGATCGCCTTGAACAAATAGCCCCGCTGCTGGTGGTTAAAGGCAACATCGATACTGCCTCTTGGGCGGCGTCATTGCCGCTCACTCAGTCGCTTACCGTGAATGGTTGGCGGTTACACTTGGTACATCGCTTTGTTGATTTTAATGCAGCGACGCCCTGTGATGTGATATTGCACGGCCACTCTCATAAGCCCCGCAATGAATGGCAGGAGGATCGTCTGTTATTTAATCCTGGTGCGGCGGGCAAGCGCCGATTTAAGCTTCCCCTTACCCTTGGCAAATTATGGCTTGAAGAGCGCCACATAAAGCGTGCCATTATGCATCTGCCGGTTTGACCGCGTGTTTTCGCTATAAAAAAATCAGTGTAGTAATGGCGTACTACCGCTATCGAAAACGTGCTTGCTAGGCTTGTTTGGCACACGCAGCGTGTGCGCAACGACAAAACAAGAAGGAGTACGGAGATGACCAGCAAGCGCATTCTGATGATTACCGGCGACTTTACTGAAGATTACGAGACCATGGTGCCTTTCCAGGCATTGATGGCTGTTGGTCATCAGGTTGATGCCGTTTGCCCTGGCAAGGCATCGGGCGACACCGTGGCGACGGCGATTCATGATTTCGAAGGTGATCAAACCTATTCTGAAAAACCTGGCCACCGCTTTGCGCTCAATGCCGATTTTGAGCGTATTGATCCCGCTGATTATGATGCACTGGTGGTGCCCGGCGGGCGTGCCCCGGAATACCTACGCTTGAATCAGGATGTGTTGGCGATGGTTCGGCACTTTTTTGAAGCCAATAAGCCTGTTGCTGCGATTTGCCACGGCGCGCAATTGCTAGCCGCTGCAAACGTGCTCAAAGGCAGGCAGTGTTCGGCATACCCGGCTTGCCAGCCAGAAGTTGAGTTGGCAGGCGGACATTTCGCCAGCATTGAGGTAAGTGAAGCGGTAACCGATGGCAATCTGGTGACGGCGCCCGCTTGGCCTGCCCACCCAGCTTGGCTTGCTCAATTTATGGCACTGCTAAACCAGTGAGCGCTGGGCCGTTAGCATCATCATACAAAGCAAAGCTTACGCGCCTAACTGACATGCACCTAACAGACATTAGGCGCGTAGCGTATTTGTCCACTATGCTAACGGCTTATCTGAACGTTAAGAGATCACACCCATGTGCAAACTCTTTATTCACGCCAATCCTGAATTATGGTCCAGTGCGACGCATTCACTGCGTATTGATGGCATGGTGACGAGCGTGCGAATGGAGCACTACTTCTGGCTCATTTTGGAAGAGATCGCCACGCGTGATGGTATGAATACGGCTCAACTGATTACTCGCCTGTATCATGAATCTATCGATGCCGGACACGACTTGGGCAACTTCACCTCGTTTTTACGCGTGTGTGCGCTACGCTATCAGGCGCTTCAACTAACGGGAGATATTCCCACTCAGCATGAGATACCGATTGCGACGCTGGATGCTGAGGAGATACTCGTGCGTGAAGGCCGCTCCCGGCACCGCCAGGTTCACTAATCACTGACCGTCTCAGCGTGATAGTGAGTAGCGATAAAGCCAGTACGTGAGACAGTAGGTGAGACAGTACGTGAGACAGACATTAACAGGGTTTTTATGACAGATGTTGCGACTGCCGTGCGCCAATTACTCACCACGGCACCCGAAAAAACATTACCGATCACCTATCAGCAAGTGGCTGCGGCGTTGGGTCTGACACCTCCACGTACTATTCAGCGGGTGGCTCAGGCGCTAGAGCAGCTTATGCGCGATGATGCTGCTGCCCATCAGCCGTTTATCGCCGCGCTGGTGGTAAGCCGCCGGGGCGATAATATGCCCGCTGCTGGTTTTTTTGAGCTGGCCGTAGCGCTGGGGCGCTTTCCCGATGACGCCACGCAACATGCCAAGGCGTATCGTCATGAATATCAGCAGGTATTGGCGTCGCGCTCAAACGCGTAACCTTACTTGGACGGCTTGCGTAACGGCTCCAGCAAGTCGCTTAACCCATTATGGTCAATTTCCTGCATTAGTTGCAGCAGTTGGCCAATCTCTCCCGATGGAAAACCTTCCCGCGCAAACCAGTTAAGGTAGGGCCCCGGCAAGTCGGCAATGAGCCAGCCCTGGTGTTTGCCAAACGGCATGGTGCGAGTTACCAGTTTTTCAAGGTCTTCAGGTCTCATGTCTTACTTTCCTTTGTGCGTGTCTATCGCATTGGTTTCCGAAAAGATCTAATTTTGCTAGACTTTAGTCGAAGTCAATACCCCCCTCGATGCCGGGCAATTATAGCTTCGGCAAGTTATTTCTGTATCGTCAGGATATGACATGCATAAACATTTACGTTTTTTACTCTGCACACCGCTTTTAGCGTTTGCAGCGATGCCCGTTGCGGCGGATGAGCCTGTTGATGTTGTATTAATTGGTGGCGGCATCATGAGCGCCACACTAGGTACCTATCTTCAAGAATTAGAACCCGACTGGGATATCCATCTTTACGAGCGCTTGGGCCAGGTTGCTGAAGAGAGTTCCAATGCCTGGAACAACGCAGGCAGCGGTCACTCTGCCTTCATGGAAATGAACTATACGCCGGGTGATGGCGACCACGTTGAAATTGAGCGTGCGGTTAACGTTACCGAGCAGTTTGAAATTTCCCGCCAGTTCTGGGCCCACCAGGTCGATCAGGGCATCCTGAGCGACCCGAAAGCCTTTATTAATTCGGTGCCGCATCATGCGCTGGTGTGGGGGGAAGACGATGTCGCTTTCCTGCGCGAACGCTACGCACGCATGACCGAAAACCCGCTTTATGAAGGCATGGAATACTCGGAAGATCGCCAGGAAATCGCTGAGTGGATGCCGCTGGTGATGGCTGGTCGTGATGAGAACACGCCGGTTGCCGCGACTCGTATGCAGATGGGTACGGAAGTTAACTACGGTGCGCAGACTCGCCAGATGGTCGAAGGCCTGGGCGATAGCGATAACTTCACGCTTTCGCTTAACAGTGAAGTGCGCGGTCTTGAGCGTAATGACGACGGTACCTGGCACGTGACGATCAGAAACCTGGAAAACGGTGATGAAACCACCATCGATTCCCGGTTTGTGTTCATTGGTGCGGGCGGTGCTGCGCTGCCGCTGCTTCAGGAATCCGGTATTCCGGAAGCGGACGCTTACGCCGGTTTCCCGGTGGGTGGCCAGTTCCTTTACACCACCAACCCTGAGGTTGTCGCCCAGCACCAGATCAAGGTGTATGGCAAAGCCGGTGAAGGTTCTCCGCCGATGTCGGTTCCGCACCTGGACTTCCGCAACCTGGATGGCGAGCCTGCGCTATTTTTTGGCCCATTTGCCACGTTCTCAAGCAAGTTCTTGAAAGAAGGCTCCTGGACCGACCTGTTTGGCTCCATAACATTTAACAATATCTGGCCGACAACCCAGGTGGGGTTGCATAACTTCAATCTGGTGAGCTACCTGGTGGGTCAGGTAATGATGTCCGATGACGACCGCTTTGAAGCGCTGCAGGACTTTTTCCCTGAAGCGAACAGCGATGACTGGAAGCTTTGGACCGCCGGTCAGCGGGTTCAAATCATCAAGAACGACCCTGAACATGGCGGCCTGCTGCAGTTTGGTACCGAAGTGGTAAGTGCTGAAGACGGCTCAATCGCTGCACTTCTGGGGGCTTCACCCGGTGCCTCAACCGCGCCGCCCATTATGCTGCATTTGCTGGAAAACGTGTTTGCTGAGCAAGTGCAAAGCGATGCGTGGCAGGAAAAGCTGACCGAAATCGTACCGTCTTACGGCCAGCGTCTTTCTGAAAATCCGGAGCTGCTGCGTGAAATGCGGGTATACACGGCAGAAGCGCTTAAGCTGAACGAGCCGATGAATGTTGCTGAAACAGACACAGACGTTCAAGCGGAAGTTGAAAACGCGCAGCCTGAATCAGAAGCCTCTGATGCCGGTGATGAGAGCAGCGTTGACGAAAACGCTGATGCACAAAGCGAAGAGCAGGACGCTGAAACAGAAGAAGTTGCTCTGTAAGATTTTGCCTGCTCACGCTTGAATGCACGGTTGTGTCATATCAAGTGCGCTTGAAAACGCCAGCCCCTTGTAAGGGGCTGGCGTTTTTTTGGTTTTATCCTAAGGATCGGTGGCTTCACAAATCAATTGGGTAAGGGCGCGGGCAGGGGCGCTTAATTGGCTGTTTGCGTGATGAATCAATCCTACATCCCGATGAAACGTATGTTCACCCAGCGGGATGGCGCGCACCGCTGGTGGCCAGGGCTGCAGGGCGGCTACCTCTGGCACCAGGGCAATGCCCACGCCGTTGGCCACCAATTGGATAATGGTATCCAGCTCGTCCACCTCACACAGCTCATGCACATGACAGTGCTGGGCGCGTAAAAAGCGGTCGACTTGGCGGCCGCCAAACGAGGTGCGGTCGTAACGCACAAAAGGCTCGCGGCTGAGCAGCTTGCGCCAATCATCGCCTTCCGTTAAGGCCGGGACGATTAGGCGGTAAGGTTCATGGGCTAGTGGTGTCCAGCGTAAATCGCTGTGCAGTGAGAAAGGCGGGCGAATAATGGCCGCCATATCAAGCTCGCCTGCATCCACCTGATTGACCAGCGCCATGGAGAGCCCCGGCAACACGCGGCTCCGGCAGTCGGGATAGGCTCGGTGAAAACGAGCCAAGGCACTGGGCAGTAGCGAGCGCTGAATGGAGGCAATAGCGCCTATGTTCACCGGTGTGCTGGCAGGCTTGTCGGTATTGGCTTCGCCAAGTGTCCGATAAAGGGCGAGTAGGGTATGCGCCTGTTGAAGAACGTCCTGGCCTTGCGCCGTTAATACCGCCGCACGCCCTTTTCGGGCAAACAGGGTAACGCCCAGCTGTGCTTCCAGCCGCTTCATCTGTGCGCTAACAGCCGCTTGCGTTAAGCCAATTTTCTGGCCTGCCGAGGCAAAGGTACCTTCTTGAGCGACGGCTGTTAGGGTTTTAAGCTCTCGTATCATTAATAAATAATATTTGTGAATTGGCGAAAAAGATATTGATTTTATTTTTATAAGGCTCGGCCTAGGATGACCATCGCGGGTTGGCACTTCGTGTCACTCATTACATAACGAGAGCGAGCAGGAGACCACTATGAGCCTTTCCCCCTTTCATTTGGCCATCCCGGTTTACGATGTAGCGCTAGCCCGGGCTTTTTACAACGACGTTTTTGGTCTGGAAGAAGGGCGCTCCAGTGACAACTGGGTCGACTTCAACTTTTTTGGTCACCAACTGGTAATTCACGGCCACCCTAAAACGCCCAGCCAAGAGAATGCCCATACCAACCCGGTAGATGGCCACGACGTACCGGTGCCGCATTTCGGCGTAATTTTAGAGTGGGATGAGTGGGAAGCACTTGCCGAGCGCTTGACGTCACGCAACACCGTCTTTGTGATTGAGCCTTACGTACGCTTTAAAGGTGAAGTGGGCGAGCAAGCCACCATGTTCCTGCTCGACCCCTGTGGCAACGCGCTAGAGTTCAAGGCGTTCAAGGACAAGAGCCAAATATTTGCAAAGTGAGCTTGCCAAGTAAGCGATAACTACCCTTGCAGCATCTGCTCTTGGCGGCGATGTTGCAGGGGAGATTCGCCAAAGTAGCGTTTATAGTCTCGGCTGAATTGCGGCACGCTACGATAGCCGACCGCCAATGCCGCCTGGTTGACATTATGGCCCTGCTGCGACAGAAGCTGCTGGGCTTTTATCAACCGCAGCCGCTTTAGGTACTGGGCAGGCGAGGCGCGAGTAATCTGCTTGAAATAGTGATGGAACGTCGAAACGCTCATACTGGCTCGCTGAGCCAGCTGTTCAACCGTAAACTCATCGGCGAAGTTTACGTGAAGCTTCGATAGCACCTGCACAATGCGTGAATAGTGCCCTTGGCCGTTCACCAGCGCCCTGAGTGCGGGCCCCTGTTCTCCTTTCAGCGCCTCGAAAACCACCTCACGGATGCGCGACACCCCCATGACCGCGCACTCTGTTTCGCATTTCAGCGTGTTTGCCAAGCGGGCAACAGCATGCTGCATACCTTCTGTCATGGCAACGGATGCCATGGGCTTGGGAGAAAGGGCGGGTGCGCCGGCATCGCCCATAGCCATGACCATCTCGCTTAACAGGGGCGGATCCAGCTTTACTGAAATACCCAGTAGTGGTGCTTCGGGTGAGCCATGAGTTTCACACTCAAACGGCAGCGGCAGGGTCTGTACCAGGTAGTGGCCGGGGTTGTAGTGAATTTCACGATCTCCCAGATAGCCCACTTTCCGGCCCAGAGCGATAACGGTCAAGCTGGGCTCGTACAGTAACGGAGTGCGAGCTTGATGGCGCCCCAAGCACAGCAGCGAGACGCCCGGTAGGTGCGTCTGAGTGATGCCGTCTGCCTGGGTTAGCGCTGCAATAGTGCGCGCCAAGGGCGGGTAGGTAGGAAACAACGAACTCATGGAGACCTGCCAGAAACGTGCAAAAATGGGTGGATTCGGATAATAGTGCCATAATATCGGTTTGTTTTTGTTATTTCATCACATTGATTTGGAGAAATAGGCAAAAAATACGGAGCTTCGCTCATCGTTATTGCGGTTTAATCGGCGAATAATGGTCAGGCGTCCTCACGGTTACGAGGATCACCGATTTAAGGAGTTTTATCTGATGAGCCAAGCTAAATCCTACGCTGCTTTTGCGGCGGATAAACCGTTAGCGCCTTTTTCATTCGAACGTCGTCAACCGCGTGCCGATGATGTCGCCATAGAAATTCTTTACTGCGGTGTTTGCCATAGCGACCTGCACTTTGCTCAGAACGATTGGGGCATGAGCCAATACCCGGTCGTGCCGGGGCATGAAATTGTAGGCCGAGTCACCTCGGTAGGCAGTCAGGTGAGCCGTTTTAAAGCAGGTAATTTGGTGGGCGTTGGCTGCATGGTTGATTCTTGCCGCACCTGTAGTGCCTGTAACGATGGCGTTGAACAGTACTGCCTGGAAGGGTCCATCATGACCTACGGTAGCGAAGATCGCCAGGACGGCACGATTACCCAGGGCGGCTATTCCGATAGCATCGTGGTGAGCGAACATTTCGTGTTGAGCATGCCTGATGGCATCGACCTTGCCTCTGCAGCCCCTATTTTGTGCGCAGGTATCACTACCTATTCGCCGCTTAAGCACTTTGGTATCGGCAAAGGACATAAGCTGGGCGTTATCGGTATGGGCGGTTTGGGCCATATGGCTGTGAAACTGGCCAAAGCACTTGGCGTAGAAGTGACCGTCTTTACCCGTTCCGATGCCAAAGTAGAAGAAGCCAGGCGTAACGGCGCCGACCATGTGGTGGTTTCAAACGACTCAGCACAGATGGAAGCCGTGGCTGAGAGCTTTGACTTCATGATGGATACCGTACCCGTTCAGCACGACCTAAATCCTTACCTAAAGGCGCTTAAATACGACGGTACGCATATTCTTGTTGGTTTGCTGGAGCCTATCGAGCCTCCTGTGGAAGCCTTCAATCTGGTATTCAAGCGTCGTGTCGTGGCAGGTTCTTTAATTGGTGGCATTGCTGAAACACAAGAACTTTTAACACTGTGTGCTGAGCAAAACATCACGTGTGATATCGAAGTGTTGGATATCAATAATATCAACGAAGGGTTTGAGCGCATGGCGAAAGGCGATGTGCGTTATCGTTTCGTGATTGATATGGCAACCCTTAAAAATACTGCTGCTTAAAAAAGCGTCGGTATTTACCCATCGTGGCCTAAGCCATGGTGGGTTTTTTATACCTTTTAGTTATACATAGGTCGATAGTGGCACATAAAGTACTTCAGCTTGGTTTACTCTTGCCGATAGTAATGAACAACCATAAACGGCAAGGGAATCAGTTGGATGAGACATCTCTCTATTAAGTGGACTTTGACCGCAGCGCTCGCGCTGATGGTATTGATGATAGGACTGATAAGTGGATTGGGGTTTTATGCCAATCACACCAGCGGCCGAGCGCTTGAGGAGTTAGCCGATGTCAATGTTCGGTTAACCAATCTCGCCAACCGTACCCAAGTCAATGCACTCAGAGCACAAACGTTCCTGGACCGTTTTGCAAGCTTCAGTACGCAAGGCAATCCTGATAAAGGCCTGGAAAGCCTCCAACTGGCGATTGAGGCCGTAGCAATGGCCCAAGCGAATTTTGATGAATTCAGTGCGCTGTCGGTGCCAGAAGAGAGTGAGCTTGCCGGCTACCGTGAGGCTGTTGTTTTAAGCTACGAGGCATTTGTTACCGACGGCATTGTGCCCCTGCTGGAGGCTCCGCCGTTCCAGGTGCAGCGTCACCAGGAGGAATTAGGCGAGAGTGGTGTACGGCTGGATGAGGCCATGAACGGTTTTATCGCTTACACCGAGGCACGGGGGCAGCGCGTGATCGAGCAGGTGGGGAATTTGACCCAAACGGTCGGCGTGATTGCATTAGCGCTGCTCATCCTTTCGTTAGTGGCCGCCACTATTATCCGTATGGCTATGATGCACAGCGTCGTGCGCCCACTTAACCAGGCAATAGCGCATTTTGCCACCATTGCCGAAGGAGATTTGACCGACCGCATTGAAGCGCGAGGGCGTAACGAGGTGGGCCAATTGTTCAGCGCCCTGGCGGACATGCAGGCCAAGCTGAAAGCACTGGTGCACTCTCTACGCAGTAGTAGCGAGAGCGTTTTTAATGGCGCGGGCGATATCTCATCGGGCAGCCAGGACCTCTCTTCGCGCACTGAGCAGCAGGCATCTGCGCTGCAGCAAACAGCTTCCAGCATGGAGCAGATGTCAGCGACCGTGAGCAAAAACGCAGAAACCGCTCACACTGCAGACCAGCTGTCGATTGCTGCCTCTCAATCAGCGGAAGCTAGCGGCGAAGAAGTGCAGCGCACGGTACAGTTGATGCGTGACATTGCAGCCAGCGCAAGCCGCGTTAACGACATTATCGGGGTTATTGACTCGATTGCTTTTCAAACCAATATCCTGGCACTTAATGCATCGGTTGAAGCTGCTAGAGCCGGGGAACAGGGGCGTGGATTTGCGGTTGTTGCCAGTGAGGTGCGCTCGTTGGCTACGCGCAGTGCCGCCTCCGCCAAAGAAATTCGTGACTTGATTGGGCAAACAACATCACAAATTAACGGCGGCGCGGAACAGGCTGAACGCAGTGGACATACGATTCAACAAACGGTGCAGGCGATTGGGCAGGTAACCACGTTGATGAGCGAAATATCCACGGCAAGTCGTGAGCAGGATGGGGGCATTGAACAGATTAATGCCGCACTCACTGAAATGGATTCGGTCACGCAGCAAAATGCTGCTCTGGTGCAACAAACCAGTAGTGCAGCCAGCGCGCTTGAAGACCAGGCGCAGCAGTTAGCCACGTTGATAGCGACGTTTCGGCTAGATGAGCAAGCACCTGCCACCTCATCAAACCAACTGCCTGCGAAAACAGCCGTCATAAAAGAGAGCGTTGGCAAAGAGGGCGTTGGTAGAGAGAGCGTTGGTAGAGAAAGTATTGCTAAAGAGAGGGCAACTGAGGAGTGGGACGCGTTTTAACCGTTTTAACTGTTTTAACTACTCTAGCTGTTTTAAGAACGGGGGCTGGAGCCTGCCAGGGCTACAAAGCATGTTGCCCTGGCAGGCGGCCTGTAACAGGTTATACGTGGGCCGAGACGCGTAAGCGGACATAATCTGCTGTCCAGTTTCCTTGGCCATCTTTTAAGCTGTGGCCAAGAAGAATCATGGTGTTATCCATAATTGAGTCTCGAAGATCATCTTCTAATCCATGTAAAAACGGATTGGCGAAGGTTTCAAGCCAGCCTGCCATCCCCGCCGGTAACGCGGTAGGGCGCGGAAGCAGCTCAATTGAATCTACCTGAAAACCAACCGTTTGCAGCAGGTGCGCGTACTCTTCCGTGGTCGGAAAATACCAGGGGTGCCGACCGCGAGCGCTAATACCCCGAAACTGAAGCGAAGCAATGAGCGCGGTACAAATAGCCGCGACATTACCGTGCCCGCCAAACTCAGCCACGAACCGCCCACCCGGTTTTAAAGCACGCTTAACGCCAGAAAGAACAGCCTGAGGGTCCAGCATCCAATGCAGTGAGGCGTTACTGAAAACGGCATCAAATTCGTGGTCAAACGGAAGCTCATGGGCATCAACAACGCGAGCAGTAACGCCGCGTTGGCGTGCGGCTGTCACCATTTCCTCTGATGAGTCAATGCCTAATACATCAGCACCAAGATGCATTAAACGTTCGGTTAGTACGCCGTCGCCGCAGCCCAGATCCAAAATGCGCTGGCCTGGTTGTGGCGAGAGCAGCTTTACGACGTCACTGCCTAATTTGGGAACAAAATGGGCATTTTCCGCATATTGTCCGGCATTCCACTCTTGACCATAGGCATCAGATTTAATGTTATTCATGGCAGCTTCCTGGCATCGTTATGTTTCATCAGGGGATTATCAAAGAGTATAGCCTGAAGCGCTACAACATCCTTGTATGTAAAGAAAATTTCTTAACGCTAAGCGATTCCATTAGTGGCATATTTGTGACCTGCCGATAGCTGCTACCTTGATAGATAAACCAGCGAGTAGGGAGTTCAATAATGGCAGGCGGATGGGCAAAAGAGGGTGCCGAACAAGAGCAAATCGAAAGAACGCTGGATGATGCTGTCGAGCTTGCCCGCAGTCGGCTGCCGCAGGGCAAAAGCCGTAAGTATTGTGAAGAGTGCGATGAGGTGATTCCTGAGGCGCGCCGCCTTGCAGTCCCCGGGGTTCGGCTATGCGTTGTTTGCCAGAACGAGCACGACAAAAAACAGTCGAACGCTAGCAGCTATAATCGCCGAGGTAGTAAAGACAGCCAGCTTCGCTAAGCAAGCCCATGTTTGCGCTTATTGGATAAAAGCGTTTAGCAGTAGGCTATTAGCGTGCGGCTGTGCGATTCTAGTGTTGATAAGCGATACTGATTTATAAAGGCGAGGTACCATGAACGACGTTATTAAACTCTTGAAATCCCACCGTTCAGTTCGAAAATTCAAGGATCAGCCGATTGCACGTGAGCTTCTGATCGAACTTATCCAGGCGGGTCAAGGCGCGGCAACGTCCAGTCATGTTCAAGCCTATACGGTTATTCATGTTACAAATCCGGCTAATCGCGAGCAGATTGCTGAGCTAGCGGGTGGCCAGCCTTATATTGCCAGCTGTGCGGACTTTCTGGTCTTCTGTGCTGATATGAAGCGCCCAACCGAGGCATCTGAGCGGGCGGGCTCCAACGTTGTTCGAGGGATGACAGAACAGCTGTTGGTAGCCACGGTAGACACTGCTTTAATGGCGCAGAATGTTGCGACAGCTGCTGAATCAGAAGGGCTGGGCATCTGTTATATTGGCGGTATTCGCAATAACCCCCAAGCGGTTAGCGATCTGTTAAAGCTGCCTGAGCATGTTTACCCTGTATTTGGTATGTGCCTTGGCTATCCGTCTCATGAGTCGGAGGTAAAGCCCCGCCTGCCGGTTGAAGCGATCTTAAAAGAAGACTACTACAGCGACGACAGTGCGCAGGTGCAAGCGTTTGATGACACCATGCAGGCGTATTATCAGTCGCGTAGCAGTGGCAATAAAGACACCGATTGGTCACAAAACCTGAAGCCGCTGTTTGATAACAAACTACGACCCCATATGCGCGACTTCTTGATTCAGCGTGGCTTTGAAATGAAGTAGCCCAAACGGCACCTTGCTTATGACTGCCATCGCTCCTCTTCCTGATGCTTCATGAGTGATCGAATTCACTGCTACCAGCAGGTGGCAGTGATAATCTGGAAGCCGCCGTTTTTGAGGAAGCACTATGTGTAAGTTACGAACAGGGTATACGCGACAAACGGGCTTTGGCCTACTAATGGTGGTGACGATGTCGGCTGCAGGATGCAGCGGTTCCGAAGATGAACCCCCGAGTAATGTATCTGAACAGACAGCTACCAGCACGCAACCGGCTGACGCTTCTGTAGCGGAAGAGCCTGCGACCATCGTGCCCTTGGAAGTCGCTATTTCGACATCGGTTGCCTTGCGCCCTGATCGGCGCCTGATGGTGGAGGGAGAAACCAATCTACCTGATCAGGCGCAGGTGCAGGTTATTGTCGAGCGCGAAGTGAGTCGTGTGCGCTGGAGGGCGCGTGCGCGGGTTAGTGACGGAGGCTTTATTGCCGGTCCATTTGGTTCAGGGAGCGGTTTGCCGGATGGTGGCTATATCGTACAGGTGCAGCTTTCCGAAGCCAGTGTGCAGCCTCAAACCGTACAAGCCGTGATCGGTAATCGCGGGGAGAATTTGGCGGGAGAGCTGGTTAGCCAATCCCGCCATGGGTTGGGTCAAGTGGCCACCTACTCACGCCGTTTCTTGGTGGGGGAGGAGCCAAGACGAACACGTGACCAGGTGGAAGTGCATTAACATTTACGGGGATGTAGATGCTTTAGACAGAACGCCAATGGGCTAACAGTACCGCATGTATTTCTACGTCAGAAGGCGCTTTTGCAAAGTGCTCAAGTACAAAACGCTCATCGCGACTGACAAGATAATGCCCGGCTTTATGAAATACGTGCGTCGGGCCCAGCAGCAGTAAATCATTGGCTGCGACGGGTGAAAAGTCAGTGCCTGAATCTGGCGTTGCCATAACACAGGGTGCTTTCCAGTCGATATTTAACGCTAAATGGTGTGGAACGGTAATTGTCGTTGCTTGCACCTGTTCCCAGGGGAGGGGGCCAGTGTGTTTCAACGTCAACAGTTGAGGGGCGGTGTCGCCTTCCAGCAAGGTAGCAAGTGAACAATCCAACGCCTCGGCTAGAGCGACCAAACGCTCGTGACCAATTTGTTTAATTGCACCTGATTCCCAGTAGGAAATAGTAACATCCGACACGCCAACGTTACGTGCTAGGGCAGCTTTGTTGAGCTTGGCCCTAAGACGCAATTGCTTAATACGTGAGCCTAGCGATTCCATTTCGATTTCCTATAATTGAGCTGTGTAAGCTCGTTAAGTTTACTTCAACCACAGTTGCAGCGATGTGAGCACGCTTAGTGCGTTTAAGCACTTTTTATAAGCATGATCGCCGATCATCGACGCCGCGCCATACTAAGCGATTGTTCAGTGTCGCGCATCTTGTAATCTTATAACCGTATTACTTTTTGTAAGACGCTTTAATATGAAAGTCGTTCCATCTACAGCGCTGTTGGTTATGCGTAGGGTAGGTATAATATCGCTACGCTTTCTCGCTATAAGGATGTCTTGATGACCGTTCGTACTCGCATTGCACCTTCCCCGACGGGGGATCCCCACGTTGGCACGGCGTATATTGCGCTGTTCAATTTATGCTTTGCGCGTCAGCATGGCGGGCAGTTTATTTTGCGCATTGAAGATACGGACCGCGTACGCTCAACGCCTGAGTCAGAGCAGATGATTCTGGACTCCTTGCGCTGGCTTGGGTTGGAGTGGGATGAGGGGCCTGACGTTGGCGGCCCACACGGTCCGTACCGCCAAAGCGAACGTGGCGATATTTATGCGCAGCATGCTCAACAGTTGCTGGACGCTGGCCATGCGTTTAAATGCTACCGCACTGCAGAAGAGCTGGATGAGCTGCGTGAGTCGCGTAAGGCAGCAGGCTTGCATCTGGCGCTTAAGCCGGGTGACTTGGCTTTGGATGACGCAGAAGCTGCACGCCGGCAGCAGGAAGGCTGGCCTTATGTCGTGCGTATGAACGTGCCCAGCGAAGGTGTCTGTGTAGTAAACGATATGCTGCGCGGTACGATTGAAGTGGAGTGGGCACAAGTTGACGCGCAGATACTGCTCAAGTCGGACGGCATGCCTACTTACCATTTGGCGAATGTGGTAGATGACCATTTAATGGAAATCACGCATGTGCTGCGTGGCGAAGAATGGATTAACTCTGCACCCAAACACCAGCTGTTATATGAATACTTTGGTTGGGAAATGCCTGAGCTATGCCATATGCCGCTTTTGCGTAATCCCGACAAATCCAAGCTGTCCAAACGTAAAAATCCCACGTCGATTAATTTCTATCGTCGGATGGGCTTTTTACCTCAAGCGGTTACCAATTACCTTGGCCGTATGGGCTGGTCCATGCCGGATGAGCGCGAGAAATTTAGCTTACCCGATATGATGGCCGAGTTTGATATTCAGCGTGTATCGCTGGGCGGCCCGGTGTTTGATCTTGAGAAGCTTACCTGGCTCAACGGCGTTTATATCCGCGAGGACCTGGATGATGATGCGCTGCTTACTGCGCTGCGCGAATGGGCGTTTAATGATGCCTATGTAAGGCAAATTTTGCCCCAGGTACGTCCACGCGTAGAAACACTTTCACAAATCATGCCGCTAGCCGGGCACTTCTTCTCAGGCTTACCTACGCTTACAGAAGATGACTTCGCCAGTATTAAGCTGGAGAAAGACGAGTTAGTGAAATTGCTGCAGTTCCTGGTCTGGCGCTTCGAGGTGCTACCTGCCTGGGATAAAGAAGCGCTGCTGGCCGAAGTAAAGAGCTTGTCAGCGTACTTCGAGCTTAAAATGAAAGCATTCCTGGCGCCGATTTTTATTGCGATTACAGGTAGTAGCTCAAGCACGTCTGTTATGGATGCCATGGCGATTCTGGGTTCCGATATCACTCGTGCGCGTCTGCGCAACGCTATTGATGTGCTGGGTGGCGTTTCCAAGAAACAAGCGAAACGTTTTGAAAAAGAGTACCGCGATCTGTAAGTCGTTCAGCTAATGGCTGCAGGAAACGCCATTCTCCATTGACGTTAGGCGTCTGGCGTTTTTCTGGGGTATTAATGCGCTTGACGAAGACGAGCGTAATCAGTATTATACGCTCCGTCTTCAGGACATGTGGGGCCTTAGCTCAGCTGGGAGAGCGCAACACTGGCAGTGTTGAGGTCAGCGGTTCGATCCCGCTAGGCTCCACCATTTAGTTTGTTTGTCGTAACGTCCCATTCGTCTAGTGGTCCAGGACACCGCCCTTTCACGGCGGTAACAGGGGTTCGAACCCCCTATGGGACGCCATCTCTTTTATACTCTTCTATCCCCATATTGATGTAGTAATGAACTCTTTCATTTGCTGCGTTTTTTCCTGCCTGTTATCTAGCTGAGCCGCTAAATCCTCACTTTATTTGTGGTATTTTCGCTTGACTTGTCCACTTTTGGTGGTCCTTGCTAAAGGTTGTGCACAACCCTGTGCTGCATCCGCGAAAAATATTCGAATTAACTTATCTTGTTTAAAAACAGTGACTTACATGAGGTCAAAAAATGACCAATTTAAGGGGAGGTCACTGTTCATGGCGATTCAGGGGCATTTGTGAGAGGTTATGAACAAGGTTATCCACAGATAGTGTGGAAAACATTTTTCCAACCTGGCTCTTAAAAAAGTCAAGCGCTATTACGGCCTTTTGCTCGCTTTTTGACTGGCGTTTTCGTCTATTGATGAGGTGAAGCATGCGCGTTTGGAGAGGCGTTGTTGGATGTCGTGCTAATGAGGTCAGAATGCGCGTCTAGCGCACGTATTCGAACGTGTTTAGAGGGAGTGGCTTGCGGGAGTTATTAGGCTTGGAGAGCGGTCATATACAAGCAAAGACGCTTAAACAAGGAAGGCCACCCGTGGGTGGCCTTCTTGAAGATTAAACCATCGAAAATTATTTCGACGGGTAATCGCGTTGGTCATGGCCAGTGTAAAGCTGGCGCGGACGACCAATTTTATAGCTTTCGCTCAACATTTCGTTCCAATGGGAGATCCAGCCAATCGTGCGTGATACGGCAAAGATCACCGTGAACATATTGGTGGGGATGCCCATCGCTTTCAAAATAATGCCAGAGTAGAAGTCGACGTTCGGGTAAAGCTTGCGCTCGATGAAGTATTCGTCTTCAAGCGCAATTTGCTCTAGGCGTTTGGCAATTTTAAGCTGCGGGTCGTTCGCCATGCCCAGCTCGGCGAGTACTTCGTCGCAGGTCTCTTTCATTACCTTGGCGCGGGGATCAAAGTTGCGATACACGCGGTGACCAAAGCCCATTAGCTTGAACGGGTCTTCCTTGTCTTTTGCCTTATCAATGAAGCGTTGGATGTTCTCTTCAGAGTCGTCGCCAATCTCATCAAGCATCGCCAGTACGGCTTCGTTCGCACCGCCGTGTGCCGGGCCCCATAGTGCCGCAATGCCAGCGCTAATGCAGGCAAAGGGGTTGGCGCCGGTCGAGCCTGCCAAGCGTACGGTAGAGGTGGAAGCATTCTGCTCATGGTCGGCATGTAGCATGAAAATGCGATCCATCGCTTTCGCGTAAACCGGGTTGATCTTGTACTCTTCGCACGGGTTGCTGAACATCATGTAGAGGAAATTCTCTGCATAACTCAGGTCGTTGCGCGGGTAATTAAACGGCTGACCAACATTATACTTGTGCGACATGGCCGCCAGAGTAGGCATTTTGGCGATCAGGCGAATAGCACTAATAGTGCGGTCTTCTTCTTTAGTGATATCCATGTGGTCATGGTAGAACGCCGCAAGGCCGCCTACGACGCCGCACATAATTGACATGGGATGCGCGTCGCGGCGAAACCCTTTAAAGAAGTTGTTGATTTGGTCGTGCACCATCGTGTGATTACGAATGCGTGCAGCGAAGTCCGTGTACTGCTCGTCGTTGGGCAGTTCACCAAAAAGCAGGGTATAGCTCAGTTCAACAAAGTTGGACTCTTTAGCCAGTTGGTCAATAGGGTAGCCGCGATGCAGCAGTACGCCTTTGCCGCCGTCAATATAGGTGATGGCAGATTGGCAAGAAGAGGTGGCCATAAAGCCAGGGTCGTAGGTGAACAGGCCTTCCGCACCTAAGCCACGGACATCAATAACGTCTGGGCCAAGGGTGCCGGAGTACATGGGTAGTTCGATCGTTTTATCAAGACCGTCTACCGTCAATGTTGCTTTCCTGTCAGCCATGTTGGCCTCCTTTCGGATTCGGGTTGGGACGTAAAGTCATTGTTTCGCATGCCGCGCCGGCGAAAAGGTTTGCCCACTATAAGAGCGCGCGACATTTTGTCAATTATGCAAAGCGCTAGGCATGGGTGGTGCGTGTATGGTTATGCAAAATTATTATCTTAGACAATTTTTGTATATGGCAAATGATAGCTATAGTAACCAGGTGTCAGAGATTTGACGAATCCTTAACAGGCTTATCAAATTATCGTGACTCTGTCACTATATCGATGCTGCATTGCAAAATCGACTCGGGCGGGCTGCTTTTTTTTGCAACATAATTGAGTTAGGTCCGAGTTCGGTTTGTCAGCAGGGGCGAAGGTTCTTATAATCCACGGCGCGCGACCGGCAGGTAGGTGGTCGTGCCCGACTTGGCAAACGGCCGAGCCCCTTCCAGCAACCACTGCCCGCTCGGGCTATGCCCGACCTGTCGCAGAGCGGGCCAAGAGAGTGTGTATAAGCCGTGAATAGCAAACGACCCGTAAATTTAGATCTAACAACGATACACTTCCCACTTCCGGCACTGACGTCGATTGCCCACCGTATTACGGGGGTTATTCTGTTCGTTGGCCTGGTGTTCGCTTTTTGGGCGTTGGGTAAGTCACTTTCATCTCCAGCAGGCTTTGATGCCGTTAGCAGCGCACTTGCCAATAATTTATTGGCCAAGTTCATTGCTTGGGGACTGCTTTCTGCGCTGGCGTTCCATTTTGTAGCAGGGATTAAACACCTGTTAATGGATGCCGATATTGGTGTGACACTAGAAGGTGGTGTGCAAAAAGCACAGATCACCGTTGTGGTGAGTGCCGTTCTAATTATTCTGGCAGGAGTTTGGGTATGGTAACCAACGTCACAAGTTTTGGCCGAAGCGGACTGTCTGATTGGCTGATGCAACGCGTGTCTGCGGTGGTGCTGGCCGTTTACACGGTCTTTATGGTGGCCTATCTGTTGTTTAATCCAGACCTTGACTACTACACCTGGAGCGGCCTGTTTAACCAAACGTGGATGCGGATCTTCTCATTGCTGGCTTTTATATCCATTGCAGCACATGCCTGGATTGGCTTGTGGACCGTAACCACTGATTACCTTAAGTCCACTGGCCTGCGCGTAGGTGCCCAGACGCTAATTATTCTGGCTATCTTCGTGTACCTGGTTTGGGGCATTCAAATTCTGTGGGGAGCTTGATAAATGTCTAACCTTCGTAGCCTGACGTTTGACGCCATTATTATCGGTGGCGGTGGCGCTGGCCTGCGCGCTGCTTTAGAACTGGCGAAGTCCGGTAAACAAACAGCCGTCCTTTCCAAAGTCTTCCCGACACGCTCTCACACTGTCTCTGCCCAGGGCGGTATTACCTGCGCTATCGCGTCTTCTGATCCTAATGACGATTGGCGCTGGCACATGTACGACACTGTTAAAGGCGGCGACTATATCGCTGACCAGGACGCGTCGGAGTATATGTGCTCTGAAGGCCCGAAAGCTGTATTTGAACTTGAGCACATGGGCCTGCCGTTTTCGCGCTTTGATAATGGCCGCATCTATCAGCGTCCATTCGGTGGCCAGTCCAAGAATTTCGGTGAAGGCGGCCAGGCTGCGCGTACTTGCGCGGCGGCAGACCGTACCGGTCACGCACTGCTGCACACGCTTTACCAGAACAACCTTAAGAACAATACAACGTTCTTGAATGAGTGGTACGCGGTTGATCTGGTGAAGAATGGCAACGGTGACGTGGTGGGTTGTATCGCCATGTGCATTGAAACTGGCGAAGTTGTTCACGTTAAATCCAAAGCCACTGTATTGGCGACTGGTGGTGCTGGCCGAATTTACGCATCTACCACCAATGCCCTGATCAATACGGGTGACGGTATCGGTATGGCGTTGCGTGCGGGCTTCCCGATGCAGGATATGGAAATGTGGCAGTTCCACCCGACCGGTATTTACGGTGCGGGCACGCTGGTAACCGAAGGGTGCCGCGGGGAAGGTGGCTACCTGATCAATAAAGACGGCGAGCGCTTTATGGAGCGTTACGCGCCCAACGCGAAAGACCTGGCGGGTCGTGACGTTGTTGCGCGTTCCATGGTCATGGAAATTCTGGAAGGCCGCGGTTGTGGCGAGAAGGGTGACCACGTCTTCCTGAAGCTTGATCACTTGGGTGAAGAGGTGCTGAGCAAGCGTCTGCCAGGTATCGTTGAGCTTTCAAAGACCTTCGCCCATGTCGATCCAGCGAAAGACCCGATCCCGGTCGTGCCGACCTGCCACTATATGATGGGCGGTATTCCGACCAACATTCATGGTCAGGCGATTCTGCAGGACGAAAGCGGCAACGACCAGATCATCAACGGTCTGTTCGCCTGTGGTGAAGCAGCGTGTGTATCTGTTCACGGTGCTAACCGTCTGGGCGGAAACTCCTTGCTGGATCTGGTGGTGTTTGGCCGTGCCGCCGGTATGTTTATTGAAGGCGCGCTGAACGAAGGTATTGAGTACCTGGATGCCTCCGAGTCTGATATTGAATCAGCGATGAAGCGCATTACTCGTTGGAACGAGTCGGAAGGCGGTGAGAGCATTCCTGCGCTGAAAGCAGAGCTTCAGGACATCATGCAGAACTCTTTCGGTGTATTCCGTGAAGAGAAAAACATGCTGGAAGGCGTTGAGAAGCTTGCTAACCTGCGCAGCCGTATTGCCAATGCTCACCTGCCTGATAAGTCCAATGCTTTCAACACGGCCCGTGTAGAAGCGCTGGAACTTGATAACCTGATGGAAGTGGCCGAAGCGACGGCAATTGCCGCCCTTGAGCGTAAAGAGAGCCGCGGTGCCCATTCACGTTACGATTACCCAGACCGTGATGACGTCAACTGGCTGAAACACTCGCTCTACTTCCCGCTCACCAAAGAGCTGAAGCAGCGCGACGTCAACTTCAAGCCGAAAACTGTTGATACGTTCGAACCCAAGGTTCGTACCTACTAAACTCCGCATTGACGAGAGGGAGTTATAATGTCCAATCTTCAGGTATCCGTATACCGTTACAATCCGGAAACCGACTCCGCGCCCTATATGCAGGAGTTCCAGGTTGATACCAAAGGGCGCGATGTCATGGTGCTGGATGTTCTTCATATGATGAAAGAACAGGACAGTGGTCTGGCATTCCGTCGTAGCTGCCGCGAAGGCGTTTGCGGCTCTGATGGTATGAACATGAACGGCAAAAACGGCCTGGCGTGTATTACACCGCTGTCAGATGTTGTGAAAAACAACAAGCTGATCCTGCGCCCGCTGCCTGGTCTGCCGGTTATCCGCGATATGGTTGTGGATATGGGGATTTTCTATAAGCAGTACGAGCGTATTCAGCCGTACCTGCAAAATGAAACGCCAGCGCCCGCCATTGAGCGCCTGCAGTCGCCCGAAGACCGTGAAAAGTTGGATGGCCTGTACGAGTGCATCTTGTGTGCTTGCTGCTCTACGTCTTGCCCGTCGTTCTGGTGGAACCCGGACAAGTTCGTAGGACCTGCTGGCTTGCTGCAGTCTTACCGCTTCCTGGCGGATTCGCGCGATACCGCAACCCGCGAGCGTTTGACCAGCCTGGAAGATCCGTTCTCGGTGTTCCGCTGCCGCGGTATCATGAACTGCGTAGCGGTTTGCCCGAAAGGCTTAAATCCGACGCGGGCCATCGGTAAAATTCGCGAAATGCTGCTCGCAGATGCAACATAAACGCCTTGTGAGTCAATAAAAAGCGATTGCCACGCAACAAGTCTCGTTTTACTACTTAAATCGTGGCGCTTCGCTTGTTATCATAGGGCTTGTCATAAGGTGCGGCGCGTCGCCGCACTTTATGAGCAGTCAAGTTTAAAAGCCGGTGCTGCGAGTACCGGCTTTTGAGCATGAACTGAGTAAGAATAGCAATTAAGAAATAGCAATTAAGTAGGGCTTCCGGCCGTTGGTCGGTGCCGCCGGTACATGTTCCGCCCCGCCGGCAGGGCAATAGCGATGTCGTTGTTTTTTGCAGCGATGCCGATACCACCCCATCAGTGTAGGGTGACCGAGAGATGCAACAAGGCATAATGGAGTTAATGTGGCGTTCCTCTCACGTTAGTGGTGGCAATGTCCACTACGTGGAAGCGCTTTACGAGCAGTACCTCGCCGATCCAGATGCTGTTTCTGACGAATGGCGTAGCTATTTTGACCAGCTACCGCGTTCCGAGGGCAGTGCCTCCCACGATGTTCCACTAAGCCCGACTCGTGATCAATTCTACCAGCTAGGTCGTGAAAGCCGCCCGGGCCGGGTAGTTGCCGCTGCCGATAGCGGTGAGAACAAAAAGCAGGTGAAAGTCCTGCAGTTGATCAATGCGTATCGCTTCCGTGGTCATCAAAAGGCTGATATCGATCCGCTTGGGCTGCGTAATCCTACCCCCGTCCCTGACCTCGATTTATCATTCCATCAGCTGACGAAGGCTGATCTTGATACCGAGTTCCAGACCGGTTCGTTTTTCCTGGGTATTGATAAGGCACCACTGCGTGAGATCGTGGACGCGCTGGAGAAGACGTACTGTCGCTCCATCGGCTGTGAGTTCATGCATATCGTGGACACAGAAGAGAAACGCTGGCTACAACGGCGCTTCGAATCAGTGCGCAGTGCTCCCAAGTTTAGTGACGATGTTCGCAAGCATGTGCTCGAGCGTCTGACGGCTGCTGAAGGTTTGGAAACTTACCTGGCATCCAAATATCCAGGTACCAAACGCTTTGGTCTTGAAGGTGGTGAAGTCTTTGTACCTATGATGGACGAGCTTATCCAGCGTGCTGGCGGTTATGGTACGAAGGAAGTCGTTATCGGTATGGCGCACCGTGGTCGCCTCAACCTGTTGGTCAATATTCTGGGCAAAAACCCGGCTGACTTGATTGATGAGTTTGATGGTAAGAAGGTGATTGAGCGTGGTTCTGGCGATGTGAAGTATCACCAGGGCTTTAGCTCCAACGTCATGTCACCGGGCGGCGAAGTCCACCTGGCCATGTCGTTCAACCCCTCGCACCTGGAAATTGTCGCCCCGGTTGTTGAAGGTTCCGTACGCGCGCGCCAAGACCGCCGCAAGGATCCTGCCGGCGACAAGGTGTTACCCATCAATATTCATGGTGATGCTGCCTTCGCGGGTCAAGGCGTGGTCATGGAGACATTCCAGATGTCTCAGACCCGGGCCTATAAGACCGGCGGCACGATTCACATCGTCATCAATAACCAGGTGGGCTTTACGACGTCCAACCCCATGGATGCTCGTTCGACCGAGTACTGTACCGACATTGCCAAGATGGTCCAGGCGCCCATCTTCCATGTGAATGGTGATGATCCTGACGCCGTTATCCATGCGACCCAAGTGGCGCTAGATTACCGTCAACAGTTCAAAAAAGACGTCGTTATTGATCTGGTCTGCTACCGTCGCCGTGGGCATAACGAAGCCGATGAGCCGTCCGGTACGCAGCCATTGATGTACGCCAAAATCAAGGATCATGCGTCGACGCGTACGGTTTACGTTAAGCGCTTGGTTGACCAGGGCGTTCTATCTGAAGATGACGCCAAAGCGATGATGGAAACGTATCGCGATGATCTGGTCGCGGGTAACCACGTTGCCAATGCACTGGTTCAGGAACCCAATCAATCCCTGTTTGTGAACTGGGCGCCGTACCTGGGGCATGAGTGGACGGGCGATGCTGACACGTCTTTTGACATGAAGCGTCTTCAGCAACTGGCTGCGAAAATGTGCGAGATTCCGGATGGGGTCGAAGTGCAGCGCCAGGTCGCCAAGATTTACGAAGACCGCCGCAAGATGCAGGCCGGTGGCATGGCCATGAACTGGGGCTTTGCTGAAACGCTGGCCTACGCCACGTTACTTGACCAAGGGCACCCGATCCGGATTACCGGACAGGATGTGGGTCGTGGCACGTTCTCGCACCGTCACGCTGTGGTTCATAACCAGAAAAATGGCTCTACCTACGTGCCGTTGCAAAACATGGCCGATGGTCAGCCGGTTTTCACTATTCACGACTCCTTCCTATCGGAAGAAGCTGTGTTGGCGTTTGAGTACGGTTATTCCACCACTGCGCCGAATGACCTGGTTATCTGGGAAGCCCAGTTTGGTGACTTCTTCAACGGTGCACAGGTGGTCGTTGATCAGTTCATCTCTTCTGGTGAGAGCAAGTGGGGCCGTTTATGTGGCCTAACGATGCTGCTACCCCATGGCTATGAAGGCCAGGGCCCAGAGCACTCGTCTGCGCGACTGGAACGTTTCCTGCAAATGTGTGCTGAGCACAACATGCAGGTCTGTGTGCCGACGACACCTGCGCAGATTTATCACTTGCTGCGTCGTCAGGTGATTCGTCCGCTGCGCAAGCCGTTGATTGTTATGTCGCCCAAGTCGTTGCTGCGTCACAAGGAAGCGGTATCGAGCCTTGAAGATCTTGCTCACGGCAAATTCCAAATGGTGTTGCCGGATCAAGCGGATCTGGCCGCTGAAAACGTAACGCGTACGATTCTGTGCTCAGGCAAGGTCTACTATGACTTGGCCGCCTGGCGTGCAGAAAACGAGCGTAACGATACGGCGATCATTCGACTTGAGCAGCTGTATCCCTTCCCGAAAGAAGAACTTCTGGAAGTGCTCCAGGCGTATGGCAATGTGGAAGATATTGTCTGGTGTCAGGAAGAGCCGTTGAACCAGGGCGCTTGGTACTCCAGTCAGCACCACATGCGTACAGTGGCCGATATGCTTAAAGATGGCCTCGGACGCGAGTTGAAATTTGCAGGACGTCCTGCCTCTGCCGCGCCGGCAGCGGGCTATATGTCCGTCCATACTGAACAGCAGCGCCAGCTGGTGGAAGACGCTTTCAATCTGTAAAGCGCCCACCGGATTTAGAGAACACCATAAGGGAAACGACATGGCTACCGAGATCAAAGCGCCAACCTTTCCGGAATCCGTTGCCGAAGGTACTGTGGCTACGTGGCACAAAAAGCCGGGTGACAGCGTCGAGCGTGACGAACTGATTGTTGAAATCGAAACCGACAAAGTGGTGCTGGAAGTGGTGGCACCTGAAGCGGGCACCCTGACTGACGTAATGGCCGAAGAGGGCGAAAGCGTCGCGTCTGAGCAGGTGCTTGGCAAAATCGGTGAAGGCAGCGCCTCAGGTGACAGCGGTAAAAAAGAAGAGCCATCTTCTGATGAGCCGAAAGCCGAGAAAGCTGACCAGCAAGACGAAAAGAAAGAAGAGAAAACAGAAGAGAAGAAAGCCAGCGGCGGCAAGCAGCATGATGTAAAAGCGCCGAGCTTCCCTGAGTCTATCCAGGAAGGCACCGTGGCGACTTGGCACAAAAAGGTCGGTGAAGCGGTTAAGCGCGATGAAGTACTGGCTGATATCGAAACCGATAAAGTCGTACTGGAAGTGGTTGCGCCTGCTGACGGTGCGCTGGCAGAAATTAAAGCCGAAGAGGGCAGCCAGGTAGAGTCCGAAGCAATTCTTGCGGTCTTCACCGAAGGTGGCGGTAGCGACGTAGCAACAGCGGCTGATAAAGAGCCAGCCGCCTCTGCTGACGATGGCGCCAGCGATGAGAAAATGGGCGACAAGATCGTCGCACCGGCGGCGCGCAAGCTGGTTGCCGAGCACGACCTTGACGTTGCCAAAATTGAAGGTACGGGCAAAGGCGGTCGCGTCCTGAAAGAAGACGTGCAAAAAGCCGTTAAAGATGGCTCCGCCAAGAAAGGTGCTGCCAAGTCTTCTGCGCCGAGCAACGCCGCAGCGGCCCCAGCGGCTGTTGAAGGCGAGCGTGTTGAAAAACGCGTGCCGATGACCCGCCTGCGTCAAACCATTGCCAAGCGTCTGGTACAAGCTCAGCAAACCGCGGCCATGCTGACTACGTATAACGAAGTGGACATGACTGAGATCATGGCCCTGCGTGCGCAGTACAAAGACACCTTCCTAAAAGCTCACGATATCAAGCTGGGCTTTATGGGCTTCTTTGTAAAAGCGGCAACTGAAGCTCTCAAACGCTTCCCGGATGTTAATGCCTCTATCGACGGCACCGACATCGTGTATCACGGTTACCAGGATATCGGTGTTGCGGTATCCACCGACCGTGGTCTGGTGGTCCCTGTACTGCGCGACACCGACAGCATGAAAATTGCTGATGTCGAAAGAACGATTGTTGATTTCGGTAAGCGTGGTCGTGACGGTAAGCTGGGCATGGACGACATGATCGGCGGCACCTTTACTATCACCAATGGTGGTACGTTCGGTTCTCTGATGTCGACGCCGATTATCAACCCGCCGCAAACGGCTATTCTGGGTATGCACAAAATCCAGGATCGTCCGATGGCTGTTAATGGCAAGGTTGAAATTCGCCCCATGATGTACCTGGCACTGTCATATGATCACCGTATGATTGATGGCAAAGACGCCGTACGTTTCCTGGTTACGCTTAAAGAATTGCTGGAAGACCCGGCACGTTTGCTGCTGGACGTCTAAGGTACGTAGACCACGTATCCTTGCGTATTGATATTTCGATACGCGCCACCCTTCTTATGCAGTCGCACACCGCTCTTCTCTCGGCATTGTAAAGACGAGAGAAGAGCACCGAGCTAAAGGAGCCAACATGGCTGACAAGTTTGATGTGATCGTTATCGGCGCCGGCCCTGGCGGTTACGTAGCTGCTATCCGCGCAGCGCAAATGGGCCTGAAAACAGCCTGTGTTGAAAAATGGGTTAACAAGGAAGGCAAGACTGTTCACGGCGGCACCTGCCTGAACGTCGGTTGTATTCCTTCCAAAGCGCTGCTGGAAACCTCACATAAGTTTGTTGAAGCACGTGATCACTTTGCTGAAGTTGGCATCGAGATTGACGCGCCGAAGGCTAACATCGCCAAAATGCTCGAGTTCAAAAACTCGGTCATTAACAAAAACGTGGGCGGCATCAGCGCACTGTTCAAGGCCAACGGTGTTACTTCGCTGGAAGGTAAAGGTAAAGTTACTTCGTCTACAGAAGTTGAAGTAACCGACCACGATGGCAATGCCACGACCTACACGGCTGACAACATCGTTATCGCCGCAGGCTCCGTGCCGGTTGAAATTCCGCCGACGCCGCTGACCGACGACCTGATTGTGACGTCTACAGGCGCACTTGAGTTTACCGAAGTACCCAAGCGTTTGGGTGTGATCGGTGCTGGTGTTATCGGCCTGGAGCTGGGCAGCGTTTGGAAGCGTTTAGGTTCTGACGTGACCGTTCTTGAAGCCATGGACAGCTTTTTGCCGATGGTTGACGGCGCGATTGCCAAAGAGACCCAGAAGCTGCTCAAGAAACAGGGTCTGGACATCAAACTGGGCGCACGCGTGACCGGTTCTGAAGTCAAGGACAACGAAGTCGTCGTTAAGTACACCGACGGTGACGGCGAACAGGAAATGACCTTCGACAAACTGATTGTTTGTGTGGGTCGTCGTCCTTATACGCAAGGCGTGATTGCCGACGGCGTAGGCGTTGAGCTTGACGAGCGTGGCTTTATCTTCGTTGATGACCAGTGCCGTACCAATGTCCCGAGCGTTTATGCAATCGGTGACTGTGTACGTGGTCCAATGCTTGCTCATAAAGCGTCTGAAGAAGGCGTTATGGTCGCTGACATTATCGCTGGCCATAAAGCTGAAATGAATTACGACGCCATCCCCAGCGTTATCTACACCTCGCCTGAAGTAGCGTGGGTCGGTATAACCGAGCAAGATGCCAAAGCGAAAGGTATCGAAGTCAAAACCGGCTCTTTCCCGTTCTCTGCCAACGGTCGTGCGCTTGCCAACAATGCGCCTGAAGGTATGGCCAAGATTATTGCCGATGCCGAAACAGACCGCATTCTGGGTATGCACATCGTCAGTCAGCACGCGGGTGAGCTGATTGCCCAAGGCGTTATCGCGATGGAATTTGGTTCCAGCGCTGAAGATCTAGCGTTGACCTGCTATGCCCACCCGAGCACTTCTGAAGCTATTCATGAAGCGGCTCTCGCGGTGGAAGGCCATGCAATCCACATGGCTAATCGTAAAAAGCGCAAATAAGTTCAGCGGTAACTACCAGGCGCCACCATTAGGTGGCGCATCACTTTCGGGCATGTTGTAAAATAGCGCGCGAAAGTACGGGGACAGCCCGTTTTTAAAACGGGTTGTCGTTCGAGTCACATGCAACCAATGGCATGAATCGATGAACCTTCACGAGTATCAAGGCAAACAGCTGTTTGCTGATTATGGTCTACCAGTGTCTAAAGGCTTTGCCGTGGACACTCCCGAAGAAGCAGTAGAAGCCTGCAAAAAGATCGGCGGCGACATGTGGGTAGTTAAAGCCCAGGTGCACGCAGGTGGCCGTGGTAAGGCGGGTGGCGTTAAGCTGATCAAAGATCCGGCTGAAGCGAAGGCGTTTGCCGAGCAGTGGCTGGGCAAAAACCTGGTAACCTTTCAGACTGACGAACAAGGTCAGCCGGTTGCCAAGATTCTGGTAGAGACCTGCACTGATATCGCCGATGAGCTTTACCTCGGTGCCGTTGTCGATCGTACTACCCGTCGCGTGGTCTTCATGGCCTCGACCGAAGGTGGTGTTGAAATCGAAACGGTTGCTGAAGAGACGCCGGAAAAGATTCTTAAAGCCGAAATTGATCCGCTGGTTGGCGCACAGCCGTACCAGGCGCGTGAGTTGGCCTTTGCTCTGGGCCTGAAAGGCGACCAGGTCAAGCAGTTCACCAAGATCTTCCTGGGCCTATCCAAGTTGTTCCACGACAAGGATCTGGCACTTTTAGAGATCAACCCGTTGGTTATCACTGACGAAGGCAACCTGCACTGCCTCGACGCCAAACTGGGCCTCGACAGCAATGCGTTGTACCGTCACCCGGACCTGCAGGCCATGCGCGATCCTTCCCAGGAAGATCAGCGTGAAGCCGATGCAGCGAAGTGGGAACTGAACTACGTCGCACTCGACGGTAACATTGGTTGCATGGTAAACGGCGCAGGCCTGGCCATGGGCACCATGGACATCGTTAACCTGAGTGGCGGCAAGCCGGCTAACTTCCTGGACGTTGGCGGCGGCGCGACCAAAGAGCGCGTAGCAGAAGCGTTCAAGATCATCCTGTCTGACGACAACGTGAAAGCCGTTCTGGTTAACATCTTCGGCGGTATCGTACGTTGCGACATGATTGCTGAAGGCATTATCGGTGCCGTTGAGCAAGTGGGTGTTAACGTGCCGGTCGTGGTTCGCCTGGAAGGTAACAATGCCGAGTTGGGTGCTGAGAAACTGGCGTCCAGCGGTCTGAACATCATCGCTGCTACCAGTCTGACCGATGCGGCTCAGCAGGTTGTTAAAGCGGCGGAGGGCAAGTAATGAGTATCCTGATCGATAAGAACACCAAGGTCATCTGCCAGGGTTTCACCGGTGGCCAGGGCACGTTCCACTCCGAGCAGGCGATTGCCTATGGCACGCAAATGGTCGGTGGTGTTACGCCGGGCAAAGGCGGCCAGGAGCATTTGGGCCTGCCAGTTTTCAACACCGTTAAAGAAGCGGTAGAGAAAACAGGCGCGGAAGCCAGCGTTATCTACGTACCGGCTCCGTTCTGCAAAGACTCAATCCTTGAAGCCGCTAACGCTGGCATCAAGCTGATCGTTTGCATCACCGAAGGCATCGCTACGCTTGATATGCTCGACGCAAAAGTAAAATGCGACGAGCTGGGCGTGCGTCTGATTGGCCCGAACTGCCCGGGTGTTATTACGCCGGGTGAGTGCAAAATCGGTATCATGCCGGGTCACATCCACCAGCCGGGCCGTGTGGGTATCGTTTCCCGCTCTGGTACGCTGACTTACGAAGCCGTTAAGCAGACCACTGACCACGGTTTCGGTCAGTCTACCTGTGTCGGTATCGGTGGCGACCCGATTCCGGGTTCCAACTTCATCGACATTTTGGAAATGTTCGAGAAGGATCCGAAAACCGAAGCGATCGTTATGATCGGCGAAATCGGTGGTACGGCTGAAGAAGAAGCAGCCGCCTACATCAAGGATCACGTTTCCAAGCCAGTGGTTTCTTACATTGCCGGTGTTACTGCACCTCCTGGCAAGCGTATGGGCCACGCTGGCGCCATCATTTCTGGTGGTAAAGGCACGGCTGACGAGAAGTTTGCTGCTCTGGAAGACGCCGGTGTTAAAACCGTTCGTTCTTTGGCAGAAATCGGCGACGCACTGAAAGAAGTGACGGGCTGGTAAGCTGGCAAGCGGATCAAAAAGGGGTGCCGTTTGGCATCCCTTTTTTGTGTCTTCAGGTTGGCTGCACCGCCGTCACTTTACTCCTCGGCCTCACGCTTGCGCCCTTCAAGAATTTTTCTGAGCAGCGGGCGTCCTGCCATCAGCATAAATACCGGTGCCCCGGCGATCAGATAAAAATAGTAGGTGACGGCACGCCAGATCAAGATGGCGGCTGCCGCACTGCTTTGACCCACGATAGGGGCCAGCAGGGCCGACGAGGAGAGCTCTGCACCCCCGGCACCGCCGGGCAGGAGGGTCAGTTGGCCAGCCGCCATGGAGAGCATCTGCACCAGGAAGGTCCATGCCCAGTCCAGATGTTGTCCAAGGCCGTACAGCGTGACGTAGAGAATGCTGTAGCGCACGATCCAGTGCACGATCCCGAATCCGAAGGCCAACGCCAGCGCTGAGCGCGGCAACTGAAGGGTTTCGGTAAAGGCCTGCTTGAAGAGCAGGATGCGGCGCACCATGGCATGCTGAAGCCGTGCACTGACACGCATTCGAGACAGTAGGCGGCCGGTCACAATTAGTACGCGGCGATGATAGCGGCTTATGAGAACGACGCCGAGCAGTGCCAGGCACAAGAGTGCCATGGGTACCACCAACATCCATCCTAGCCGGGCATCAATGGAGCGCGTGATGACATAAATCATCATCGCGATCATTGAACAGAGAAAAAACAGTAGGTCAATGATCTGGTCTACAGCAAAAATGGCAGTGGTCTGCGCGGGTCGTACGCCACGTCGCGTGAGAAGGGCGATCAGTGTCAATGGCCCACCGCTTCCTCCTGGCGTGGCGCAAATGGCGAATTCAGTGGCCATTACCGTACCGGTTGCACGCATCAGGCCCATGTTGCCGGCGCGTCCCGCCAGTAGAACACGCAGCTTGGCACCGTTAAGCAGCCAGCAGACCAATATCATGCACAGCATCAGCGCAAACAGACTTGGTGGAAACCCGGCAAGTAAATGAATAAGGTCAGTGCCACCCAATAATAGGGGGATGGCCATAACAGCGATGAGGCCTGCGGTCAGCAGCCAGAGTGTTCTTTGCATGCGTTTAATTATTCAGGGGTGGGTTTGGCGCTGGGCAAGCGTTTTCAAAGTGGGTACCCATACGTGATGACAAGGTGCCAGTATCGTGCTGACTGCAATGGCGCTGTAACCAACTGATCTTGGTGGTGGGCCGATAGCCTTCTTCTAACAGGCGCCGAATCGTCGTCAGCCAGTAGCGCCTTGAAATAGCATGGCGCATATCCACGGGGTGTAACCCCAGGCGAATCAGTGGCGCTTGACGATGACGACGCCTGGCCCGCTCATTAACGACCCAGGACATACCGCGCCGCCAGCGGCTGCGTGCGCTCCACACTAGCGAGGGCGCCTTAATCGGTGTGTAGTCTGGCAGAAAGTACAGCTGGCCGGGGTCGCTGGTATAGGTAAACCCTTGGGTTTTCAGTGCCTGCCGTGCGCCTTCGCCTAAAAGCCAGGCAGGCGCAACGAATCCCTCCAGTGGCCAGTCTTGAGCACGAAAAAGTTCGACGCCACGCTGTAAACGTTCAAGCGCATCAGCGTAGCTGAGCGGGTAAAACTCACCTTCATAGGTATAAAGCCGTCGCATGAAGTAATCGCGCGGCGTGCGGGGGGCGGGCGCATCATCGTAGTGATAGAAACCATGTAACGCCAGTTCGTCTCCGCGCTCCCTGCGCTGATGCAGAAGCCGCAGCATGTCGGTGTCCTTAAAGGTGTTGCTGCGATGATGAAAGTCGGGCACGACAAGCCAGGTCATGGGGATTTTTCCCATGCTATCGACCTCCTCGACAAAGGCGCGATAGTCCGGCCAGGTGATGGGGGCAATGTCATGGAGTACCAGTGCAAATTCCCTGTTAGCCATGCTGTGCGCTCACCGTTGCCGTATGACTAATGCCGAGAAGTTCGCGATAGTGCTGCATAACTCCCTGCACGACGATATCCCAGTCATGGTGGTGTTCTACATGCGCGCGCGCGCGACGGCCCATGGCTTTTGCATCGTTTTCAAAAAGCGCCTGAATGCTGCGCGCCATATCTTCACTGTCCAGTGGTCGACACAACATTCCGCACTCTTCGGGAACGTTTTCGGTCAGCGCACCGGCGCGGGCTGCCACTACCGGAATGCCACAAGCCATGGCTTCCAGCACAATCAGCCCGAAGGTTTCCTGGGTGCCCGCATGCAACAACGCATCGCTACTGGCGAAATAACGTGCAATCTCGGCGGTCGGGCAAAAATGATTGATGACCGTTACGTTGTCGGGAACCTGAGTCGGCATTGAGGAGCCGATCATCAGTAAATGATAGCGCTGTGTGGATGTGCCGCTCTTCAGGCGGCGCATGGTCTCCAGCAGGGTCGACAGGTTTTTTTCCTGCGAGCCACGCCCGGCAAAAACCAGCAGGCGTGTGTCGTCATCAAGCCCCAGCTCGACCCTGACCTGCTCATCGCGAAGTTCAGGACGAAAGGTTGTGAGATCTACGCCCAGCGGCTGAACGCGAACCTCCTTAATACCCAGCCCTTCGAGTCGCTCTGCCATCACACGGCTCGGAGCGAGGACGCGATCATAGTGATCATAAAGCCGCGAGATGTAGCCATTGATCAACGAACGTGACCAGCCCCCTAGCCGATTGCTGATCATGGTGGGTAGGTCGGAGTGGTAAAAAGCTATCAGCGGGATATCAAGCTCACGGGCGCTTGCGATGGCCGCCCAGCCGACGGTATACGGGTCGCCGGCTTCGATCAGGTCCGGACGCACCTCATTAAGCGCTCGCCGCCAGGGACGCCTTGTCAATGGGAAGCGGTAGCCATTGCTGAAAGGCAGTGGGGTTGCGGGCACATCAACACGGTGATCTTGGGCTATATACACATGGCGCTCGCCAGGCACCAGCAGGGTATGGCGAGCATCGGCCAGGGCGTTCAAGCGATGACGCTTGGCATCAAGATAGGTACGTACGCCGCCACTGGAGGGCGCATAAAACATGGTCATGTCGGCAATATGCACTACGCCGATACCTCCTCGAACCACTGATAGTTGAGCGGGCGACTTATGATTGCAAACGCAGGGGGCTGCAGGCGCCCCCTGTATAATGTGTCATTTTGATGACCGCTGAAGCAAGCGGCAACAGACTATTGCCTGTCACATTGCCGAGGTCATAAGCCCGCCCATATGGGCGGGCAGACACTTTAGGCGGGGCGTGCCACCAGCGAACGGGTCTCTTCACGCGCTTCTACCAGCGCAACACGCAGGCTATCGCCCAGTTTATAGCGCTCTTCACCCTCGATCTGAATGCGTCCCTCTTTATCATCAATAGCCACTTTGTCGCGGTCGCTATGCATCAAGGGAGCTGGAACAAACGCGGTAGCGCCATTCTCAATCAGGCGTACGCGCATACCGCCACGGTTAATCGCCATAATGTCAGCTTCAAACGTGTCCTGGTTCTGCGCCGCAGGCGTTAAGAAGCGCACGTAGAGCCAGTCTTTCACATCACGCTCGGCCATCCGGTTTAGGCGGCGGCGCTCGGTGAGCTGCTCGGTTAACGCCTGGCTTGCTTCTGCCGGGGCCTGTTCGCTTTTCAGTATGCGTTTGATCAAACGGTGATTGACCATATCGCCATACTTACGAATCGGTGATGTCCAGGTTGCGTAAGCAGCCAAGCCAAGGCCAAAGTGCGGGCCGGGCTGAGCAGACATGCTGGTAAAGCCCTGGAAACGACGCAGACGGGCATCCAGCCAAGCGTCATCGCGGCTCTCAAGCGCGCGCTTAAGCTCTTTGTAGTGATCCAGTTCCGTTAACGCTTCACGCTCAACGGTAATCTCCTGGCTTGCCAGGAACTCTTGCGCCGCCTCGGCTTTTTCGGGCTCAAAGGCACGATGCACGTTAAAGATACCGTGGCCGATGTGGCTTGCCAGGAAGTCCGCGCAGCAGGCGTTGGCCGCAATCATCGACTCTTCAATCATGCGGTTGGCGATACGCCGGTCTTCGGTATTGATCGCCAGCACATTGCCTGCCGCGTCAAGCTCAAAAACGTAATCGGGACGATCTTTAAAGACCAGTGCGTGCTCGTTGCGCCAGGCGGTACGTGCTTCGGTGAGTTCTTGCAGCGCAGTAAGCTGCTCGGCGATGTTATCTTCGGGTGCCCAATCGCCTTGACCGTCAATCCAGTCAGAAACGCGGTCATACACGAGCCTGGCGTGCGATTTAACGTTCGCCGCGAAGAAGCGGTAGTCACCCAAGCTGCCGTCGGCATTGATAACCAACGTGCAAGCGAGTGTCGGGCGCTCTTGGCCTTCGCGTAGCGAACACAGGTCATCGGCCAACTGTTCAGGCAGCATGGTCACGTTTTGGCCCGGCAGGTATACGGTGAAGGCGCGGGTACGTGCTTCCAGGTCAGCGGCATGCCCCTCTTCTACATAGGCAGTGGGGTCCGCAATCGCGACGCTTAGCTGCCAGCCGCCTTCCGCGCGTTTGCTGACGTGTAGCGCATCATCCATATCGCGGGTTTTTTCACCGTCGATAGTGAAGAAGGGCTGCTCGGTAAGGTCTTCGCGGGTCAGGCCTTCTTCGTGTAATGGCCATTCGGTGCCCGCATCGGGGCAGTCCTGTTCCAGCGCGTGACGGGCAAGTGTGACGCGCCATGGCACCGCAGGGTCGTCCGACTTGGCGACCAGCTCATCAATCTGGGCAAAAAAGCCGCGGTCATTCTCTTTAAGCGGATGGCGAACCAGGCGGGCAACCACCCAGTCACCATCGGCAATGCTGGCTTCATCCAGGCTGTTTTTGATACGTGACTTGATCACATTACGAATAGAAGGGTGATCAGGGACGACGGCCAAACGATCTTCGCGCTTTTGAACACGCGCCACAAAGCGGTCAAGACCGGCTTCAACCAGCTTTTCAGGCTCAACCGATTTCTTGTCACCGTTTTCGTGAATCACCGCTTCTACGCGGTCACCGTGAATCACCTGCTTCATCGCGGGAGGCGGCACGAAGTAGGATTCACCGTTATCGGTTTCGAGAAAGCCAAAGCCTTTCTCGGTGGCTTTAATCACCCCTTCAGCGCGCGGGGTGGTATCACGAATTTGTTGCTTGAGCTGAGCAAGCATAGAATTATTCTGAAGCATGAGATCAATCAGTTGGCGAGAGTAGCTTGCCACTATACGGATTCCCAGGGGCTGCGCCAATTATCCGCCGTGGAAGTTGATGTTAGTTAGATAGTATCTTAGATAGTATCAAGGTGTTACATAGCTTGAGGAGGATCGGTTAAGCTGATGTTTCATTAATGGAGAGCGCACGTTATGACACCACGGCTGATTGTTTCTGATCTTGATGGCACCCTGTTGGGGCGCGACCATCGCTTGCACGAAGATACCATTGAGGTCTTGAGAACGTTGGTCAACCAGGGGCATCTCTTGGTGCTTGCATCAGGACGCCACTATGCCGATATGCGTGTTTTTAGAGATCAGCTCAATGTTCCCATCCATTTAATCAGCAGTAACGGTGCCTATACACACGACCCTAACGATCAATTGCTGGCGGCCTACCATGTCGGGTCCCCTCAGGCTGCCGCGTTGATTAAATTGCCGCGCCCGGACAATGTACGGTTAAGCCTTTACCTGGACGATGCCTGGTACATAGATGCTGAGTCGCCCAGCCATTTGGAAATGCATGCAGCCACGGGATTTGTCTACCAAGTGGTGCCGCCGGAGAAGATGCCTACCGAGGGGATAGGTAAGGTGCTTTACGGCGGGCGCCCCGATGCGCTGTTAAAGGTCGAAACCGCCATCCGCGAAATTAATGATGGCTCGCTTCACGTGACTTATTCAACCAGCGATTCGTTAGAGATTATGGCGGGAGGCGTCAATAAGGGAGTGGCGCTGTCGGCGCTGCTCAAGCGCCTCTCGGTTGCACCTGAAGATTGCCTTGCTTTTGGCGACAACCTCAACGACGTTGAGATGCTCAGCTTGGTGGGCGAGCCGCACTTCATGATTAACTCACACCCAGAAATGGCCGGCAGGCTAAACGCCGCGCGGCAGATAGGCCACCACGGCGAGGCGGCCGTAGCTGTGCTGTTACGCGAGCGATTTGCACTCTGAAAGCGACATTAAAAAGAAGATTCGTTAGCGTCAGTCCCATCATTAGTCGAAGGGGGCTTGAGATGCCCGGTTCCCTCGACCATCATCATGGCCCCAGAACGACAACAACATAGGGCCAAAGCCGCTGCAATGACGACACCCGCTGCTACCTTGATTGTGGTCGATGACGATCCGGAAATTCGTGAGCTGCTTGCTGATTATCTGGGTCGCCACGGTTATCGTGTTTTTACCGCCGATGGCGCCGAAGCGCTGCATGCTCTGCGCTTGGAGCGCTCTCCCGACTTGCTGATTGTCGATTTAATGTTGCCCGGCGATGACGGGTTTACCATCTGCCGTGACGTGAGAAAGCATAGCGATGTGCCGATTATTATGCTCACGGCCAGTGCTGATGAGACCGATCGAATTCTCGGCCTGGAGTTAGGTGCTGATGACTACCTGAGCAAGCCATTTAACCCCCGCGAGCTGTTAGCGCGCATTAAAGCGGTGTTGCGGCGTACGCGCAGTGATGCGGCGCCTATTCCCACAGGGCAAGCGCGTTGGGTAGGGTTTGGTCAGTGGCAGCTGGATCGCATGACGCGAGAGCTGATTGACGAGAAGGGTGAGCGTACCTCGCTCTCAGGGGCCGATTTTCAACTACTTCAAGTGTTTCTGGAACACCCTGCCACGGTGCTCTCGCGGGATGATCTCTATGCGCTGACCCGGGGGAGAGACGCGCCACCGTTTGATCGCTCCATTGATGTTCACGTTTGTCGGCTTCGCCAACGGTTGGGCGAAGATGCTCAGCATTCACAACTGATCCGCACGGTGCGCGGGGCGGGCTATGTGTTAACTGCCCAAGTAGATGCACTAACGTGAAAGCGACAGGATGGAGAGGCATTAGACGTAGGCTGGCCCGCTGGCTGCCCGCCTCTCTGCGTGGGCGTTTTGTCATTATCATGATCGCTGGGGTGCTGGTGGCTCAAGGCGCCAGCTATGCGCTTTGGAGTTCTCAAGTACGATCCAGCCATTTGGCTCAGCTTGATGAGCTGTCCACCAACATGGCCTTTAGCATCGCCTCCACCATGCGGTTCTTCCGCTCGCTACCCGTTGAATACCGCCATATTGTGCTGGATCAGTTACGCAATATGGGCGGAACGCGGTTTTTTGTGAGCGTTAACGAGCGCCGACTCATGGTCAACGATATTGGCTCAGGGCTGGAAAAAGAAGTTGTCGTTAACAACGTACGTTCGGTGCTCACTCGCGAGCTTAATATTGACGATGTCGTCGTCGAATTTTCGCGTCCGGAAAATCTGCGCGTACTCAATAACGAGGTGCTGCTTTATGACCTGCCGCCCCGTTGGGGGCAGCACAGCCTGATGATGGAGCCGCTATCGCCGCCCATTTTAGTTGTACAGTTAGAGCTTTCACCCGGCACTTGGCTCTACGTTGCCACGCTCTTGGGTGTGCCCGATATTTTTAGCGGCTATCGCTGGCTTTCTGAAGAGCGCTTGCTGGTAGGCCTTTTGGTACTGCTGAGCGTGTTGGCGCTTTCGTTACTGGGCATTACCAGCGTGACCCGGCCGCTGGCACGGCTTTCACGCGCGGCCAGGCAGTTGGGAGATGACCTTGATATTCCCCCCTTAAAGGAGAGCGGACCCAAAGAGGTGGCGGCCACTGCCATTGCGTTTAATCGAATGCAGCGACGCATACGCGAGCAGATTGAGGAGCGCGAGCGGCTGTTCTCCGCTATTTCTCATGACCTAAAAACACCGATTACCCGTATGCGCCTGCGTGCCGAGATGCTGGATGACACGCTCCAGCGCGAGCGTTTCTGTGCCTCTCTGGACGAATTGGATAGTTTGGTAAAAGGCGCGCTGGCATCGGTAAAAGGGCTGGATCTGCACGAAGAACCAGTGCCTGTCTCTCTGGAGCAACTGCTTGAAGAACTGGCCGAGGCGCTTAGCTTGCAAGGGGGGGAGGTCAAGATTGAGCGCCAGAGTGCCGTCAACATCGCGCCGATTGTTGCCAAGCCTCTAGCGCTAAAGCGTTGCCTGGCCAATTTGCTTGAGAACGCGATTTTTTACGGTAAGCAGGCGGATATCTATCTGTTTGATGAGGAGGAAAGCGTCACCTTACAGATACGCGATTACGGACCGGGCATTCCTGAAAAGCAGTTAGAACGCGTGTTTTCGCCCTTTGTAAGGCTGGAACCTTCTCGCAGCCGCCATACCGGCGGTAGCGGCCTGGGGTTAGGCATTGCCAAGCATATCGCCCGGGCACACGGTGGCAATATTCAGCTTGCCAACCATGCCGAACAAGGCCTAATCGTGACCCTTACGCTACCGCGTCAGGAAACTATTACGGGTTTGTAATAAACCTCCAACACTATGCAGCACTCGGTAACTCACGTTGCTGCTTTTCCTGGAGTAACCTTCTAAAGGCCGAACGTCCGAGAGGACAATAACAATATCAGGAGCGACGCAATGCCGATGTTTAAGAAAACCACCCTCGCACTCGCCTTAGCCGGGGCGACACTTGCCGCGACAGCTCACGCCGATGACGTCGAAGTACTTCACTGGTGGACCTCCGGCGGTGAAGCCCGCGCTGCCAACGTGCTTAAAGAGCTAATGGAAGCTGAAGGTTACGGCTGGCAGGATTTTGCTGTCGCCGGGGGCGGTGGTGAAACGGCGATGACCGTGCTCAAGTCGCGTGCCATGTCTGGCAATCCTCCTTCAGCGGCTCAAATCAAGGGGCCTGAAATCCAGGAGTGGGGCGAGCTGGGTCTGTTAGGTAATCTTGATGATGTCGCAGACGCCGAAGGCTGGAATGAACTGCTGCCTGAGGTTGTCGCCAATATCATGCGCTATGACGGTCAGTATGTGGCGGTACCTGCTAACGTCCACCGGGTGAACTGGCTATGGGCCAACCCTGAAGTACTGGACGCCGCTGGGGTTGAAATGCCAACGACCCTGGATGAGCTGTTTGTCGCGGGAGAAGCCATTCGCGAAGCGGGCTTTGTGCCGCTGGCGCACGGTGGCCAAGCCTGGCAAGACGCTACGGTATTTGAAAGCGTGTTATTAGGTGGTCAAGGCAGTGAGTTTTACCAAGCGGCGTTGGTGGATTTAGATCCGGAAGCGCTGGGCGGCGATCAAATGATCGAGTCGCTGGAAGACTTCAAGCGTCTGCGTGAGCTAATGGACGAAGGTATGCCTGGGCGTGACTGGAACATTGCCACTGCGATGGTGATTGAAGGCGTGGCAGGCATGCAGTTGATGGGTGACTGGGCCAAAGGTGAGTTTACCGCGGCTGGGCTGACAGCCGGTGAAGAGTATCTGTGTGCAGCGGCACCCGGCACGGAAGACGCATTTACCTTCAACATTGATAGTCTGGCCATGTTCCGGGTGACGGATGACGGCGAGCGTGAGGCGCAACAGGCATTGGCACGTTTGGTACTTGAACCTACTTTCCAGGAAGCCTTCAACCTGGCGAAAGGCTCAATTCCAGCGCGTCCTGACCTGGATATGAATGAATTCGACAGCTGTGCTCAGCAGTCGCTGGCCGACTTTCAGCGCACCGCTGAAGAGGGCGGTTTAGTGCCCAGTATGGCGCACGGCATGGCCGTTCGCGCGGATGTACAAGGGGCTATTTTTGACGTCGTAACTAACTACTTCAATAGTGCTGATATGACCGCTGAAGAAGCCGCTGAACGTATGGTGAGCGCAGCGCAAGCGGCCTCGTTCTAACGCGCTTTTCGCTTGGCTTGGTTTAGCCTGACTCAGGTAGGGGGCAGGCAATACCGCCAGGAAATGCTATAGGGCGCCGCCGCAACGGCGGCGCTTGAGTTTACGGGTAAGCCACTTCTTTTATAAGAGTTACCTCCCCATGAAAAATACCTCTGCGCTGCGCCTAGCGCCTAGTGCCAAGCGGTCAACATCTTCTGGTGGTCTGCAGGCGTGGCTTCCGCGCCTGGTGTTGGCGCCGTCGGTAGCGATTTCGCTGTTCTTTGTTTACGGCTTTATGCTGTGGACCTTCGTGCTCTCGTTGACCAGCTCGCGCATGCTGCCTAGCTACGATTTTGTAGGCTTTGGTCAATATGCCCGTTTAATGGCGAATGACCGCTGGTGGGTTGCCTCAACCAACCTGATGATTTTTGGCGTGCTCTTTGTGGCCATTTGTCTGGTAATCGGTGCGTTTTTAGCCATTTTGCTGGATCAAAAAATTCGCCAGGAAGGCGCGCTACGCACCATTTATCTCTACCCCATGGCTCTTTCATTTATCGTCACTGGCGTCGTGTGGAAGTGGTTGCTTAACCCGCAGCTGGGTATTCAAGCGATGGTGCAGAGCTGGGGTTTTGAGTCCTTTCGCTTTGACTGGATTATTGACCCCGATATGGCGATCTACACGCTGGTCATTGCTGCCGTATGGCAGGCATCCGGGTTTGTCATGGCGTTGTTCCTGGCCGGATTGCGCGGCATCGACGACAGCATTGTCAAAGCGGCTCAGTTAGATGGTGCAAGCCTGCCGCGCATATACTGGCGTGTGGTGATGCCCTGCCTGCGCCCGGTGGTATTTAGTGCAGTAATGATTTTGGCGCATATTGCGATCAAAAGTTTTGACCTGGTAATTGCACTGACCGGCGGCGGGCCTGGGTACGCGACCGACTTACCGGCCACCTTTATGTATGCCCACGCGTTTAATCGCGCCCAGATTGGCTTGGGGTCTGCGAGTGCCATGCTCATGCTTGGGGGCGTGCTGGCGATTTTGATTCCTTATCTCTACTCCGAATTAAGGAGCCGTAAGCATGGATAATGTCATTCGTCGCCAAACCTTCGCGGCACGGTTAGGCCGTGTTGTGCTTTATGGAGTGCTGATTCTTGCTGCCCTGTTTTATATCCTGCCGCTTATCGTGATGCTGATGACCTCGGTGAAGCCGCTAAGTGAAATCAGCGCCGGAACACTTTTATCGTGGCCACAAAATCCGACCCTCGCGCCCTGGACCAAAGCCTGGGGAGAAGCCTGTACGGGCATGCGCTGCGATGGCGTCGGCGGTTATTTCTGGAACTCCTTTGCAATCGTTATACCTGCGGTATTGATCTCAACCACCGTCGGCGCCCTTAATGGCTACGCGCTCACCAAATGGCGCTTTAAGGGATCCGAATTGGTGTTTGCGTTAATGCTGTTCGGCTGCTTCATTCCCTTTCAGGTGGTGTTGCTGCCCATGGCGCAAACCCTGGGTTGGCTGGGCATTTCCAGCTCACGTGCTGGCTTGATACTGGTGCATGTGGTGTTTGGTATTGCGTTTACCACGCTCTTCTTTCGTAACTTTTATGTGGGTATTCCCAACGAGCTTGTGTCGGCTGCGAAGTTGGACGGCGCCGGATTCTTCCGCATTTTCTGGCGAATCCTGCTACCGGTTTCTGCACCGATCATCGTCGTCTCGGTGATTTGGCAGTTCACTCAAATCTGGAATGACTTTTTGTTTGGCGTGGCCTTTTCGGCCCACAACACTCAGCCCGTGACCGTAGCGCTTAATAATCTTGTCAACACTTCCACCGGCGTACGTGAATATAACGTCGATATGGCAGCGGCGATGATCGCAGCGCTACCCACCCTGGTGGTGTACGTACTGGCAGGCAAATACTTCGTGCGTGGGTTAACCGCCGGCTCCGTCAAAGGCTAGTTCTGAGAAGAGCCTGATAACAAAACAGGGTGTTTTTTATGTCGACATTAGAAATTCGCAACGTTCGTAAAGAATTTGGCAGCGAGCGAGTGCTGAAAGACGTCAGTATTTCGATTAATTCCGGTGATTTTTTGATTCTGGTCGGGCCTTCTGGCTGCGGCAAGTCCACGCTAATGAACGCGATTGCCGGGCTTGAGCCGGTGACCAGCGGCCATATTTTGATTGATGGCGAAGACGTCACCTTTAACACGCCTGCCGAGCGCGATATCGCCATGGTGTTTCAGTCCTATGCGCTTTATCCCAGCATGACCGTGCGCCAGAACATTAGCTTCGGGTTAGAGATGCGTAAAGTGCCCAAAGCCGAACGCGAAGCCTCGGTAGAGCGCGTGGCAGACTTATTGCAAATCACTCACCTGCTGGAGCGCAAGCCTGCCCAGCTTTCCGGGGGGCAGCGCCAGCGGGTGGCGATGGGGCGGGCGCTGGCGCGGGAGCCCAAGGTCTATCTGTTCGATGAGCCGCTTTCTAACCTGGATGCCAAGCTGCGTGTTGATATGCGCACTGAAATCAAAAAGCTCCACCAACGGCTGGGCACTACGATTGTTTACGTTACTCATGACCAGGTAGAAGCAATGACGCTGGCCGACTGCATTGCCGTCATGCGTGATGGCAATATCCTCCAGCTTGGCAGCCCTGATGAGGTTTATAACAATCCGGTCGATATGTTCGTGGCGGGCTTTATGGGGTCGCCCTCCATGAACTTTATTCGCGCGATGCTGGAAAAAGAGAACGGCCGCTACCAGCTGCGAATTACAACGCCAGGTGAGATGGATCTGCTGCTTCCCTGGCCTGAAAGCCGTGCGACGCCCGGTATGGACGAGCGTCTTAATCAACCGGTCATTCTTGGCCTGCGCCCAGAACACTTTAGCGAAGAGGATGTGCGTCTAACGGCGCAGGCTGAGGGCACGCTGCTCAACGCACATATCAGCGTGGTAGAGCCGACCGGCGCGGATATCCTGCTGCGGTTGCCGCTGGGCGAGCAGGAAGTTACTGCCCGCGTTGGTCCTAAATGCCCGGTTGTCGCCGGAACGCGCCTGGCGCTGCGTATTGATATGGAACAAGCCATTCTGTTTGATGCGGTGAGCGAGCAGCGAATCGCTTAGCCAGTGGCTACTCCCTGGTCTGTGTGGCCGGGGCAGGCTCTTTATCCAGCCGTTTGATCTGGCGCCAGAGGTCCTGGCGCAGGTCGGCCATTCTGGGTTGCTCTTCGGGTATGAAGGCTACCGGGCGGCAGAGGCGCTGGGCGCGTAGCCCCAAACGGGCGCTAAGCAGCCCGGTGGCCAGGCCTTGGCTTGCGCGAGTGGAAATTCGGCCAGCCAGGTGCAGCGAGAGCATATCCATACTGGCATCGGCGGCGAGTTCGCTTACGCCTGCAAACGCCATGTTGCGCAACACATTTCTAAACAGACGTAAGCGGCTGGCGTAACCAAGTTCCAGGCCGTAAAGCCGGCATAACCTGTCGACCATGGCGAGACTGCGCCAGGCTACCAGCGCCATATCCACCAGCGTAAGGGGGCTGATTGCCACCATAATGGCGGTTTCCCCAGACATACGGGTTATCAGACGCTGCGCCTCACGATCGCGGGGTGCCAACAAGTGGTGGCGCAGCAGCGCCTGAACTTCCTCTCCGTTATGATGTGGCTCACAGGCGCGCTCAAACGCTTGCCAGTGGGGATCGTCCGCTGAAAGCTTTAATTGCTGGCGAAGCGCTTCGGCCATTTTCTTTGCCTGATGGGGCGAGCGTTGGGGCAGTTCAGCTAAATCGCTACGCAGTCGATCATGGCGTTTCAGACGTCTTAATCGGCCGAGTTCTCTGATCAGTGACATGCCCCCTAAGCCAATCAGGCTGATGCCAAACAGCTGCCACGCCAAATTCATCCACGCTGACTGGGAAAGCGCATCGGGAATGCCGGTGGCCAGTTCGATGATGCCCAGCGTGGCTCCACCTGCCAAGGCAAACATTAACCCCCAGCGGCGTTTGCGTGGGGCGCCCAGGCTGGTAGCGGGCAACGCCTGTTCCTCGGCCGCCGTTATAAGGGGCTGGTCATCGTCGGTTGCTTCAAAGCGCTGCTGCTGGCGTAGGCGGGTCTCCTGCTCGGTAACCGTGTCGGGTGTATCGTGCAGGCGAAAATTACGCCGTGGCTGTGGGTCGGTCATGCGAGTTTATCTCCAATCAGCCAATCAATGGCGGCGTCCATTCGAATATGTGTCAGTGCATCAGATGTCGATGGCATGGGTCGAAAGCTGGGGAAGTCAAAGCCCTGGTGCTGCCAGAAGTCGGCATTGGGCAGGCGGGTCGGAACATCGCCCGGATAAACCAGCACGTCTTCGCCCTCAAGCGTCGTGCCGCGTAGCGCCGAGGAGCGTTTTCCATCTTGCAATACTTCGCGTGCCTCGGTGGCCCGAATAGCCGCAAGTGACAGTGCTTTTACCGGCACATTAGCAAAGCGTAAATCCTTCAGCGGTTCGGCTAGCAGCGCTTCCAGTAACTGTACAACATGACCATGCTGGTCTGGCGTTACGTGATCCGCTTTGGTGGCGGCGATGGCCAAACGGTCAATTTTGGGTGCGAACAGACGCGATAGCAGGCTGCGTTTGCCGTAGTCGAAGCTTTGCATTAATTGACGCAGCGCACGGGAAAGGTCCTCAAACCGTTCAGGCCCGGCGTTCAGTGCACCCAGTACATCGACCAGTACAATCTGACGATCAAAACGCCTGAAATGATCACGATAGAAGGGCTTCACCACCTGTTGCTGATAGTAGCGAAAGCGGGCGGCAAGCGTGGCGTAAAGGCTGCTTTTGGGCAGGCTGTCGAGCACTTCCCTGGAAGCATCAAGATGCGGTAGAGGGAAAAACTGTAGCACCGGGGCGCCCGCCAGCTCACCGGGAAGCAAAAAACGCCCCGGTTGAAGGTCCGAAAAGCCCGCCTCCTTGGCACGGCGAAGCCCTTGTGCATAGGCGTCAGCCAAGTGCGCCAGTTGAGCTTCGTCCGCTTCAGAGGCGGGGTCCAAGGTTTTTACCGCGTCTAACCACTCGCTGAAGAGTGCGCGCCGCTGCTCGCCTTCCAGCAAGGGCTGGGCTTGGCACCAGCTGTAAAAATCGTGCTGCAGCAGCGGTAAATCGAGCAGCCATTCGCCTGGGTAATCAAACAGGTCCAGCGTTAGATGGGCGATATCTGGCGACAGCCAGCCGCTTTGGGCAGGCCGATAGCGCAACTGCAGGCGTAATTCGCTGATTCCTCGTGTCGGTTCGGGCCAGCGTGGCGGTGTATCGCGCAGCGCCGCCATGCCCGGGTCGTAGGGAAAACGGGGGACGCCAAGATCGGGTTGATTAAGCCGCTGTGCGCCCAGTAAGCGGCCATCTCGGGCGGCGGGCAGTAAATCCAGCCTTGCCTCGACGCCCGCATGACGTAGCTGGTTCACCAACGAGGTTAAAAACGCCGTTTTGCCCGCTTGTGATAGCCCCGTTACCGCTAAGCGCAGCTGACGGTCTCGGCCTCGTTCCAGTAAGTTACTCAGTTCGCGGCTTAACGGCTGGCGCATCCTGGCGTTCCTTTTGTTAATCCTGAATTCAGAAGTCATGGGGCCGTGGCCGTAGGCGGCTCACGTAGTGAGCGAACATTAGTGGCTGGCGGCGTTGCAAACGTAATGGCTAACGTGGTTGCTAGCATAGTGAATAGCATAGCCAAGGGTTGATGAACCGTGCATTAACCGCGACTTAGCGTTGTCCCCAGCAGATGCTGGGCGCCTGGCACCAGCCACACCGGGTCAAGGCGCGTGTTGGCGGCTTCAATGCACAAAAAATGGCGCGCGGCGTCAGCAGGTGTGTCGCTGGGAGGGTTCGCGCCGGGGTGCCACACCACGGTTGAATCACTTGACTGCTTGGCAACGCGCAAGCGGCGCACGCCATCATCTAGAAGCACGGCTTCATTGCTGTGATAAATTCGGTCGACGCCGCCACGGATAGCCAGCGTGCCTTGTTGCTCGGACTCCGCAAAATCACGCAGTTTGTCCAGGTAACGGGCGCCCGCAAGACCTTCTACACGACACTGATGCACGTCATCAACGGCTAAATAGGTGTGCAGCGCACCGCTGGTTTTAACCGGCGTATCGCCGATATTTTCACTGATAAGCTCAACATTTAAGCGCTGCGCGTTGGCCTGAACCACCACGCGTGCGGTGAGTTGGTTGTGCAGAGGGTGCTCGGGAGAAAGGTGCACCTCAATTCCCTCTGCGTGCTCATCAACGGCGTCCAGCCGCCAACTGGCTTGGCGAGCCAAACCGTGGAATGGGCCGTCGCGTTCAGGACTTTCGTCGGCGTAGCGCTCGTCTGCAAACCAGGGCCAGCATAATGGGATGCCGCCGCGTATAACATCGGGCATTGCGGGCGGTGTCGGTGTTACCCAAAGCCAGCCGGTATCATTGGCAGGTTTGAAGTGAAGCACTTGGGCGCCTTGTAGGCTGATGGCAAGCTCGCCCCAGGGCATATTGAAAAGAGCGACATTGCGTCCTTCCCACGTCGTTATTTGCTGGCCGTCTACGCTAGCCATAAGAGTTACGAGTGAATCAGGGGTCATGAGCGTTCCTTAAAAGGGTGTGTATCAAATCAGGCAGGATTGTCGCGCTGTGTGCTATGGTAGGACAAGCATAATGAGTAGGTAAAACGCCTAGGTTGGCAGGTAAGAGACATAGGTAAAACCCTGAAAAGTGGATATCAAGGAGGCACTATGGGCTTTATTGCGTGGTTAATTATTGGTGGTTTGGCTGGCTGGATCGCTGGCAATATCATGCGCGGCGGCGGTTTCGGCATCCTGGGCAATATCGGTGTGGGTGTCGTTGGAGCCGTGTTAGGTGGCTTTTTGTTTAGTTTGCTAGGCTTGCAGGCGGGCGGCTTTATTGGCTCGCTAGTGACCGCTACGGTAGGGGCTGTTGTACTGCTGTGGGTTATTAGTAAAGTGCGAAGCGCGTAGCGTTAAATAAAAGCCGTCGTGCTTAAGCGGCGCACTGGTTCGATATCATTTGCTGCCCGGCCTTGTGTCGGGCAGTGTCGTTTTGCACCAATCGGTCAGTTTAGCTATCGGTCTTGCCACCACTTTCCGTTACACTAAGGCGCTTTGCTCTAGCGCACTGCTGGTAGATTTTTGTTTCGAGGTGTCTCTTGGTCGACGCGTTAAACGCTTGGTGGGCCCAACAGCTGGTGCTGTGTGATTGGGCATTTACCCCGCATCCGCTCTCGGTGGATACGCAAGCTGCTGAGCAGCGTTTGCTGCAACTGGGTATTACCAGCCGTAACGAGCTGGCCGAACAGCTTTTTCATGCGTTAGGCGCTTCGACAGGAGAAGCAGACCGCTTATTGGGCGCGCTTGAGTGGTCGGCGTTGGCCGGGGCAGCAGGGTGGTTAAATGCCGATCAGGCTCATGCCTGGGCGCACCATGTTATCCGCCGTATTACCGCTGACTACAGCGATTTACGTGGCTGGCTTTCAGAGCTGCGCCGGGTGCTGGGCGCCAAGGGCTGGGAAACCGGCGCGGATGATCGTTTTATTGACGCTTGCCAGGCACTCTCAGCACTGGAAAGCGAAGACGAAGGGATTACCTGGCTAAGGCTTGAACATACGCTGGCACAGTTGCCCGCGCCGGCGCCGTTATGGCCCCAGGCGGCAGAAGCGCAGGTGTGGCGTTTATGTGCGCTGTTTCGCCCCGTTATTAGCTACCCCGCAAACCGAGCCGATTGGCCGGAAGCCGACCAATGGCTTGAACGCATTTGGCAGATCAATGACCGCGAGCAGCTACTCGAAGTGGCGCTATGGCTGAGCGCTCAGGGAGAGCGCCAGCGCTGGGATATTGAAGCCCGTGAGCTGCTGGGGATGGATAACGCCCAACGGCTTGCTTGGCAGCAGGATGAAATAGAAGACTCGCCCTACGCGGGTGTCCTCAACGCGTTTGTAAGCCAAGGCGAGCCGCTTGAGTGGGCCGCGTGGGACTGGCTGCGGCTGGTGGAGATTGCCTGGGCCGGTGCTTGCTGTGGTTGGTTAAGCCAGGCAGAAGCAGATGATCTTGCATGCCACGCAGCGGACCTAATGAATCATCGCTACCACGACTGGCGCGCTATTCTAAAAGCCTATATGCGCGGTCAGAGCCTTTTTGAGGGTGTCGACCGACGCGATATGACGCCTAACCCTCATCACGCCTTACTGCTCAACGCCGCGCATAGCCCATGGGCCTGCCCGCCCTCTACGCTGTTGAATGAGACGAGTCGCCAAGCATCACAACAGCGTGTCAAAGCGTGGCGCAATACGTCCCATCACTGGCTGCTGGCGTTAGCGGGGGTACGTGAACCCGATGTCATGCTGCGCCAGCTAAACCCCGGTGCACCCATTGCCGAGCAGCGCCGAGCAGATGCCGCGCTTTACCTTCAAGAGTCGCTTGGCCTGCATGCGGATGAGGGCCCCGCTGTTCTCGCCCGTTACTGGTTGCCTGCCCAGGCACATCATCTTAATCAGTTAGCGGCCGATGCGGTGCACGGCGTGTTGCCGCCATCACACACGCTGTTTGGTCAGCCCGCGTCAGACGAGTTGAAGCAGCGTAATGCGGTGAAGGGTGTCAGCCGTCATGCGGCCACTATCCATATGGCGGAAAAGTTTGCCTTCTATTTGCACATGTCGCTGGATAGCGGTTTATTCGAGCGTGAGCCGCTGCTTGCTTATGCCCGTGAACTGCGTAGCTGCTTGTGCCGTTTTTACCCTAACCCCAAACGGTTGCTGGAAGCCTGGTTTGCCTGGGAAAGCTGCTTGCCGGAGCCTGAGCATACCTCGCTAATTAATGAGATCGCTTGGCACCTGGAAGATCCCGGGAGCCTCTTTTACTGGCTGGATTGGCGCCCCGATGCTTGGTGCGAGCCAGGCGGACGGCCAACGCTTACCCACTTTACGGCCATGTCACTGGTTGGGCCGCTTAATAGTGCCGTGTGGAGTGAGCCTCAGCCAGAAAGCGCGCGCGAGTGCGCGGACATTAAAGAGTGGGTGGAGAGTCACTATCACTTGAGCAGTGCCGCCGATATGCAAGAGTTTCTAACCTTTATGTTGGAAGCTGGCGACCGCCAGGAGTATCAGATCAACTATGCGCCCTATACGCTGAACCCGGAGCGTCTAGAGGCCGAAATCGCGATTCTGGAATCGGGTGACTGTGCCGAAGAAGATCGCCACCATCTGCTTCGCCTACGGCGTGTGCAGGGTAATGAAGATAGCTGTAATGATGTTGACATGGCCGCATGGGATATTGCTCAGCTTGTCGATTTGGCGATCGCTGCCCGGCAGTTGGGTTGGCTGGAAAGCCAGGCATTTGCCGAGGTGCTGGACCGTGCGTACCATTTGGCGGCTGATCACTATGCTGGCTGGCAAGAGTACGCCGCAGGAATGTATGCTGGATTCTCGTTTTTTATGGGTGAAACACCCGAACGTGACAGCTTTTTAGCCGGGTTTCGTCAAGCCATGGTGGCTTGGGTGTGCGGTGCACCGATCCTTGCGGGCCCTTGGGCAAGCCTCGATTTTCCGGGTAATAAACCGCGCCATTTTGCGCCGCTGCATATCGACACCTTACCCGGTGATTCACGAACATTACATTGAGACTCGCCAACCATGCATTGTCTAGCTTATAGTTTAACGCGTGTTAATTACCCTACCTTCACCATAATAGTACGAGGTTAATCGCATGGTTGCGTTGCCACACCCCGCTGTGACCGCTGTCCGTGTTGTAAGTGTTTGTGTTGTCATTGCTTTTCTGGCTGGCTGTGCAGGCTCTTCGCATCAATCTATCGAGCCGCCCGAGGACTATTTCTCGATGACGCTGCCAGGAATGGCGAAAGGCGTGAGTCCTCAGATGTCACCCGTCAGTAATTCATTAGACCAGCTACGTAGTTTTCAGACACCACCACCGACTCTGGTGCGCCAGGCACTACTGGAACAGCACCAGCGATGGTCGGGGACGCCTTACCGCATCGGCGGGACATCAGAACGAGGAATCGACTGTTCGGCGCTGGTACGTAATGTTTATCGCGATACGTTTAATTTAGAACTACCCCGTTCCACTTCGGGCCAGATACATGAGGGACGCTCGATCGACCGCCAAGAGCTGCAGGCGGGCGATCTGGTTTTCTTCCGTCCGCCAGGGCGTTATAACCATGTGGGTATCTATGTCGGAGATGGCTACTTTTTACATGCCTCTACCTCACAAGGCGTCATCATTTCCAGTTTGGATAACAGCTACTGGCAGCGTTATTACTGGCAGTCACGTCGGGCGCTGGAACCCACCAACCTTGCTTATTTAGGCAGTAACTTCACGCCGTGAAGGGGCAGGGCTGTTGGCGTTTCGCTTCCAGCCCCGCAAGTTGTCTACTCCTGGGAATGGCATGATTGAAGCCAAAACACGCGCTTGGTGGCGAGCAACAGTGGCCCTGTGTTTAGGGTCATTTCTGGTATTTATTAATCTGTATGTTCCTCAACCGTTACTGCCCGAGCTTAAAACGGCCTACGAGGTGTCTACCTTAGGCGTCAGCCTGCTGATGTCGGTTGCTACGCTGTCGCTTGCCTTGTCCCTGTTGGTCTTTGGACCGCTTTCCGATGCGATAGGCCGTGAAGGCATTATGCGCATCACGCTACTGCTGGCGGGGGGCTGTTCGCTGGCGCTGGCATTTGCCCCGAACTTTGAAAGCCTGCTACTGCTTCGCTTGGTTCAGGGATTTGTATTAGGCGGCCTACCCGCCGTTGCCATTGCCTGGATGGGCGATGCCTTTGAAAAGTCTGCGCTGCTAAGCGCCGTAGGGCTCTATATTGGCGCCAATACGTTGGGCGGTATTAGCGGTCGGGTCGTAGGGGGTGCCGTCGCGGAGATAGGTGGGCCCTCCGCTTCCTTTATTGTGGTTGGGGCGATGACGCTGGTTGGCTGCGCAGTATTTTGGCGCTTATTGCCTAATAGCCATGCGTTTGAGCCCAAGCGTTTTCAGCTTCGCCGCGCGCTGGTAGACCTGGCTGGGCATTTGCGCAACCCGGTGCTGCTTGCAGCCTACTGCTTGGGCGGCATCAATTTTCTTATCTTTATCAATCAATATAGCTACATCACCTTTCGCTTGGCCGCTACACCTTATGCGCTGGCAGCGAGCGGGCTGGGGCTGATTTTCCTGACCTATTTGGGCGGCACTTTTGCATCGGCTATTTCTGGCCGACTGGCCGAGCGCACGTCTCCGGCTACTTGCATGATGGCAGGCGTGGTGATTCTGATGACAGGTACCGCCGTTACTCTGCATGATTCGCTGGTGCTAATTATTGTCGGTCTAACGATTAATGCGTTTGGTTTTTTCTTAACGCACTCACTGGCGTCCAGTTGGGTGGGGCGTTATGCCCAAGGCGCGCGTGGCAGTGCGTCAGCCCTTTACCTGGTGTTTTATTACGTAGGCGCAAGTCTCGGTGGCTTCTGGCTGGAGCCTTTTTGGCAGGGAGCTGGCTGGCTTGGTGTGGCTTGGGCTTCGTGGATTCTGTTAACGGTTACGTTAACCATCACGCTAGGAATGCGCTGTTTCGAGCGCCGATGCTGCCTTTAATGAAGGCATAAAAAAGGCAGCCCGCAGGCTGCCTTTTTAGCAAACGTGGGCACTTAGTGCTCAACGCCACCTTCACCGTGCACATGGCCGTGCTCGGTTTCTTCCTGGCTTGCTTCACGTACGGTTGCAATCTCAACGTCAAAGTTAAGTTGCTGGCCTGCCAGCGGGTGATTACCGTCAACGATGACGGTATCGCCTTCGATGTTCTTAACGGTCACCATCAGCGGGCCACCTTGAGTCTGGGCTTGGAACTGCATGCCCGGCTCAATGTTTTCAACGCCCTGAAAAGCATCACGTGGTACTTCTTGTACCAGCTGCTCTTGAACTTCGCCGTAGCCCTCTTCGGGGGATACTTTAACGTTCAGCTTGTCGCCCGCTGCGCGGCCTTCCAGCTCTTTCTCCAGGCCCGGGATGATGTTGCCAGCGCCATGAAGATACGTGAGCGGCTCACGGCCTTCGGAACTGTCGAGCACCTCACCTTCATCGTTGGTCAGGGTATAGTGGAACGCGACAACCGAGTTTTGCGCAATTTGCATTGGATAACCTTTCGGTGAGTGCATGTCCCAATATGGTAACGCGTGAGGCGTGGCTTGTCAGGGGGTAAACCGGGTTTTTACGCCTGATCGTTAATAGTGGTGTTGCGCCTTGCAGTCACCGGGGATACTCTAAGCCAACAACTTTTCCCTTTTTAAGATCACATTCACTGGAGCTTGCATGACAATCTTCTTTATTTGGCTTATTGCATTTGTCCTGATTGCCTACTTTGCCAATCAGAAGTGGAGCAATGGCCTCAGCCAAGGCCTGGACCGGCTTTTGCCTGGCGTGATGAAAAGCCACGGCGATAACCGCTACTTGTGGGTAACGACGCTGGCTGTATTAGGCGCAACAACGCTGGTTCGTCCGGTGGATATTTTGCTTGTGACTATTTTACTGGCGTTGGTTGGTTGGGTCATTGTGAAACTGGCCGGTTGGGCGAGCAATATGTCGCACTAATTAAGCTATCAAGCGGCAAATGCCATTGCCGCTATGAACATAAAAATGCCCGGCTAAAGATAGCCGGGCATTTTTTTGCATTAAAACGAATAGCTCACTTAACGTGGTAAATGTTCATCTTACCTGGCGACAAGCCCGAGACCTATCAACCCGAGCCTATCGGCGAAGCGCTATTAATACGGAGCGACGCTTACGTTTGAGCCACTACCGATCAGACGAACACGCTGGCCTGCCTGGTAGGCGTGATCAGCTCCTTGTACCACCACCACGTCGCTGCCATCATCAAGGCGGATTTCCATTTCCAGTGCGCTGATGCGGTTGGCGCGGTCTTCAGCAGCGGTGCCCGCAATCGTACCACCCAGAGCACCGGCAACAGTTGCCAACTGACGACCTGAACCGCCACCCACTTGGCTACCCAAAAGGCCACCAATAATGGCGCCACCGCCACTACCCAGCAAGCCTCCCGCACGGCTATCTGCCTGAATTTGTACGGGCCTTACCGCGACGATGGTTCCATAGGTAACGCTTTGGCTGGTTTTAGCTTGGTTGCCGCGATACACATCACCTGAGTAGGGGGCAGTGTTGGCACACCCGGCCAAGGTCAGGATGCTTAACGCAGCAACAGGTAGTAAACGTTTCATTAAAACCTCCAAGGTATGCAGCTTAAAAAAGTATAATCAGGTGCTTCAAGGGTAGTGCAATGTTTATAAAAAGTAACTGAATTGACTAATTAAGACCAGAGAATATCAAAAGGCCGTAAATCCCAGTGTAGACAGAGAATAAGAAAACAGTGTGCATACCGAACAATAAAAAAAGGAGGCTAAAAAGCCTCCTGAGATAAAGATACTTCGCCGTGGAGTGCGGGTACGGCTACATTAGCCAAACTGGTTCATTGTATTATCTTTGCCGCCCGCTTTAAGCGCTGCGTCGCCGTGGAAGAACTCCTTATGGTCATCGCCAATATTAGAGCCTGCCATGTCTTGATGTTTTACCGTGGCAATTCCTTGGCGAATCTCTTCTCGCTGAACACCTTGTACGTAGGCCAGCATACCCTCTTTACCAAAGTAGCCCTTGGCCAGGTTGTCGGTTGAAAGCGCCGCAGTGTGGTAGGTGGGCAGCGTAATAAGATGGTGAAAAATACCCGCTTCACGGGATGAGTCACGCTGGAAATTGCGCGTCCATTCATCCGCCAACTGGCCAAGCTCGGTAGTGTCGTACTCGACACTCATTAGCTTGTCACGCTGATAGGCGGACACATCTTTACCCTCGGCTTGCCAGGCATCGAACACCTGCTGACGGAAATTGAGCGTCCAGTTGAAAGAGGGCGAGTTGTTGTAAACCAACTTGGCATCGGGCACCACTTCGCGGATACGGTTGACCATGCTGGCAATTTGCCCAACGTGGGGCTTTTCCGTTTCGATCCACAGCAAGTCGGCGCCATTTTGCAGGCTGGTAATACAGTCAAGAATGACGCGGTCTTCACCCGATCCAGCTTTAAACTGATAAAGGCCTGATGCCAAACGCTTGGGCTTGACCAGCTTGCCGTGTTGCTTGATAACCACATCGCCATTATTGATATCGGCAGCATTCTCGATAACGTCACCATCCAGAAAGCTGTTGTACTGATCGCCGAGGTCGCCTGGCTCATGGGTCACAGCAATCTTCTGGGTCAGCCCAGCGCCCAACGAGTCCGTACGAGCAACGATAACGCCATCTTCCACGCCGAGCTCAAGAAACGCGTACCGGACAGCGTTAATTTTGGCTAGAAAATCCTCGTGCGGAACCGTGACCTTGCCATCCTGGTGGCCGCACTGTTTCTCGTCGGACACCTGGTTTTCGAGCTGAATGCAGCATGCGCCGGCTTGAATAAACTTCTTCGCTAGCAGATAGGTGGCTTCCGCATTACCAAAACCGGCATCAATGTCGGCAATAATAGGCACGATATGAGTATCATAATTGTCGATTTTGCTAATGACTTCCTGCTCTTTGGCGCTGTCACCGCTGGATTTTGCGTCATCCAGCGCGCGGAAAAGGTGATTAAGCTCCCAGGCATCGGCCTGCTTCAAGAAGGTGTAAAGCTCCTCAATCAGGTTGGCGACCGAGGTTTTCTCATGCATGGACTGGTCGGGCAGGGGGCCAAATTCGGAACGTAGGGCAGCGACCATCCAGCCCGAAAGATAGAGGTAGCGGCGCTTGGTGGTGCCGAAATGCTTTTTGATGGAGATCATCTTCTGCTGACCAATAAAACCGTGCCAACAGCCTAGCGACTGCGTGTACTGTGCCGTATCGGCATCGTAGGCAGCCATGTCATTGCGCATTATCTTGGCGGTATAGCGCGCAATATCGAGCCCTGTATGGAAACGGTTTTGAGCACGCATCCGCGCTGCATGTTCAGGCTTAATCGCCTCCCACTTGCCGCTTTGGGCCTCACGTAATTGAGCGATGGCTTTAATATCGTTGAGTAGTCCAGACATGAGCAATTCCTCCAGGGTTAAACAGCACTTCGCAAGGTTGTGTTTGTGCTGCGCTTGCGAAAACGTTATCAGCGTCTACCGGCCGTAAGGCGTGGTTTCTGTCTAGGCAGAGATACCTGGTAGCGCTGCAGTGCAATAACTATTGACGACAAGGAGGGATTCAACAATTGACACTTGGAGGCAGACGGGGTTGTAACTTGACGACAGAGGGTTAACAAAATGGCGTGTTTGTGTAGTCGTTTTTCGTCAGGCGCGTCACTGGCCCATAAAAAAACGCCATCCGAAGATGGCGTTTAGCACTCAATATTGAGAGGCGTTGGGTAGGTGCTGGATCTACTCTTCGTCCTCTTCTTCATCCATAAAGCCCATGCTGCCAGTGTTAACCAACTGGGTAAGTAACGCCGCCGCACCGTCAAGCTCAAGAATGTCTTCATAGAAGGGAGCCGATTCTGACAGGCGCTTGGCAAGTGCTTCAGAGCAGGAATGACCATCGCCATCGACAAACAGCGTGGTACCGCGCGAATCGCTGCGCCAGGCAAAGCGTGAACCGGGCATTGCAAAAAGCGGCTCACCCGCTTGCAGGTGCGCAACCAGCGCTGCTTCATCCAACGGCGACTCCAGCGGAGCGACCTGATCCATGTACTTGGGTTGCGTCATCACACGGCCAAACCACTGCGCCATTTGCTCAGGATTGTCCAGCGTTGACAGCATAAACTGGCGCATGCGCTCGATAGCCGCATCATCCAGCTCACCGGCTTGGCTTGCGGGCGCCATGCCCGCATCGCTGTAGCGTTTTGACGCGGGCAACTGCTCGCCCAGGTAATCCGCGTAAGAGGTAATGGACTCATCGGCAGACGGTGCGCGAAAGCCTACCGAAATCGTCATGCAGTCATCGGTCTGGCTGACGCCGTGATGTGCCCAACCCGGCGGAAGATACAGCATATCGCCTGGTGCCAATGTCCAGTCTGAGTCTGGTTCAACCTCAAAGGTTTCCAGGATACGCAGGTCAATGCCCTGAATAATCGGGGCGTCATCGGACTGCTTACCCCCCAGCTGCCAACGGCGGTGACCGCTGGCTTGTAGTAAAAAGACATCGTACTGGTCGATATGCGGGCCGACGTTTCCACCTGGCGGTGCATAGCTGATCATAATATCGTCTAACCGCCAGCGTGGCAGAAAGTCGAATTCATCCATCAGCGCAGCAACCGCCGGTACATAGTGGTCAACCGCCTGCACTAACAGGCTCCAGTGGCCTTCAGGCAGGCGCTCAAACGTAGCTTCATCAAGCGGGCCATGAGAAACCTGCCAGGCCCTGTCGGGGCCTTTCTCTTCTACCAGGCGCGCTTCTACACCCGGTTCACAAGCAAGGCCCGCCAGTTCATCAGGATCAATCGGGCTTAGAAAGTCAGGTATAGCGCCACGAATCAGCAGCGGTTTCTGTTGCCAGTAGTGGGCCAGGAAGTCCTCGGGCGTTAAATCGCCCAGCAGGGTAAGTGGCTTATCGTGTTGGCTCATGGCGGTATCCTAATTGAGTGGCCGCAGCGCTTATGACAAGCTGCCCAGGCGTTGAGTAAGTGCTTCAGCTTGCGCTTGTGCATTACCAATATAGCTTGCCGGGGAGAGCTCTTTAAGCGCTGCTTTAACGTCGTCTGGCAGCTCAAGGGTATCAATGAAGGCGGCAAAGCCTGCCTGATCAATACGCTTGCCACGTGTCAGCTCTTTAAGTTTTTCGTAGGGTTTTTCAATACCGTAGCGGCGCATAACGGTTTGAATCGGCTCGGCCAGCACTTCCCAGCTGTTATCCAGGTCGGCGGCCAGGCGCTCAGGGTTGGCTTCCAGTTTGCTGATGCCTTTTAAGCTGGCGTGATAGCCAATCAGGCCATACGCCAAACCTACACCTAAATTGCGCAGCACGGTGGAGTCGGTCAAGTCGCGTTGCCAGCGGGAAATGGGCAGTTTTTGCGCCAGATGAGCAAGCACGGCGTTCGCCAGGCCGAGGTTGCCTTCCGAGTTTTCAAAGTCGATAGGGTTAACTTTGTGCGGCATCGTAGACGAGCCGATTTCGCCTTCAACCGTGCGCTGCTTGAAGTAACCCAGCGAAATATAGCCCCAAACGTCACGATCAAAGTCGATCAAAATGGTGTTGAAACGGCATACCGCATCGAACAGCTCGGCAATGTAGTCGTGCGGCTCAATTTGCGTCGTGTAGGGGTTGAAGCTTAGTCCCAGCCCTTCGACGAAGGTGCGCGCATTGGCTTCCCAATCGATGTCGGGGTAGGTGGTTAAGTGAGCATTGTAGTTGCCAACGGCGCCGTTGATTTTACCCAAAATTTCAACGCGTTCGATCTGCTTGAGCTGGCGCTTTAAGCGGTAGGCCACGTTAGCCATCTCTTTGCCAAGCGTGGTGGGGCTTGCCGTTTGGCCGTGGGTGCGCGAGAGCATTGGCTGAGCAGCGTGGGTAATCGCGAGCTTAGCCACTTCATCGGCTACTTCGTGCATGGTAGGCAACAGTGCTTTAAGGCCATCGGCCAGCATTACACCGTAAGACAGGTTGTTGATGTCTTCCGAGGTGCACGCAAAGTGAATGAACTCGGTCACTGCGTTCAATTCGGCGTTGCCAGCAATTTTCTCTTTCAGGAAGTACTCGACGGCTTTCACATCATGATTGGTTGTCCGCTCAATCTCTTTGATACGTTCGGCATCAGCAATCGAAAATTCACTCACTAACTGCTCAAGAAAGGCGGTCGCCTCGGCGGAGAGAGGCGGCACTTCAACGATTTGATGGTGCTCCGCCATGCGCTGCAACCAGCGTACTTCCACGATTACGCGGGCGCGTATCAGGCCAAATTCACTGAAGTGTTCGCGCAGCGCGGACGCTTTGGCGCTGTAGCGACCGTCAACAGGAGAGAGAGCAGTCAAAGCGGAGAGTTGCATGGCATCGTTTCCAAGTAGTTCAAGAACAGGTGAGTCGGGAAAAAGTAAAGAGGCGCAATATCCGCCATTTAAAAGCGTTAACCGAGGCTATCCAGCGCACGGCGCAGAGCTTTGCGCTGAAAAATCAACTTCCAGCGGCGTCCACCCTGCTGATGCCATAAGAGCCCAAACCGAATGCCTGACAATAAGCAGGCACGCACGCGTTCCGGCATCATACGGCTTTGTAGTAACGAGGGGTCACCCTGCACTACAATGCGCGTTTTAAACGTGGAAACCGTCTCCTTGTAAGCTTCGCCGAGGCTTGAGATGACGTTTTCATGGGTAGCGCTAAAGTGTTCGGCCTGACCCTGAATACGGGTAAGGTGCTGGCCCAGAGAATCCATCATGTCGTTGTTGGTGCGCAGCTTATTCATGACGAGTAAAATCGTAAAACCGTAGCGCAGCACTACCGGGTTGGCCTGCTTACGGCCTACCAGCGCCTCAAGCGTTTCAAGGCCACGGCGCAGGTTGTTGGGGTGGCCGCCATAGATCGCTTCAAAGCTTTCCGGGTTGGTATCCACGGTCGCTTCAATCAGCGTGTCCCAGGAGCGGGTATCCACTTGGCCGGTGCGCGCTAGCTCATCCACCAGGCTGGCTGCTTGAAACACACCGGCCAGGGCAAGTGCCTGGCGTATAGCGGGTGAGTCAGGCGCCCGGTGAATGGGAGTGGGGGTGCTCATGCGGCAGTCTCCGTGGCATTCCATGTCGCGCGAATAACGCCGCCGCCCAAACAGATATCGCCATCGTAAAGTACCAACGATTGGCCGGGCGTCACCGCCCACTGCGGGTCATCGAACGTCACTTCAACGCCGCCATCGGGCAACGTGCGCATTTCGCAGGGGCAGTCGCTCTGCCGGTAGCGAGTTTTGGCGGTAAACCGGCCTGACGCTGCGGGTGGTTCGCCTGCGACCCAGTCCATGGCCTCGGTGGCCAACGTATCTGAAAAAAGCAGCGGATGATGCTTGCCTTGTACCACGACCAGTACGTTGCGCTCTAAATCTTTTGTCGCTACGTACCATGGGTCTTCAGAGTAGTTGGCCAGCCCGCCAATCCCCAGCCCTTGGCGCTGCCCCAGGGTGTAGTACATCAGCCCCATGTGGTCGCCAATTACATCGCCTTCAGGTGTCTCAATCTTGCCGGGTTGCGCGGGTAGATACTGCTGTAAAAAGTCACGGAAGCGCCGTTCGCCGATAAAGCAGATACCCGTGGAATCTTTCTTTTTGGCGGTGATCAGGTCGTGTTCTTCAGCAAGCGCACGAACGGCGGGTTTTTCCAGCTCACCCACCGGGAACAGCGTGCGGGCGATAGCCGCTTCGGGCACCGCGTGCAGGAAGTAACTCTGATCCTTGTTACCGTCCAGCCCTTTAAGCAGGCGCGGGCGAACACCGCTGGTGCCTTGGCGAACTCGTCCTTCACGCACATAGTGGCCGGTGGCGATCTTCTCGGCGCCCAGCATTTCGGCGTATTCAAGAAATACTTTAAACTTGATTTCCCGGTTGCACAGGATGTCGGGGTTGGGTGTACGTCCGGCCTTGTACTCTTCCAGGAAGTGCTCAAACACGTTATCCCAGTACTCGGCGGCAAAGTTAGCCGTATGCAGCTTGATGCCCAGCTTGGCACATACTGCTTCGGCGTCGGCAAGGTCTTCCTTTGCCGTGCAGTATTCAGTGCCGTCGTCTTCGTCCCAGTTCTTCATGAACAGGCCTTCCACCTCGTAACCCTGCTGCTGCAGGATAAGAGCGGAGACAGACGAATCGACGCCACCCGACATGCCGACAATTACTTTGCCTGCGGCGGGCGCCTCGGTAGTGGGCGAGCCATTGGTGGATGTCATTGGCATCCTCGGTTGAAGTGGTATGCAATTGGGCGGTGATTATACACGATGGGGGGTTGGTGCTTCGAGTGCTTCACTCTTGAATGACGCTTAATGGATAGCAGCGTTCGCAGATAGCGTCCTCAATGCGTTTGAGTACCAAGGGGCTTCTTAAGCGGTTTGCGTCTTTTAAGGCGCGAATTTCGTCAAGCGTTAGCCAGTGGGTCGCCACAATGTCACGGTCCAGTGGGGTGTCTAGCTGCTTAAGCGGCTCGGCAAGAAACCCGTGGCTGTGAAAGGTCTGGCCACTCTTTGCGTGAAAAACATACAGACCTAAATAGCCCGTAAGTGTCACCTGCCAGGCCGTCTCTTCTTGCACTTCCCGTACGATTGCCGCCATGGGGCCTTCGCCCAACTCTATATGCCCCGCCGGTTGGTTAAAAACGGTAGTTGGGCCGCCCTTGGCTTCTTCAACCAGTAAAAAGCGGTCGTGACGTTGAATAACACAGGCGGCCGTGCTGTGAATGGCACTGCTTCGAGTAGCGCTCATGAGGGCTTTCGCTGGCGCGAGGCAGGCGATTTGCCCGAGCGCTGGGAACCTGGCGCCTTCCTTGGGGCATGCAGGGTTTCCTTGCGCCATTCACCAGGCTGCAAATCACCCAACTGCCAGGCGCCTATCGAGGCACGAATCAAGCGTAGCGTGGGAAACCCGACGTGGGCGGTCATCCGGCGTACCTGGCGGTTACGGCCCTCGCTAATGGTCAGTTCCAACCAGCTAGTGGAGGGGTGGCGCTTGGGGTCGATGGCCGGTTCGCGGGGGGCAAGTGCCGGTGGCGCTATTAGTCGAGCTTTGGCAGGGCGGGTAGGGCCGTCCTTCAAGGTAATTCCGGCCCGCAACGCATTAAGCGCGGTGTCGTCGATCTGGCCTTCAAGCTGCACCCAATAGGTTTTGGGTTGCTTGTGGCGAGGGTGCGCAATTCGATGGATGAGCGCTCCGTCATCACTGAGTAACAGGAGACCTTCAGAGTCATAATCAAGTCGTCCAGCCGCATAAACACCGGGCACATCAATAACATTAGCCAGGGTGGCTCGCCCTTCATTATCGGTAAATTGGGAGAGCATGCGGTAGGGTTTGTGGAGTAAATATAGGCTGCTCATAACGTCTCTTACATCTTGCGCCGGATTTGTCGACAATCTCTCATGCGGTTAAAGTGCAGCGCTGGTATACTCCTGCGTGACCGCTGGAGTCGTCGTCAACACCACCGAAGTGATATCAAGGCAGCCAGATTGAGCTGCTTAGCGCGCTTCGCGGCACGGTCTATCGTCGAATGAGCCGCGTAGCTTAGTATTTTATAACTAAAGCGACAGAGAAAAGAGGTTAACGCAAAAATGTCCCAAACGCCGAAGATCATTTATACGCTCACCGACGAAGCCCCTGCGCTCGCGACATATTCCCTGTTACCGATTATCGATGCTTTTACAGACCCGGCCGGGATTGAAGTCGAGACACGCGACATTTCATTGGCGGCACGTGTGCTGGCCCAGTTCCCGGACCTGCTTAACGACGAGCAGCGGGTTAGTGATGACCTGGCAGAGCTTGGCAAGTTAGCGACTACGCCTGAAGCCAATATTATTAAGCTGCCCAATATCAGCGCCTCTGGCCCGCAGCTGAAAGCCACGATCAAAGAGCTTCAAGGCCAAGGCTACCCGCTGCCGGAGTACCCGGAAGAGCCTAAAAACGACGCAGAAAAAGCTATCAAGGCGGCTTACGATAAGGCCAAGGGTAGTGCGGTAAACCCGGTGCTGCGTGAAGGTAACTCTGACCGCCGTGCGCCGAAATCGGTCAAGAACTACGCGCGCAAGTACCCGCATCGCATGGGCGAGTGGAGCAGCGACTCTCAGTCTCACGTGGCCCACATGAGCGAAGGCGACTTCTACGGCAGCGAGCAATCCGCTGTTATGGAAAAAGCCGGCAAGCTCAAGATTGAGCTGCAGCAAAAAGATGGCTCCACAACTGTCCTAAAAGAAGGCCTGGCCGTTCTTGAAGGCGAAGTGATTGATGCTGCCTGCATGAGCAGCCGTCGCCTGCGCAGCTTTATCGACAGCGAAATCAGCGATGCTAAAGCGCGTAACGTGCTGTTCTCGCTCCACCTGAAAGCCACCATGATGAAGGTTTCCGACCCCATCATGTTCGGCATCGTGGTTGAAGAGTTCTACAAAGCCGCACTTGAAAAGCACTCTGATGCGCTGAAGTCAGCTGGATTTAACCCTAATAGCGGTATTGGCGATCTCTACAGCGCCATTGAGTCGCTGCCCAGCGATCAGCAAGACGCTATCAAAGGTGATATCGAAGCGCTTTACCAAGAGCGCCCGCCGATGGCGATGGTTAACTCCCACAAAGGCATCACCAACCTTCACGTGCCTTCTGATGTGATCATTGACGCCTCTATGCCGGCGATGATTCGTGATTCCGGCAAGATGTGGGGCGCTGACGACCAGCTGCATGACACCAAGGCCGTCATTCCGGATCGTTGCTACGCGACTATCTATCAGGCCGTGATCGAAGATTGCAAAAAGCACGGTGCGTTTGACCCGACCACCATGGGTAGCGTGCCTAACGTGGGCCTGATGGCGCAAAAAGCCGAAGAGTACGGTTCCCACGATAAAACCTTCCAGATCGCTGCCGATGGCACCGTGGTGGTGACGGACGAAAACGGCAACACGCTGTTTAGCCATGACGTTGAAGCAGGCGATATCTGGCGTATGTGCCAGACCAAAGATGCGCCGATTCAGGACTGGGTGAAGCTGGCTGTTACGCGTGCGCGCGAAAGCGGCGTTCCGGCTATTTTCTGGCTGGATGCTAACCGCGCTCATGATGCGCAACTGATCAAGAAGGTAGAAGCGTACCTTAACGATCACGATACCAACGGCCTGGATATCCGTATCCTGGCGCCGGTTGATGCCATGGCGGTATCGCTTGAGCGTATCCGCAAAGGCGAAGACACCATTTCTGTCACCGGCAACGTACTGCGCGACTACCTGACCGACCTGTTCCCGATCATGGAGCTGGGAACCAGCGCGAAGATGCTGTCTATCGTTCCGCTGATGAATGGCGGTGGTCTGTTTGAAACTGGCGCGGGCGGTAGTGCTCCCAAGCACGTGCAGCAGTTCCTGGAAGAGAACCACCTGCGTTGGGACTCGCTGGGCGAATTCCTCGCGCTGGCGGCATCGCTTGAGCACCTGGGCAGCACCTTCGGCAACGCACGTGCCACCGTGCTGGCGAAGACGCTTGATGAAGCCAACGGCAAGTTCCTGGATAGCAACAAGTCGCCTTCACGTAAGGTCGGTGAGCTTGATAACCGTGGTAGCCACTTCTACCTGGCACTTTATTGGGCAGAAGCGCTGGCCGCTCAGAATGACGATGCTGAGCTGAAAGCGCTGTTTGCTCAGTTGGCCGAGAAGCTGGAAGCCAATGAGCAAACCATCGTTGCAGAACTTAACGATGTTCAAGGAAAAGCCGTTGATATTCAGGGCTATTTCCGTCCGAACGGTGAGCTGGCAAGCCAGGCCATGCGCCCGAGCAAAACGCTGAACGAAGCGTTAGCCGTGGTGGCAAAAGGTTAAGGCCAAAATGCCCTCGTTAATGGGGGCGTGAAAGCGAAACCCTCGTTCCAATAAAGAACGGGGGTTTTTGACTTTTGAAGTATGATATTTTTGATGCCACGTGAACCCTTGTAGAACTTAAGCGTCATAGTCTTTGACGGGTTACCCTTGCGGCTGCAAAGGTGGAGTCGTTTCGACTAGGTCGTTTTATGCGTCTTGAGAGAACCAACAGTGCGATCTATGTCTATTCCAATGTTTGATATGACAATGTTCGGTATGACGACGGTTGATGTAACCGCAATGTCATATGCGATGGCCGGCATGACGCGGCCTGAAATGCCTGATGATGGGGATGTAACGACTCAGTCTGCTGAGCCCGCTTTAGCACAACCGCCTCTATACAAAGTCGTGCTGCATAACGACGACTACACGCCCATGGATTTTGTTATTGAAGTACTGCAAGAATTTTTCAGTATGGATAGCGAAAAAGCGGTGCAAACAATGCTGGCGGTGCATACCCAAGGAAAAGCGACCTGTGGTGTTTTTACACGAGACATTGCCGAGACCAAATGCCATCAGGTTAATGAGTATGCACGTGAATGCGAACACCCGTTAATGAGTGATATTGAAGCCGCAAATTGAAAGGGTTGATAAAAATTTGTCGGTGAGGCTTGCAACCCTGCCATTTGTACCCGATGTTGAAAGTGCCGGTCGACTAAATTGATCCGACGCAAGTCCTAGGTGGCGAAATGCCCTAGGTAGTAGCGAAAAGGGGACTGCCATGCTGAGCAAAGAACTTGAACTGACCCTGAACACGGCTTTTACCGTGGCCCGTTCAAAGCGCCACGAGTTCATGACCGTTGAGCACCTACTGTTAGCGTTGCTGGACAATGCCTCAGCAGTTGATGTCTTAAAAGCGTGTGGGGCAAACCTCGACAAGCTGCGGTCCGATCTGCAGGATTTTATTAATTCAACCACACCGCTTATTCCCGAAGGCCATGGGGACCGTGAAACGCAGCCAACGCTTGGTTTTCAGCGTGTGCTACAGCGGGCGGTTTTCCATGTTCAGTCGTCAGGCAAAAGCGAAGTTACCGGCGCCAATGTATTGGTGGCCATTTTTTCTGAGCAGGAAAGCCAAGCGGTCTATTTCCTCAAGCAGCAAAGCGTTGCTCGTGTCGATGCGGTTAACTACATCGCCCACGGTATTTCCAAAGTAGCAGGCCATGGCGAGGCGCCGTCATCATCGCAAGAGGGTGAGGAGGTCGAAGAGGGCGCAAGTGAAGGTGGTGCACATCCGTTGACCGGGTATGCCACTAACCTGAACGAGCAGGCCCGCCTGGGCAAAATTGACCCGTTGATTGGCCGTGACCACGAACTTGAACGCGTTGTGCAGATTCTGGCGCGTCGGCGTAAAAACAACCCGCTGCTAGTCGGCGAGGCTGGCGTAGGCAAGACCGCTGTGGCTGAAGGCCTTGCCAAGCGTATCGTTGAAGAAGACGTTCCGGACGTTATTGCAGACGCCGTAGTTTATTCGCTGGATATGGGCGCGCTGCTTGCCGGAACCAAATACCGTGGCGATTTTGAAAAACGTCTAAAAAGCCTGCTGAGCGAGCTACGCAAGCAGCCCAATGCCGTGCTGTTTATTGATGAGATTCATACGATTATCGGTGCGGGTGCCGCGTCCGGTGGCGTAATGGATGCCTCTAACCTGCTGAAACCGCTGCTCTCCTCGGGCGAGCTGCGCTGTATTGGCTCCACGACGTTCCAGGAATTTCGCGGTATTTTTGAAAAAGATCGTGCATTGGCGCGACGCTTCCAGAAAGTCGACGTACTCGCGCCCTCGGTTGACGATACGATCAAGATTCTTAAAGGATTGCGCTCTCGCTTTGAAGAGCACCACGAGCTTAAGTACACCGATGGTGCGCTGGAAAGCGCGGCACGTTTGGCCGATCGTTACATCAATGATCGTCATTTGCCGGATAAGGCCATTGACGTCATTGACGAGGCGGGCGCTCACCAGCGGCTATTACCCCCTGAGGTACGCAAAAACACCATTGATGTAGAGCAGGTGGAAGCCATTGTGGCCTCTATCGCGCGCATTCCGCCGAAGAGCGTTTCAAGCTCGGACCGCAAGCTGCTTGAGAAGCTCGATCGTGACCTGAAAATGCTGGTGTTCGGGCAGGACGAAGCCATTGATACGCTCTCTGCCGCTATCAAGCTTTCGCGCGCAGGGCTTAAATCGCCCGATAAGCCGGTAGGTAGCTTCCTGTTTGCTGGGCCGACGGGTGTGGGTAAAACTGAAGTGGCCAAGCAGCTTGCCCATATCATGGGTATCGAGCTTGTGCGCTTTGATATGTCGGAATACATGGAGCGTCACACCGTATCGCGCTTGATCGGTGCGCCTCCCGGCTATGTCGGGTATGACCAGGGTGGGCTGTTAACCGAAGCAGTGACCAAGCAACCGCACTGCGTACTGTTGTTGGATGAGATTGAGAAAGCGCACCCGGAAGTCTTTAACCTGCTGCTGCAGGTAATGGATCATGGCCGCCTGACCGATAACAACGGACGTGAAGCTGACTTCCGCCATGTTATTGTCATCATGACCTCTAACGCAGGTGCCGAGCAGGCCTCGCGTCGCTCTATCGGTTTCCAAAGCCAGGATCACTCAACCGATGCGATGGAAGTTATCCGCCGTACGTTCTCGCCGGAGTTCCGTAACCGCTTGGACGGTATCATTCAGTTCCATGCGTTACCGACGACTGTTGTGCGTAACGTGGTCGACAAGTTCTTGATTGAACTGCAGGCGCAGCTGGACGAGAAACGTGTACAGCTTGAGGTTGATGATGCGGCCCGGGACTGGTTAGCCGAGAAAGGTTACGATCCGGATATGGGGGCTCGCCCCATGGCGCGCTTGATTCAAGAGAAGCTGAAAAAGCCGCTTGCTGAAATGATTCTGTTTGGCGAGTTGGCCGATAATGGCGGTATTGTGCATGTCAGTCTGGAGGAGGGGGAGCTGCATCTCTCCACCGAGACTGAGATGGCGGATGCGCCCTGAAAAGGGCGCTAAGATCGCCTTAATGCGTAGCGCCTAATCATACCGTAATGCACAGCGCCCTGTCTTCGACGGGGCGTTGTCGTATACAGGTAACGGCGCCGTACTGCGTGCTGGCTGAAAAGGCGTTATAAAGGCTTAGCGCGAACGGTAGACAATGCGGCCTTTGGAAAGATCGTACGGCGTTAGTTCCACTTTCACTTTATCGCCCGTCAGAATGCGGATATAGTTTTTACGCATTTTGCCGGAGATATGAGCGGTTACAACGTGACCGTTCTCAAGCTCAACACGGAACATGGTGTTGGGAAGGGTATCAACGATAACACCTTCCATTTCAATATGATCTTCGCGTGCCATATAGGCAGATCCTCACTTATTTAACGTAGTTAGCAAACCAAAACCGTTTCAGGTTTTAAGGGCCAGAAGGCTGACACTTAAGAAACAGCGCTATATTGTGCCGTAAGCCCGTCGTCAAGGCAAAAAAGCTGGCTTAATTTGCTGGCTTTAGCGAATCAAGGGTCGCCAATAACGCCCATCCAGTACTTCAATGGGAGAAAAATCCTGCTTGTAGCGCATTTTACGACACTCTTCGATCCAGTACCCTAAATACAGGTGGGATAGGCCTTTTTCACGCGTCAGCGCAATGAGCTGAAGGATAGCAAGGGTGCCTAAAGAGCGCCTGTCTAGGGCATCGCCAACGCCAAAAAACGTGTAAATGGCTGAAAGACCATGCTCTAGCTGGTCAAATGCCGATACGGCCACCAGCTCCGAGCCTGCATACATCTCCAGCAGGTAGGCATACGGCTCCTCCAGAGTTAAAAACGTGCGGTACTGTTCACGATTGGGTGGGTACATGTCACCATCGGCATGGCGATGGCGAATATAGTGTGCATAGAGCTCATAGTGTCGCGCCTCATAGCGTGCAGGAACGACGCGAGTGGTGATATCTGCGTTCCGTCGCCACACCTTGCGCTGGGAGCGGTTGGGCGCAAAGGGCTCCACAGGAATACGCACGGACTGGCAGGCATTACAGTTTTCACAGTGGGGCCGGTAGAGATGCCGACCGCTGCGCCGAAACCCGAGTAGCGCCAGCGAGTCATATACGCCCCGAACGGGAGACTCTTGCGGATCAAGAAAAAGCGTTGTCGCTTCTTTGCCGGGTAAATAGCTACAGGCATGAGGCACGGTAAGGAAGAAGCGCAGATCCCGCACCGGCCGACGCGGAGTATTACTACTCAAAGCTTGCCTCCTTGATAAATTAACCCAACCCAACCCAGCCAGCATCACGGGGTGTTATAGCGCGATACCGCTTCTAGCCAGGGGGATGCAGGCACTGACAATGCCTCATGTGATGACACATTAAACGCCGCTTCGGGCAACCACTGTTCAAGATAGTTGATGAACGTCTCTCGGGCGACTGTTGTCGCACCCATGCTTGCAAGGTGCGGTGTGTGCATTTGGCAATCAATCAACTTGCCGCCATGTGCCTGCATAGCGCCCGCCAGGTGAGCAAGGGCCACTTTGGAGGCATCGGCGATGTTCGAAAACATCGATTCGCCGAAAAATACCGGTCCCATCGCTAAACCATAAAGGCCACCTACCAATTGGCCGGCGTGATGGACCTCGATACTGTGTGCAATCCCTAGACGGTGAAGCGCTACGTAGGCATTGTACATATCAACGGTGATCCAGGTGCCTGCGTCTTCATCGCGTGGCGCAGCACAGGCATTAATGACGTGTTCAAACTGTTGATTAACGGTGATGTTAAAGCCCCCATTGCGCAGTCGTTTTGCTAAGCTACGCCGCAGCTTGAACTGCTCAGGGCGTAGTACCATGCGCGGATCGGGGCTCCACCATAAAATGGGGTCGTCATCGCTGTACCATGGGAAAATACCGCGCCGGTACGCTTCCACCAGCCAGCGCGGAGAAAGCTCGCCACCTGCTGCCAGCAGCCCATTGGGCGAGTCCATGGCAATGCGGGTAGGCGGAAAGGTTGGGAATGGCGAAGAAAGCCAAGGTAGCATTACTTGCTCCTGTTACTGAGCACTTGATGAGAAGCTCTGTGACGGCGCAAGGATGCTCGGTATGATGCAAACTCGCAAGTGGATTAAAGACACCATTGAGGTGTAAAGGGAGAATCGCTTGAAAGTGAATAAGGCGGTAGACAAGCGAACGCAGCGTAATTCGCGTCAAGCACCATCTTCGGCCTCTTCTGCGCGGGTTAAAGCCGCGAAAGATAAAGCTCGCCGGTTCGGTCTGCGCTTACAAGGCTCGGTGCGTGAAGGCGTAGTAGTGGTACTGCTGGCGCTGTGCGTTTTTTTATTATTAGCACTATTTAGTTATCACCCGGAAGATCCTGGTTGGTCTTACCAGGGGCCTGAAACGGACGTTCGCAACTGGATGGGGCCGGTCGGCGCTTGGCTTGCGGATGTCCTGTATTCGTTGCTGGGGGCTAGTGCTTTGTGGTGGCCGGGTATGTTTGGCTTTACCGCATGGTGGCTAATGCGCTCGCGCCAGGTGCGCTTTGAGTTCGACCCCGTGGCGGTTGCCGTGCATGCTGGCGGCCTGGTGCTGTTGATGTTTGGCACGACCATGCTGGGAGCGCTGCACTTTTATCACCCTGGCAGCATTTTACCCTATGCCTCCGGCGGTATTTTGGGGGAAGGGTTGGTCAACACCCTCAAACCACTGGTCGGCAGTGGTGGTGTGGGACTAATCGCTGCGGCCTTGATACTGATTGGCTTCCCGCTGTTTAGCGGTACGTCCTGGCTGCGGGTGGCGGATGAAGTAGGTCGCCGCTTATGCCGTATTGGTGGCTGGTTGAGTGCCCGCCGGGAAAAAAGCCGTGAGAAACGCCGCGAGCGCGCTGCGCTGCGCGCCTCTTTAAAGCCTGCGCCAAAAGCGGAAGAGCCTCCACGAGCACCTAAAGCCAAAACCAGCCGCGATACACATCGTGAACGTCGCGAGCCCGAGTTCTCGGCACCGTCTGCCGCGCAAGAAACGCCTGAGGCGACCACAAACGATACGTCGATTCCTTGGGCAGCGAGCGCTTTTTCAGCGGCAACGACGGCTGCCGAAACACAGACCAAGCCTGCAGTGGTAACGGCCACTGAGCCTGACGCTGTACCACAGCCAGAAGCAGCACCAGAACCCGCGCAAGCGCCAACGCCTGAGGCAGTGAGCCCCGCAACAGTGCAGAGTGATGAGCCAGTATCGATCAACGCTGATCGCACTTCTGGATTCAATTCAGAGCCACCCAAAGCGCGTCAACCTGAGGTCATCCCAGAGCCCACGCCTGACAGCGACGCTGCGCCAGCGGTTGAATCATCAACGTCTGAAGAGCCGATGTCGTTACGCGCTTCTCGTGAAGACGATGCTGCGGTGCCTGCTGTCTCGCACTTCTTCCGTCAAGAAGAGGACGCCGAGGAAGCGCGAGACGATGAGCAGAGCAGCGAGCTAGATGATGTGAAAACAGAGGGCTTGAGAACGGAGGAGTGGCAGTACGATGGCTGGGATGAGAAAGAGCAGGCGGTTCAGGAAGACACGCCTCTGCGCCCTGAGCCTAAGTTAAGCGAACCCAGGCTAAGCGCGTTTGATCAGCCTGAGGTGGCGCCTCAAAGTGAGCCTTCACTTACCGCTACGCCTTCATATACTGAGCCCCGCCGTGAGCGGGTGCCTGAAGTCGTTCCTGAGCCGGTATGGGAAGAGGATGAAGATGAGCCCTTGCTTAGCCCTACGCCTTTGCCCGCCAACACTGCACGTCATGAGCCGACCTTCTCTGCGGATAGCGTGGTCAATGAAGCCGACAGCGGGCCGACGCTCTGGACGGTTGAGCACCTGCAAAATCAGCGGCCTGCTTTTGAGACATTGCCAGAACCGGAAGGCGATGTGCCCAGCCTTCAACTGCTAACGCCCGCTGAGCCGCATCAGCCGAACTACACAGACGAACAGCTGGCCGATATGGCAGAACTGCTGGAAGTGCGGCTGCGTGAATATGGCGTAAAAGCAGAAGTAGTCGATACATGGCCTGGCCCCGTCATCACGCGATTTGAAATCAGGCCAGCGGCAGGGGTGAAAGCGTCCAAAATCAGCAATCTTTCCAAAGACCTGGCCCGCTCGCTAATGGTAAAAAGCGTGCGCGTGGTTGAGGTGATTCCTGGGCGGCCTACCGTGGGGATCGAAATTCCCAACCCGCATCGGGCAATGATTCGTCTGCGTGAAGTCATCGACTCCGAGCGCTACCAGCAGGAAACCTCACCGCTGACCATGGCGCTTGGCCAGGATATCGGTGGCGGGCCTGTGATTGCCAACCTCGGCAAGATGCCCCACCTGCTGGTGGCGGGCACCACCGGCTCAGGTAAATCAGTAGGCGTTAACGCAATGCTGATTTCGATGCTGCTGAAAGCCACGCCAGATGAGCTTAAGCTCATCATGGTGGACCCTAAGATGCTGGAGCTTTCAGTCTACGACGGTATCCCGCATCTGCTGGCGCCGGTCGTGACCGATATGAAAGAGGCCGCCAATAGCCTGCGTTGGTGTGTCGCTGAAATGGAGCGCCGCTATAAGCTGATGGCGGCCATGGGCGTTCGTAATATTGCTGGCTTTAACGGCCGACTGGATGAAGCCGAGCGCGCAGGTGCTCAGGTAGCCGATCCGCTTTGGGAGCCGCAACCCTGGGAAATGCACCAAACGCCCCCAGTGCTTGAGAAGTTGCCCTATATCGTGGTGGTCATCGATGAATTTGCCGACATGTTTATGATCGTCGGCAAAAAGGTGGAAGAGCTGATTGCCCGCCTGGCGCAAAAAGCGCGGGCAGCCGGTATTCACCTGATCCTGGCCACCCAGCGCCCCTCGGTGGACGTGGTAACGGGCTTGATCAAGGCGAATATACCTTCGCGCATGGCATTTCAGGTCTCTTCACGGATCGATTCTCGTACGATTTTGGACCAGGGCGGCGCTGAAAGCCTACTGGGTCATGGCGACATGCTGTATTTGCCTGCGGGCTCCGGTCCGCCTAATCGAGTGCATGGCGCGTTTGTTGATGATGACGAAGTGCACCGTGTGGTTGAGGATTGGAAGCGCCGCGGTACCCCTGAATACATTGAGGAAATTTTATCGGGCGGCGTCTCGGCTGATGCGCTAACAGGGCTTGAGGCAGAAGGCAGTGACGGCGACGATGCTGAACAGGACGCACTGTATGATGAAGCGGTTCAGTTTGTGACCGAAACCAAAAAAGCCTCGATTTCTGCGGTACAGCGGCGCTTTAAGATTGGTTACAACCGAGCCGCGCGCCTGGTCGATGCCATGGAGGCGGCACAGATCGTTTCTGCCATGGGCAGCAACGGCGCCCGCGAAGTATTAGCACCACCGCCGGTGGGGCATTAATGCCGCAATTAGTAATTCTGCATTTAGTAATCGTGCAAGAAGCGTGAAAATCGCGCCGCGGATGAAACCCCGTGGCGCGTTTCGCGTCTGAAGAATCACATGGACGTTGTTGAAAGTCCTCAGCATTGGCTTATCTGTACTGGTTCATCTGTACTACTTTTATCAGCTTCAATCCGGCAGCGTAGGTCTATTCAACTCGACAACGTATGCCCAGGGAGAACACTATGCGCGACACGCAAACTCTGCTTTCGTCACCCTTGTCATTGGCCGCGGCCGCTCTTGGATTGACGTTTGCTACCCCCGCTGCATGGGCCAATGATGCCGCTGAGCGTTTAACCGAGCGCCTGGAGCCCCTGGAAAGCTATCAGGCGACCTTTGAACAGCAGATTCTTGATGGTAGTGGCCAGCGTTTGCAAAGTGCGCGTGGCGAAATGTGGCTCTCACGCCCAGGCATGTTGCGTTGGGAAGTCGAAGCGCCTTATACGCAGGTCGTCGTGTCCGACGGCAACGATGTTTATCTCTACGATCCGGACCTTGAGCAGGTAACGGTGCAGCCGATGGATGACCGCGTAACGCACACGCCTGCGCTTCTGCTCTCTGGCAGTATCAATGACCTGACGGCAAGTTATGATGTGGTGTATGAGCAGGAGAGCGGTGAAGATGTGTTTACGCTGATCCCAAGCTCGGCAGACACGCTGTTTGAAGAGTTGAGCATGGTGTTTGACAATGACACGCTCACTGAACTTTGGATGATGGACAGCACTGGTCAAAAAACGCTTATTCGGTTTAGCGATATCACCCAGAACGGGTCCATTGACCGTGGCCTGTTTAACTTCGAAATTCCGGAAGGCACCGACGTTATTCGTGAAGAGCTCTAAAACGTCGGCGGTTTACCCGTGATTGATCAGGCGCCTTAGGGCGCCTGATCTGCTTCCTGGTCACGATTTTCCCGCCAGGCCATTATCTCGCCGAAGCGCTTCTCCTGGCCAAACTGGCTAGGCTCAAAAAAGCGCGCTTTTGGCAAATCCTCTGGCCAGCAGTCGTGAGCGCTACCCGCGGGATAGCCATCAGGCTCGTTATGCGCGTAGCGGTAGCCTTCGCCATGGCCTAGCTGCTCCATGAGCCTGGTGGGCGCATTGCGTAAATAAGTGGGTACCTCTATTTGAGGCTGCTGACGCGCGTACTGTTTTGCAGCGTTCCAGGCGCGGTCAATTCGGTTGCTTTTGGGCGCCACGGCCAAATGGATGGCTGCATGGGCAATGGCACGCTGGCCTTCGTAGTCCCCCAAACGAAGGTAGGCGTCCCAGGCCGCTATCACCAACGGAAGCGCACGTGGGTCGGCATTACCAACATCTTCTGACGCAATGGCGCTAAGCCTACGAACCACATCCAAAGGATCACCGCCGCCCTGAATAAAGCGCGCCATATAAAGTAACGCTGCGTCAGGGCGTGAAGAGCGTATGGATTTATGAATCGCTGAGAGTAGGTCGTAATAAGCGTCGCCCTGCTTATCAAATGCGCTTGCCTGATGGCCAATAACGTCTGCCAATACCGACATGTGAAGCACCTCCTGGTCATTCTCTGGCTGGGTAAAGTCACAGGCGGTTTCTAAAAGTCCCAATGCGCGCCGGGCATCGCCCGCACTTGCGTGCGCCAGGGCAGCAAGCACATCGCCCTCCACAACAATCGCACGTTTGCCAAGGCCGCGCTGCTCGTCAGTCAGCGCTTGGCGCATGACGGCTATCAGCTCCTCTTGCGAGAGTGCCTTCAAAACGTAAACTCGAGCGCGAGATAGCAGGGCAGAGTTGACCTCGAAGGAGGGGTTCTCCGTGGTGGCGCCAATCAGGGTTAGCAGCCCCGACTCTACGTGAGGCAGCAAGGCATCCTGCTGGCTCTTGTTTAAGCGATGGATCTCATCCAGAAACAGAATCACCGGTGAGGCATGCTGCTGGGCGCGCTCAACCACGGCGCGTATCTCTTTAACGCCTGCCATCACCGCGCTTAAATGCTCCAGATGTGCGCTGGATGCGCGCGCGAGTAGCTCGGCCAGCGTTGTTTTGCCAACGCCTGGAGGCCCCCACAAAATCATTGAGCGTACCAGGCCTGCTTCGGCCATGCGACGAAGCGGCTTGTCGTGACCCACCAACGCTTGCTGGCCGACGTAGTCATCAAGCGTCTGCGGGCGCATCCGATACGCCAACGGCGCGTCATCGCTGGGTGTTGCACGCTGAGAGTCGAAAAGATCCATGTAAACTTCCGTTGTAAATCGAGACGTTGAGTAATGAGGTAATCATAAGAACGTATGGCAAATGGCGTATTGCCCGACTACCTTTTGCATAGCTTCCATAAAAACTGATACAAACGATATGCTTGTCAGGGTGGCGCCTTAAGCGCATGGTGACATCTAACCATAATACGTAGCGGTACCTACATGACGATAGCGCTTAGCCATCGCCCATAGGCGTAGTGTAGTAATACCCGCTTATGATTGCGTGCCCAACGCCACTTCAGAGTTAAGGCGGGAGGCATGACACCACAAAGGAGACGGCACGATGTTAAACCAACTGCGTCTAGATCATGCCAACATGGCACGAATGCTTCATGTCTTGCAGCTTAAACAAAAGACCCTGGCTCAGGGTGAGCGGCCCAATTTCCAGCTGATGCGTGAAGTCGTGGATTACATTTTGTCTTACATGGAAGGTTTCGCGGCACCGTTAGAGCGTATATGCGTTGATCGTTTGGAAACCCAAGCGCCCGAGCACCTGGAATTAATGGAGAAAATGACCAGCGATTATCTTGAGCTTAAGCCGCGCCTTCAACTTTTGTCCGACAACATCGATACGATTCTGATGGACAACATCCTGCCGATGGATCGTTTTGCCGAGGATTTAAAAGCTTACCTTGAGGCGCATAGGGCGTATCTACGCCAGGAGCGAGAAGGTCTTTTCCCTCTTATTGATCAATATTTTAGTGAGGAAGATATGCAAGAGCTGCTGCACGCGCTACCAGAAGGCGCTGAGCAGGAGCTTGAGCGCCTGCAACAGGCTTACCCAGAGCTTTACGCTGAACTACGCGGTGCGGACATACCCGCGATCTAATCAGTAGAGCGTTCCTTTGGCTGCCAGCGGGGCGTGTTAAACTAGCGCCCCGTGAATGAGCGGCTGATGGAGAAGCAGGTGTACTTATCAAAGCAAACGGCAAAGGGGCAGTAATGGCTGGCCCCGTGCTGATTTTTGACTCAGGCGTGGGTGGGCTTTCGGTCGCCCGGTCACTGCGTCAGTATTATCCTGATACGGCGATGTGCTACGCCTGCGATAACGCGTGGATGCCTTATGGGCTACGTGATGACGTAACGCTTTCAGCGCGTATCGTGTCGGTTTGCCAGGCCGCCGTTCAGGCCTGCCAGCCAAGCGTGCTGGTCGTTGCCTGCAATACGGCCAGCACACTCGCGCTGGATGGTTTGCGCAACGCCCTGACGATCCCTGTGGTCGGCACGGTACCCGCCATTAAACCCGCCGCCGCCATTAGCCAAACACGCCATATTGGCCTACTGGCTACTCGCGCTACTGTGGGTAGGCCCTACACGCAAAAGTTGATTGAAAACTTTGCCAGCGACTGCCTCATTACCCGGGTAGCCGCCGATGCGCTGGTGCTGGAAGCCGAGGCGCTACTTGGCGGCGGCCAGCCAGACCGCCAACGGCTTCAGCAAGCCCTGGCGCCGCTTTGGCAAACGTCGAGCACTCAGCCACCAGTGGATACCGTTGTGCTGGGCTGTACGCATTTCCCCCTGTTAAAGCCCTGGCTTGAAGCACTCGCCCCCACACCCGTGAATTGGATTGACTCCGGTGATGCTATCGCTCGGCGCGTCGGCCAGATCGCGCCGCCGTTAAAAAAAGGGCAAGATGGCCGATTTTTTACCACGGCTTCTGCCGATGCGCTAAGCCCAGGCTTTGCGCAGTTTGGATTTTCTGTTCCTGGCCGGTTGGCGTTAAGCGCTTAGGGCGCGTATTTTCAGCCTGAGCCGACACGACTGCTATTAGCATTGATATTAATACCGTTTATGAAAAAAGAGGCGCCGACTTGGCTATCCCCGTGATACAACTCGAACGTTATGACGAGCAGCTTGCCGAGAAGCGTGCTTACCTGGAAAGCACTTTTGCGGTGTTTAATCCGCCCGCACTTGAGGTCTTTGCCTCACCGCCCAGTCACTATCGCCAGCGCTGTGAGTTTCGTATCTGGCATGAAGGCGATGATCTTTACTACGCCATGTTTGAGGTCGACCCAGCCGACCCTAAAAACAAGCAGGTCGTGCGGCTTGATCAGTTTGACGTCGCAAGCGAGTCCATCAATGCGCTAATGCCGCGTCTACGCGAGGCGTTTCTGGCCAGTGACGAACTGCGTCGGCGCCTATTCCAGGTGGAGTTTCTCACCACGCTGTCAGGCGAGGCGCTGGTCACGCTGATTTACCACCGCCCGCTAGGTGACGCTTGGGAGCAAGAAGCACGCGCCCTGGAAGCCGAGCTTGGCATTATGATCATTGGCCGCTCACGCAAGCAGCGCCTGGTGCTTACCCGTGACCACGTGTGGGAGCGTTTAACGGTTGATGGGCGCTCGCTTGACTATCAGCAGGTCGAAAACAGCTTTACCCAGCCCAATGCGCATATCTGCCAAACGATGCTGAGCTGGGCGCGAGAAGTGACGGCTGGACGTCAGGATGAAGACCTCGTCGAGCTTTACTGTGGCAACGGCAATTTCACCATCGCCCTGGCCGATAATTTTCGGCGCGTACTGGCCACTGAAATTTCGCGCACGTCGGTCGCCAGCGCTAACGTCAACCTTGAAGCCAACAAGATCACCAATGCTCATGTAGCCCGTATGTCAGCCGAAGAGTTTGCGCTGGCGCTTAAAGGCGAAAAAGGCGGGCGGCGCGTGGCTGAAATGGCATTGGACGAATATCGCTTCTCCACGGTGCTGGTTGACCCGCCCCGAGCTGGGCTGGACGCGCAGAGCTGCCAGCAAATCAGTGAATACGACCAGATCGTCTATATTTCATGTAACCCAGCAACACTTGCCGAAAACCTGGCGCTGCTCACTAAAACGCACCAGATAGAACGCTTTGCACTATTTGACCAGTTTCCATTCACCGACCATTGTGAATGTGGCGTATGGCTCACGCGGCGCGAGGATGGTCAATAGGGCGCATAATGCGAAAGAGGTATATACCATGAAGAACATGCCAGATGGATAGAGTGATGATCCAGGGTGGCGTAAGCTAGTCGTTATATTGGCCTAAAGGCCTATCGTCCCACGTTTTTTCCGGCAGTCGAGGTGATGGATGCAATACGTTGCGAGTGAAGAGAGTCGGCAAGACCTTTTGAAGCAGCTATTTGAGCGCTTGGAAGCGCGGCTGGAACCGGAGCGAGCAACGGCGATAGAGGCGTTTGCACGACGTTTTTACGCGAGCGTGCCGTTAGAGGATCTTGTTGATCGCCGCTTGGACGATCTTTACGGCGCCACATTATCCATTTGGCAGTTTCTACAGCACCACGATGCGAAGCGCCCTAAAGTACGCGTTTTCAACCCTGACTTTGAAGAGCATGGTTGGCAGTCGACGCATACCTTTGTGGCGGTACTGCATGAAGACATGCCTTTTTTGGTCGACTCGATACGCATTGAGCTGAATCGCCAAGGGCTTACCGTCCATGCGATTCAAAATTCCGTATTTGCTGTGGCCCGCAATGAGCAGAATCAACTGCAAACGCTGACCTCACCTCGTGATGCCAACGCACCAGAGGCGCGTGAGTCGCTCATCGTTATCGAGGTTGATCGTCATACGGACCCTGATGCGCTGTCGAATATCGAGAAAAAGCTCTATCAAGTACTGCGTGATGTACGTACCGCGGTTGATGACTACGACGCGATTACCCGTCAGATCACCGCTGCGATCCAGGAGCTTGAAAAGAACTGCCCTCCGCAAATCGACCCGGACGACCACGAAGAGGCCATCGCCTTTTTAGAATGGTTGGTTAAAGATAACTTCACTTTCCTGGGGTATGACGAATACCTGTTGGAAGGCGATGAACTGCAGCGCGACCCGAATAGCGTGCTCGGGGTCTTCCGCCTGGACGATCCACGCTACGATGAGCGCATTCGTGCCGAAGAGGGCATTGACGAGCACGGCAACTATGAATTGGTGCCCCAATTACTCTCGTTTGCCAAAAGCGCCCACCACTCGCGGGTACACCGCCCGACCTACCCAGACTATATTACCGTCGACCGCTACGACGACGACGGCAATGTGATTGGCGAGCGTCGTTTCTTTGGTTTGTTCACCTCGACGGTGTACAACGAGTCGCCGCGCAATATTCCGCTGCTGCGCCGTAAACTAAAAGCTGTCTCGGATATCGCCGGGTTTAATCCCCAAGGGCATAACGGTAAGCAGCTTCTGCAGGTGCTTGAAGTTTATCCCCGCGATGACCTGTTCCAGATCAGTACGGATTCACTAGCGCATACGGCGCTGGGCATTCTTGATATTCGGGAACGCCGTCAGGTACGCCTGTTTATCCGTGCCGATGTTAGTGGCAAGTTCTACTCGTGCCTGGTGTTTGTGCCTCGCGATGTGTTTTCAACCGATTTGCGTCAACGCATTCAAAACCTGTTGTGTGACGAGCTTGACGCGCACTTTGGCGATTTTAATACCTACTTGTCAGAGTCGGTTCTGGCGCGTATTCAACTGATTCTACGCTTTAACGGCGATGCACCCAGCCAGTACGACCTTAAACGCCTGGAAAGCAAGGTCGCCCGCCTGGCACGCAGCTGGCGCGACGAGCTGATGGCCGCGATGATTGAGGGTTTTGGAGAAGAACGCGCCAATCATCAGATGGAGCAGTTCCAAAGCGCCTTCTCGGCAAGCTATCGCGAAGACTTCAATGCGCGCACCGCAGTATTCGATATACAGCACTTGCTGGCACTGGATAACGGTGAGGCGCTGTCGCTGTCGCTTTATCGGCCGCTGGAAGAGCAGGGCAGTGGCGTAAACCTGAAGCTTTTCCATCGTGGTTCGCCGATCCCGCTGTCTGATGTGTTGCCCATGATGGAGAACCTGGGGCTTCGGGTTATTAGTGAGCGCCCCTACGACATTAGTGCGCCGCAGCAGCATTACTGGATTCACGACTTTGAGCTTGAGCACAGTAATAAAGATGTCAGCCTGGGTGAAATGCGCGAAACCTTCAGTGAAGCGTTTAAACGTATTTGGGCGAGCGAAGCGGATAACGACGCCTTTAACCGGCTGATTATTGCGGCAGGGCTGGACTGGCGCGAAGTCGCCATGCTGCGTGGATACGCACGTTATCTCAAGCAAATCCGCTTTGGCATGTCTCAAAACTACATTGCCGCGACCTTGGCCAACTACCCGGCCATTACTCAGTTACTGGTGGAAATGTTCCGTCTGCGCTTTGATCCTGCGCTGGACTCACACGATACCGACGAGTGCATCACGCGGCTTAATGAGCAGTTGGAAGCCGTTGCCAGCCTAAACGATGACCAACTGTTACGTCGTTTTATGGAGCTTATTCAGGCAACTCTGCGCACCAACTACTACCAGCGTGCTGAAGACGGCCGCTTTAAAGACTACATCGCCTTTAAGCTTGAGCCTTCCAAAGTCACCGGAATGCCCAAGCCACGGCCGATGTTCGAGATTTTTGTCTGCTCGCCACGCGTGGAAGGTGTCCACCTGCGCGGTGGCAAAGTAGCCCGCGGTGGTTTGCGCTGGTCTGACCGCCATGAAGATTTCCGTACCGAAGTGCTGGGGCTGGTAAAAGCGCAGCAGGTCAAAAACGCGGTGATCGTGCCGGTGGGCGCCAAGGGTGGTTTTGTATGTAAGCGCATGCCTGAAAATGCTGACCGTGAAACGAAGCAGAACGAAGGCATTGCTTGCTATAAAACGTTTATCCGTGCGCTGTTAGATGTGACCGATAATCTGGATGGCAGCGACGTTGTTCCGCCTAAAAACGTGGTGCGCCATGACGAAGACGATGTCTATATGGTGGTTGCCGCCGATAAAGGAACGGCAACGTTCTCGGATATCGCCAACGAAATCTCTATCGAGTATGGCCACTGGCTAGGGGATGCGTTTGCCTCCGGCGGGGCGAACGGGTATGACCATAAGAAAATGGGCATTACCGCGCGTGGTGCCTGGCAGTCGGTTAAACGTCACTTTAAAAACCTCGGCGTAGATACCCAGCGGGATCTGTTTAGCGTCGTTGGTATTGGTGATATGGCGGGCGACGTATTTGGTAACGGCATGCTGCTTTCCGACAAGATTCAGCTGGTGGGTGCGTTCAACCATCTGCATATCTTTGTCGATCCCAATCCTGACGCTGATGCGGCCTTTGCCGAGCGTACAAGGCTATTTAACCTGCCGCGCTCCAGCTGGGAGGATTACAGTGCTGAGCTGATTTCGCAGGGCGGAGGTATCTTTAACCGCAGCGCCAAGTCCATCGCGATTACCCCGGAAATGCAGCAGGTCTTTGGTATTCAGGAAGAGCGCCTATCGCCGAATGAATTGATTCGCGCCATGCTCCAGTCAAAGGTCGACCTGGTCTGGAACGGCGGTATCGGCACCTACGTGAAAAGCTCGGATGAAACCGATGCCGATGTCGGCGATAAAGCTAACGATGCGCTGCGCATTAATGGCGAAGACCTTAACTGTCGCGTAGTGGGCGAAGGCGGCAACCTGGGGATGACTCAACGTGGCCGAATGGAAGCCGCCGCCAAAGGTGTGCGCGTTTACACTGACTTTATTGATAACGCGGGTGGCGTTAACTGCTCTGACCACGAGGTCAATATCAAAATATTGATCGATGATGTGGTGAAGCGCGGCGACATGACCGACAAGCAGCGCAACGACCTGCTAGCAGAAATGACCGATGAAGTTGCTGACCTGGTGATTCTTGATAACTACCGTCAGGCTCAGGCGCTGGACCTCTCCGAGATACTGTCATGCCAAGGCATCGGGCCGTACCGCCGCTTTATCAGCGAGTTGGAGTCTGCCGGGCAGATTGATCGTGAGCTTGAGTTCCTGCCCACCGATGAGACCTTAAAAGAGCGTGCCGCCAATCAGCAGGGCATGCGCTTGCCGGAGCTTTCGGTACTGATTTCCTACGCCAAGAGCACGCTAAAAGACGACCTGATCACCTCCGATGTGCCCGATGATACGTATATCCATCGCCATCTTGAGCGGCTGTTCCCGTCTGTGCTGACAGAGCGCTACCAGACCGAGATGTATGAACACCGCCTGAAACGTGAAATTGTGGCAACGCAAGTCGCGAATGATCTGGTTGATCACATGGGGGTCGTGTTTGTCCGTCGGCTACGCGACTCTACTGGCGCGGGTCGGGCAGATATTGCACGTAACTATGTCATTGCGCGGGATAGCTTCAACCTGCTGTCACTTTGGGCACAGATTGAAGACCTGGATAACCAGATCCCCAGCGACGTGCAGCACTCCATGATGCTGGACCTGATGCGCCTGATCCGCCGCTCGACACGCTGGTTCCTGCGCCAGCACATGGGACTTTCGACTCAGGATGCCATTGAGTACTTCGCGCCCCGGTTGGCGCAGCTGCAAGAAGAGATGGGCGAACTGTTAAGCGGCGAAGAGCTTGATGCCTGGCGCCAGCGTCGGGATGAGCTGCAGGACGCGGGCGTGCCGGAAGCGCTGGCATCTACCGTTGCCGCCGCGCCTAGCCTGTATGCCGGGTTGGGGATCATTCAGGCTGCACGGGTTACCAATGAGAAGCCCCAGCGCGTCGCCGAAGTGTTTTACGAAATTGGCAGTCGTTTGGAGCTTCCCTGGATGAGTCAACAGGTAACGCAGCTGGGAGTGCGTGACGCATGGCAGGTACAGGCCCGGGAAACATTCCGGGATGATATCGACCGCCAGCAGTTGGCCTTAACCACCAGCGTACTGAAGTTGGAAGCCGGTAGCCGCGATACTCAGGAGCGTGTGGACCAGTGGCTTGAGCAGCATGCTGACCTGCACCGCCGCTGGTGCCGTTTGATTGATGAGGTGCGTAGCGGTAGTGAAGGTGGGTTTGCGCTGTTTGCCGTCGCTGTACGCGAACTGGTGGATCTTGCCGAAAGCGATAGCGAGGCATAACTGCCTAAGCGTGCGCTAACACAACGCATACTTGCTGTAAGAAGTAACCGTGCCTGAGGTAACTCAGGCACGGTTTTTTTGTGCGTAGCTTCTGGTTAAGCGCGAGCGCGGTGCGCTAAAAGGGCAGGATGCGCTATACTCTGCGCCGCCCATTCTCCTGGAGAGACTCTGTCGATGTATTCACTCGCGCGTTCGCTGTTCTTTCGTATTGACCCCGAAACCTCGCACGGGTTGGCGCTGGGGGCGTTAGACACATTACAACGCGTGGGCGGTATACGCCCTTGGGTGGGCAAGCCAATCGAGGATCCTGTTGAGCTGATGGGGTTGCGCTTTGCCAACCGCGTGGGGCTTGCTGCGGGGCTTGATAAAAATGCCGATCACCTGGATGCGCTCGGCGCGCTGGGTTTTGGTTTTGTTGAAGTGGGCACGGTGACGCCCAAGGCGCAGCCGGGTAACGCCAAGCCGCGCTTGTTCCGTTTGGCGAGCCATAACGCCATCATTAACCGCTTTGGGTTTAATAACAAAGGGGTTGAGCACTTAATTGAGCAGGTGAAAAAGCGCCGCTATCAAGGCGTGGTGGGCATTAACATCGGCAAAAATCTAACCACCTCGGTTGAAAACGCCCTGGAGGACTATGTAGCCTGCCTGAATGCCGTTCACCCGGTCGCTGATTATATTACTGTGAATATTTCTTCACCCAATACGCCGGGGCTGCGTACGCTGCAGTTTGGTGAGCAACTGGATGCGTTATTAGGGCCAATACGTGAGCGTAGCCGGTTGCTGGATGCTGAAGCAAACCGCAAGGTACCGCTACTTATTAAAATCGCCCCGGATATGAGCGAAGAGGAAGTCGCGCTCGTGGCCGGTAGTATTGCTCGCAATGAACTGGACGGCGTCATCGCGACCAACACGACCGTTTCCCGTGAAGCGGTCAAGAGTGACCCTCAGGCGGAAGAGGCGGGAGGGCTTTCGGGAAAACCCGTTTTTGAACCCTCTAACGTGATTATTCGTCTGCTGCGTCAGCATCTGCCAACGCTACCGATTATTGGCGTAGGCGGGATTGATAGCGGTGAAACCGCAAAAGCCAAAATCGCGGCGGGGGCTGATTTGGTTCAGCTCTATTCAGGCCTAATTTACCAAGGCCCAGCGCTTGTGAACGAATGTGCCAGCGCGCTAAAAACGCAGTAATTCGCGAGGCTTTGATGCTAAAAAGCCCGCTTTTAAGCGGGCTCCATGTTCCAAAATGTAGATTAAGGAAGTTATAACCGGTTAGGTCATGACCATGGGATTCTTGTGGATACCGGAAACGCCGGTCATACCGTCCCATTGGTCTCCGCGACCTTCACGCCAACCGCTCATCCAGTACTCGCGTAAATTAACATCTTGACTGGGACATTCATCACGGGAGCGGCCGATAACACCCGCTTTGTACCCGTGAACATAAGCCCGCTGGAAGCGGTCACGTTTTTGTCGTTTCATTGGCTAACCTCTTTTCATGAAAGCCTTTAATAAGAAATAGTGCACTATGCCTTAGTGGCGTTAGGCTCCTATTTCGAGAGCTAACCTCAAGAGCAGGCAGCCAGCATGGTACTTTTGTCTAGCACTCACGTGCTGAACCGACCAAGCGGCGCCCCAAACAAGCCATAGGTCATAAATGGCCTGGACAAGCAACGCATGCGTTTTTAGTAGCTACTCTCTTATTCTTAGATCAAGATGGGGGCACTTGTCGACCCCCAAATTGTCATAAGATGTAAATACATTTGCCATATATAGGAATATCGCGCGGTTACGCGCTGCCATGACTATGACCGAAACGAGTCAAAACGCCCCCTTGAACCTGTTGGCGACCTGCCCGAAAGGCATTGAAGGCCTGCTGGCCGATGAGCTGGCAGCGCTAGGCGCGACGCCTGGAAAGACCACGGTGGCAGGCGTGTACTTCACCGCCAGCCAAGCCATCGCCTACCGTGTATGCTTGTGGTCACGGCTTGCCAACCGGGTCATTCTGCAGCTCGTTCGCGAGCCGATGATTGAAACGCCCGAGCAGTTACGCGATGTCGTTGCCCACATTGCCTGGACCCAGCATTTGGCTGTGGGCAAAACTCTGGCCGTAGATTTTCATGGCCGCAGCGACCACATTCGTCATACCCGGTTTGGTGCGCAAACGGTGAAAGACGGCGTGGTAGATTCGTTGCAGCTTGCCGGGCAAGAGCGGCCATCCATTGATACTAAAACGCCCGACTTGCGCCTGTACGCACATTTGCATCGGGCGAATCTCACGATTGGTATCGACCTCTCGGGCGAGAGTCTTCATCGCCGCGGCTATCGTCGCGATGTAGGCCATGCACCGCTGAAAGAGAACCTGGCGGCCGCGCTACTTATACGCGCGGGCTGGCCCGAGCGAGCCAAGGCTGGCGAGCCGTTGATCGACCCACTGTGTGGCGCGGGCACGCTGCTGATTGAAGCGGCGCTAATGGCCGCCGACCAGGCGCCTAACCTGGACCGCGAACGCTTTGGCTTCAAGGGCTGGGCCGGGCACGATGAAGCGCTCTGGCTTGAGCAAAAGCGCGAGGCCGAAGCGCGTGCTTCTATTGGCCGTAAGCGGTGTAAAACGCAGCTGCTGGGCTTTGACCAAAGCCCAGCAGCTCTTTCTGCGGCGAAAACCAACGCGATGCGTGCAGGCATTCCAGCGCTGATTACCCTGCACGGGCAAAGCCTTGCTCAGCTAACCCGGCCCGAGACGCTCACGGCAACAAGTGGGCTGTTGATCACCAACCCGCCGTACGGCGAGCGGTTGGGGGAACTTCCCGAACTGGTACGCCTTTACGCCCAACTGGGCGAAAAAGCCAAGGCACTGTTTCCAGGTTGGACGCTGGCAATGTTTACCGGCAACCCCGACCTGGGCCACCGTTTGGGGCTGCGCGCGCACAAGCAGTATGCGTTAAAAAATGGTGCGCTGGATGCCAAGCTGCTGCTGATGGATATCGGCACGTCAACGGCCAATAATGATGCTCAGGCAGAAGGGCAGCCTACCGATCAAGCGCCTGCTGCTACGCAAGTTGCTCCACAGCAAGCGTCGCGTGCGGTGTCCGAAAACGCCCAGATGTTTGCCAATCGTCTGGTCAAAAACCAGAAGCGCCTCAAAAAATGGTTAAAGCAGAGCGGAGAAACCTGCTGCCGGCTCTATGATGCCGACATGCCTGAGTTTGCGCTGGCGATTGACCGCTATGGTGACCGTGTACACGTTCAAGAGTACGCCGCGCCAAGCTCTATCAACCCGGCTCAGGCACAAAAACGCCTGTTTGACGCCTTGGAAGTGTTGCCTGATGCGTTGGGCGTTGACTCCAGCAAGGTGTATATCAAGCGTCGTGAGCGGCAAACCGGCACCGCCCAGTACCAAAAGCGTGATGCCAGCGGCGAGCGTTTTGACGTGCGCGAAGGCGATGCGCGGTTGTGGGTTAACCTGCGTGACTACCTGGATACCGGGCTGTTCCTGGACCACAGGCCGGTGCGCCGCATGTTGGGTGAAATGGCCAGCGGCAAGCGCTTCTTAAACCTGTTTTGCTATACCGCCACGGCCACGGTGCAAGCCGCGCTGGGCGGCGCCAGCGACAGCGTTAGCGTGGATATGTCCAATACCTACCTTGAGTGGGCAAAAGACAACTTTACGCTGAACGAACTCGACCTGCGCCTGCACCGCGTAGTGCGTGATGATTGTTTCCGCTGGCTGGAAACCGCTAACGCCGAGTTTGACCTGATCTTTATGGATCCGCCGACGTTCTCCAACTCGAAAAAAATGCGCGATACGCTCGACGTACAGCGCGACCACCCACGGTTGGTAGAACTGGCTATGGCGCGCCTCGCGCCTGGCGGAACGCTGGTATTCTCGAATAATCAGCGTCGCTTCAAGCTTGATGATGCACTTAGCGAGCGTTTTGCGGTGGAGGAGATTACCTCGCGTACCTTCGACCCTGACTTTCAGCGGCGCACCAATATGCATCACGTGTTCCTGCTGCGTCACCGCAGCTAGGGCGTAAGGGCTTGCAGCGGTGATCTCGCTTACGCTCTACACCACGCTGGGTTGCCATCTGTGCGCCCAGCTGGAAGGCCTGCTGGCAGCGCTTGCCAATCAACCGGTGGCGCTGCAACGCATTGAAATCAGTGATTGTCCGGAGTTACTAGCGCGCTATGGCGAGCTTATTCCGGTTGTGGCGGATAGCCAGGGGCATGAGCTGATACGCGGTTTTGAGGTAGAGCGCTTAAGTGCTTGGTTGCGTCAGCGCGGCTGGCTAAGTGAGCACGCGCTAACACGCCTGATGCAACCTGATGAAGCGCCGCCAAAAGGGCGTTATGTTCGCAACGGGCGGCGTTTTCTGGGTGAGTGATGACTTACTGGGGCACTTAAAGCAGGTCAAGCAGCGAAAGCTGGCGCATCGCTTCCTGGCCTTCTGGAGTATGGTCATCAACGTCCAGTACTTTATGAAACCCGCGTGACTTTTGAATGGTCGTCTCATCTTCCAGCCACATCTGAGCCTGCTCAAGCGTGTCGGCCAGTTGATGTTTTAAGCCGCCAAACTGCGTGCCGATTTGCCCCCAGGCGCGACTAAAAATCCAGTCGCCAAACATATCCTGGTGAATATGAACCAGCACATAGTCGTGGTCGGTTTCCCACCTTACGATCACAAGCTTACTCCCACGGTTGTTCTTGACACTGGCTTACCCATTAGGCACTCCTTGTCCTGAATACTCTTTTCCAATTTGATGCGGCGGACGGTATTGTAAAGCGCGTTATCGCAAACGCCTATCTTTGCTTATGAAGCGTTTTTCTGTGGAGAGGCTTGCCTGTCCTGCGGACTAAAAGGATCACGTTGTGAAGCTGACTGTAGATGCCAATATACCCGCCGCCGAACGCTGCTTTGGTGATTTTGGCTCAATCACCCATCTGCCAGGGCGTGAAATAAGCGCGGCGCACGTCAAGGACGCGGATGCGCTGATTGTGCGCTCCATCACCCAGGTCACTGCCGCGCTATTGGCAGACAGCGCTGTACGCTTTGTCGGTACCTGTACGATTGGCACCGACCATATTGATCATGCCGCCCTGGCCGAGCGCGGTATTACCTTTGCAAGCGCGCCTGGTTGCAACGCTGAAGCGGTGGTGGACTATGTGCTCAGCAGCTTGCTAACGCTGGCTGAGCGCGATGGCTGGTCGCTGCTCTCAAAAACGGTTGGCATTGTGGGCGTCGGCAATGTAGGCAGCCGCTTGCTTGCCCGCCTTAATGCGCTGGGCGTCAACACACTTGCCTGTGACCCACCCAGAGCAGAGCAGGAGGGCGAGCAGGGCTTTGAGCCGCTGGATACGCTGATCGATCGTTGCGATATTCTCTGCCTGCACACGCCGCTGGTGTCAGAGGGGCCGCACGCCACCTATCAGCTGCTGAATGCTCAGCGCGTCAATGAATTAGCGCCTGGCACGGTATTGCTAAACGCCGGGCGGGGCGACTGTGTTGATGGGTTAGCGCTGCGTGGTCGGTTAGCGGGGAAAGGCGATATTACCGCCGTGCTGGACGTGTGGGAGAGCGAGCCGGACATTGACGCAGGGCTGCGCGACCTGGTGGCACTTGCCACGCCGCATATTGCCGGGCATAGCCTGGACGGCAAGCTGCGCGGTACCTGGATGATTCAGCAGGCGTTAGCCAGCCATCTTGGTGCTCCCCGCCATGATGCGTTTGTCGATATCTGCCCGCTGCCAGCATTGGCGTCATTGCATTTGCAGGATGCACTGCCGGTCGAGGATGCACTGCGTGTGTGCATGCGTGCGGTGTATGACGTACGCCGAGACCACGATAGCCTGCAGCGCCAAGCGCTTTTGCAGGGTATCAAGCAGGGCTTTGATGCCTGCCGAGCCAATTATCCACTGCGCCGTGAATTTGCCACGCTGAACGTGCAGTTATCAGGCAGTGCGGTTGATCTTGAAGCGCCGTTGAGTGCCGCGGGATTTCACGTCTCACGGTTATTCTAACGCGTAAAAAGAACAGGCCCGCTAAGCGGGCCTGTTGCGACTAAATACGTTGCGGATGTTGTTTATTGACGGTAAGCGGCTTCTTTTAGTGCACGAATACGGTCATCCAGCGGCGGGTGGCTGGCAAAAAGTTGTTCTACCAGCGAGCGTGTTTGGCCTTTGGTAATCGCCATGGCGCGTAGGGTGTCGGGCATTTGGTCCGGCATTTCTGTTTCCGCTTTCAAGCGGGCCAGGGCATTCACCATGGAGCCTGTCCCTGCTAACCGAGCACCGGCCTCATCGGCACGGTATTCACGATAGCGAGAGAACCAGGCAACGATAGCCGACGCCACAATCCCGAACACAATTTCTGCGACAATCACGACCGCGAAGTAACCCATAAAGCCCAGGCCACCTTCGCCGCCGCTGCGGCTTTTAAGAAAGCCATCCACCAACTGCGCCACCATACGGGCAAAGAACATCACAAAGGTGTTCACTACGCCCTGAATCAGCGCCAGCGTGACCATGTCGCCATTGGCGACGTGGCCAATTTCGTGGGCAAGCACTGCGCGCACTTCGTCGGGGCGCATCCGGTTTAACAGCCCGGCGGAAACCGCCACCAAAGCGTCATCTTTATTCCAGCCGGTGGCAAACGCGTTTGACTGCTGGGCGGGGAAGATGCCCACCTCCGGCGTCTTAATGCCGGCCTCACGGGCAAGCTCAGCCACGGTATCGACAAGCCATTGCTCGGTGGCATTGGAAGGCGACTCAATAATTACCGTGCCGGTACTGCGTTTCGCCATCCACTTGGAAATAAACAGCGAGATCAGCGAGCCGACCATGCCGAAGATAAAGCAGAAAATCAGCAGGCTGGTAAAGTTGATTCCTTGGCTGCGTAAATAACCCTCAACGCCAAACAGGCGCAGTGTAATACTGGCGACAAGCAGTACCGCCAGGTTGGTGGCTAAAAACAGCACAATTCGCATCATGGTGCAGGTTCTCCCTAAGAGGACGGTAAAGCGTTACTAGAATGCTTGCTTAGATACGTACACTTCGTGGCAGTTTCAAGTCACAGCGCACGTTATTGACGGTAGCGGGACAAGAAATTACCGAACCTGTCCAGGGCGTCGCCCAGTTGATCCGCCCAGGGCAGTGTCACAATGCGCACATGATCAGGTTCTGGCCAGTTAAACGCCGTGCCTTGAACCAGTAGAATTTTCTCTTGAAGGAGCAAATCAAGAACCAGCTTCTGGTCATCTTGAACATTGAAGACCTTGGGGTCCAAACGAGGAAACGCATAGAGCGCGCCCTTGGGCGTGACACAGGAAACGCCAGGAATCGCGTTGAGCTTTTCCACCGTGATGTCGCGCTGAGCCAGTAAACGGCCACCTGGCAGGATCAGGTCATTGATCGACTGATAGCCACCCAGTGCGGTCTGAATGGCGTGCTGGGCAGGCACGTTGGCACACAGACGCATGGAGGCCAGCATGGTCAGTCCCTGGATAAAATCCTTGGCGCGCTGTTTGGCAATCGTGCCAGAAATCGTCATCCAGCCGGAGCGAAAGCCCGCACAGCGGTAGCTTTTCGACAGCCCGTTCATGGTAATCACTAGCTGGTCATCGTCGGCCAGAGCGCCGGTCGCGGTATGTTCTACGCCGTCATACAGGATCTTGTCGTAGATCTCGTCAGAGAACACCACCAGATTGTGCTCTTTGGCCACGGCCAATACGTCGCGTACCACGGCCGGCGGATAAACCGCACCGGTCGGGTTGTTGGGGTTGATCAGCACGATCGCGCGGGTACGGCTGGTGATCTTGGCGCGGATATCGGCAATGTCCGGCGTCCAGTCGGCCTGCTCATCGCACCTATAGTGCACGCCGTGGCCGCCGGAAAGATGCGCCGCTGCCGTCCATAGTGGATAGTCGGGGGCAGGGATCAGCACTTCGTCGCCGTCGTTTAATAGTGCCTGCATGCACATTACAATCAGTTCGGACACGCCGTTGCCGATGTAAATATCTTCGATGCCAACGCCTGGAATTTTCTTGCGCTGGCACTCCTGCATAATCGCCTTACGCGCCGAGTAGAGGCCTTTGGAATCACAGTAGCCTTGTGCCGTGGGCAGGTTGCGCATCACATCCTGCAAAATCTCTTCTGGTGCTTCAAACCCAAAGGGCGCCGGGTTGCCAATATTCAGCTTTAAAATCCGCTGGCCTTCATCCTCAAGCCGCTTGGCATGATCAAGGACCGGGCCACGGATGTCGTAGCAGACGTTATTGAGCTTGTGAGATTTTTTGAGTTCAGCAGATGACGGCTCGGCGTTTTGTGAGTCCGTATCCTGAAGCTCAGTAGGCGTTTGAAGCTGAGAGGTTTCCATGAGTGATTTATCCAAAAGTGTCCAAAGGCCGTGCGGCGGCGCCGGTCGGTTCATCCATTATGCGTCGGAAAGTGGCTGATTGTCTTCGTCGTTTTGCACAATGGGCGGCGGAATATCGTCCGGTGTTTCCAGCGTTAAACGGCCAAGCTTGCCGTCACGCAGTTCGTGTAGCAGTACTTCGGCGCCACGGTGTAAATCTACCTCGCCACCTGCGCGCAGGCCGCCCCGTTTACCGGCAATTTCTTTCAGGATGGCATAGCCATCAAACCCGGCGATTGCCAGAAAATCAGGCTTCTTCGGACCGTCAGCGTCCACGTCATTATCGACCGGCACTTCATACGTGGGCAATGCTTTGAGTTTGTAACGTGTGGTCAACTCGTCCGGGTAGCGCTTGGCAAGCTCGGCGCTGGTAACAATACCCACGTCGGTATACTCAATGGCGGTATCGCGAATAGCGCCGCTGGCCGCCAGCCGATAGGCGCTGGCCTGGTCTTCAATCTTGGGCCACAGCACGCCAGGCGTGTCGATCAGTGCCACGCGGCCATCAATACGCACTTTCTGCTGGCGCTTGGTGACCGCCGGTTCGTTACCGGTTTTGGCAATTTTACGCCCGGCCAGGCCGTTAATCAGGGTGGATTTACCCACGTTGGGAATCCCCATCACCATCACTCGAACGTCGCGGTCAGCACGTACGTCACCCGCTAATTCGTGGCAAAGTTTGGGAATCTTTTTTAACTCACGCGTATTGGTCGTGGTGATCGCGAGTGCCCGGGTATCGTCTTGGGCATCGAAAAAGGCCACCCATTCCGCGGTGCGCTCTGGGTCTGCCAGGTCCGCCCGGGAGAGTATTTTCAATACTGGCTTATGGCGGGTCAGCTCGGCCAGCATCGGGTTGGCGCTAGAGTAGGGCAGACGTGCGTCGAGTACTTCAATGACCACGTCAATTTCCGGCAGCGCATCCTTTATCTGGCGGCGGGCCTTGTTCATATGTCCGGGGAACCAGCCGAGCATGAGTTTCTCCTACAAGCACAAAAAACGGGCATAAAAAAAGCGAGCAACCATTCTACCAGATGGTGCTCGCCTTGCTGCGATTCGTTAAAGGGGTTAGAGGTAGCGTTTACTCGTCAGGATGAAACTCTAGCGACACTGAGTTAATGCAGTAACGCAACCCTGTGGATGCCGGCGGCCCGTCAGGAAACACATGCCCCAGGTGGGCATCACAGTGGGAGCACACTACTTCTGTGCGCACCATGCCGTGCGTGGTATCGCTATGCTCTTCAACGCAGTTTCTGCCAAGCGGCCTGTCGAAGCTGGGCCAGCCACAACCCGCATCAAATTTGTGCTCGTTTTCAAACAGCGGTGCATGGCAACAAATGCAGTGGTAAATGCCTTGAGCATCGCTTACCTGGTAGTCACCTGTAAAAGGACGTTCGGTGCCTTTCTCGCGTGCAACCCGGTACTGCTCAGGCGTCAGCTGTTCGCGCCACTGTTCGGGGGATTTTTTGATTTTGGCCATTTTAGTGTCTCCTTGCCCTCTGTGACTTGCAGGCTATCGTACTCTTTTCAATTAAGACAGCGTAGTTAAGAAAGCTAATACTTACCCGAGTTCAGAAGGCGAATAGGGTGTAGCCACCCGCTTGAGTAGGCGTTAAGTAGTAGCAATGAAAGAGATTGGCGTATAGATAGAAAGCAGAGCGATATCATAGGGCTTGACAGAAATGCGTGCTCTGAGTAATATACGCGCCACCTCGACGAGGCAATGAAACGTCCCATTCGTCTAGTGGTCCAGGACACCGCCCTTTCACGGCGGTAACAGGGGTTCGAACCCCCTATGGGACGCCAATTACATCGTTAAGGTATCGGAGTGCGGGAATAGCTCAGTGGTAGAGCATCGCCTTGCCAAGGCGAGGGTCGAGAGTTCGAATCTCTTTTCCCGCTCCAATTTGGTCGTGTGGTTAAGCAAGTGCAGGTCGAGAGCTGGAACGCCAGCCCGGTCGAATCTCTTTTCCCGCTCCAAAACGTCCCATTCGTCTAGTGGTCTAGGACACCGCCCTTTCACGGCGGTAACAGGGGTTCGAACCCCCTATGGGACGCCAATCCGATGGCGAGAAATTGATTAAGCGGGAATAGCTCAGTGGTAGAGCATCGCCTTGCCAAGGCGAGGGTCGAGAGTTCGAATCTCTTTTCCCGCTCCAATCAATAAAATAGATGTTTATACGTCCCATTCGTCTAGTGGCCTAGGACACCGCCCTTTCACGGCGGTAACAGGGGTTCGAACCCCCTATGGGACGCCATCTAGTAAGTGCATGTTTACGTTGCGGGAATAGCTCAGTGGTAGAGCATCGCCTTGCCAAGGCGAGGGTCGAGAGTTCGAATCTCTTTTCCCGCTCCATGTAAACAGTCTCATTTCGTTATCCTTCCTGTTTTACCTTTCCTTCTTGTTATACATATTGCTATCTATCTACTGCTCTTGTTGGCGGCGTTTTGCTGTGCGTGTGTTTTAGAGGCGCGTTTTGAGTGGTGGCTTACGCCCAGACAGTGCTGCCTGAGCGTAAGTCGGTAATGCCGAGTGCTTAACTGAGGGTGAAGTGATTTACCACGCTGCTAAGCGACTGTGAGCGCTGTTTCAGGTCGTGGGCGGAGTTAGCAGTTTGCTGAACCATAGTGGCGTTATCCTGGGTTGACTGGTCAAGCTGTGCGATGGCCACGTTGATCTGTTCAATCCCCTGGGTTTGCTCATGCGTCGCGGCTGTAATGTCGGCGAACAGGTCATTGATGCGTTGGATCTGTTGGTCAATCTGCTGCATCCGCTCTTTAGCGGTCGTCACCAGTGAGGCGCCGTTATCCACCTGTGCATTAGAGGCGTTAATCAACGTTTTGATCTCGTGAGCGGCGGTTGCCGAACGGTTAGCCAACTGGCGTACTTCACTGGCTACCACGGCAAAACCTCGACCATGCTCACCCGCGCGGGCAGCTTCAACCGACGCATTAAGGGCCAAAATGTTGGTCTGGAAAGCAATGCTGTCAATCAGGGTAACAATGTCGGAAATTCTGGCGGCTTCAGCGCTAATTTCCTGCATGGAGGTAACGGCCTGGCCAATGGCTTGTTGGCCAAACTGAGAGGTTTCGCCTGCGTTGCGTACAAGCTCCTTGGCTTGTTCCACGTTTTCGGCATTTTGGCGCACCGTCGCGGTCACTTCTTCCATGCTGGCAGAGGTTTGCTGAAGGGCGGCTGCCTGCTGCTCGGTGCGTGATGAAAGCTCCTGATTGCCTGCGGCAATATCGCCAGAGTCATTGTCTACCGCGGCGCTGGTGGCGTGAATTTCTTGCATCGTTGCATGCAGCTTGTCACGCATTTGCTGAATATCGTAAAGCAGGCTGTTGGTATCGTTAGCGCCCAGGCGAACCCTTGCCGTTAAGTCGCCTTGGGCAATACGTGCTACTACCTCTGCCGCGTAGTCAGGCTCGCCACCCAAACGGCGCAGAATCAACGAGATCATGCCCCAAAAGGCTAGCGTTACCAGTATGCCGCCCACCAGGCCGACTAAAATGGTTTTGGTCAATTGGGCCATAATGGTTTGGCTGATATCGCCCATAAAAATACCGCTGGCAACATACACATCCCACGGGGCGTAGGCTTCGGTGTAAGTATGCACCAGGGGCATTTTGTCGTTGCCGCGGGCGAAGTTAGAGTAGTACTCGGAAAAGCCGTAGCCTGACTCGCGGGCGCTTTCCCGGATCAACGGAAAGATCAGCGTGCCCTTGGGGTCAGTCACCTGGGATAAATCCTGCCCCGTCGGACGTTTGGGGTGGGCAAGCATCTTCAGGTCGCCGCTGAGTGCAAACAGGTAGTTATCATCGACGCCAAAGCGCACGTCACGAATGGCTTCAAACGCCTGGGTTTTGGCTTCATCAAGCGAGAGCTCACCCCGCTTGGCTCGTTCATCAAAATGCTCAAGGGTAGAAATGGCAATGTCTACGGCGGTAACCATGCGCTGCTCACGCTCGTGATAGAGCAGCGTTCGGCTTTGCAGCGCATTCACCGTAATCATGATGGCGAGTATCAGCCATAAAACGGCTACGCCAATCAGCCGTTGGCGGCGCAGAGGAAGCGCTGCCAGGCCGCGTCGGGCGGCGGACGTTGAATGCTCGGTAGTAGCGCCTGGTTGGGCAAAGGTAACAGGGGGCTGGGCGATCATGGTGCTCACTATGGCTTTTTCTCGTTTATAAAATACGTGTTCCCTTGAGTGCCGTGCTATTAAAAGCGAAAGGGCACGCGGATAATACTAAAGTATTAGCCTGCGTGTCGTGCGCGACAAAACGCCGCGAATACTAATTAAAGTGGATGGATTGTTAGCGGTTTAACGAGATAGCCATAGGCGCCATGTTACGCTGGCTTGAAAAAACGACCGAATGCCCCGATATCGTTGCTTCGGACGTATTTTTTGTGCCCCTATTTTTTTGCTGACAGGACATCTTTATGGCCGAACCGGCATTGTCTATCCGTGGCCTTACCAAGGTGTACGGCAACGGCTTTCACGCGTTAAAAGGAATTGATCTCGACGTCCAGCAGGGCGATTTTTTTGCCTTGCTGGGTCCCAACGGCGCGGGTAAATCCACCACCCTGGGTGTGGTGTGTTCATTGGTGCAGAAGTCAGAAGGCAAGGTGTCGATTTTTGGTATCGACATCGACAAGGACTTCGCCAAGGCCAAGTACCAGCTGGGCGTGGTTCCTCAGGAATTCAACTTCAACCAGTTCGAGAAGGTGCTTGATATCGTGCTGGCGCAAGCAGGCTATTACGGCATGACGCGCCGTGAAGCGCTGCCGCGTGCCGAGCAGCTGCTGCGCGACCTGGGCCTGTGGGACAAGCGCAATGGCAACGCTCGCATGCTTTCTGGTGGTATGAAGCGCCGCTTGATGATTGCCCGGGCGCTGATGCACCGGCCCAAACTACTGATTCTGGATGAGCCCACCGCGGGCGTGGATATTGAACTGCGCCGCAGCATGTGGGAATACATGCGCCGCATTAATCAGGATGAAGGCACCACGATCATTCTAACCACCCACTATCTGGAAGAAGCCGAAAGCCTGTGCCGTAATATCGCCATCATCAATCACGGTGAAATTGTCCGTAACACCAGCGTGCGCGAGCTATTGGCCGAGCTGAATACCGAAACCTTCCTGCTGGATCTCGCCGAGCCTGTCACGGCGCCGCCGGTGATCGAAGGGTTTGAGATCAAGCAGATCGAACCGACGCAACTCTCGTTGGTGATTCATCGCGGGCAGCAGTTAAACGATGTGTTCAGTGTATTAAGCGAGCAGGGCATGCAGGTGGTTTCCATGCGCAACAGCGCTAACCGGTTGGAAGAGATGTTTGTGTCAATGGTAGAGGCGGGCAATACAGCCATCGATCAGCGCGCCGAACCCAACAAGGAGACGCAGGCATGAATGCAACACAAACGCTCGTTGCGCTATGGACGCTCGTACTTAAAGAGATCAAACGCTTTACGCGTATCTGGCCGCAAACGCTGCTGCCGCCTTCGATCACCATGGCGATGTACTTCATCATCTTTGGCAACCTGATCGGCTCGCGCATAGGGGATATGGATGGCTTCTCCTACATGGACTTTATCGTCCCCGGCCTGATCATGATGTCGGTCATCACCAACAGCTACTCGAACGTGGCTTCCAGCTTCTTCTCGAACAAGTTTCAGCGTTCGGTAGAAGAGCTAATGGTATCGCCCATGCCCAACTGGGTGATTCTATCCGGGTTTATCCTCGGCGGCATGGCGCGCGGTTTGGGCGTGGGCCTGATCGTTACTATTGTGTCGCTATTTTTCACGCGCTTAACCATCGAGCACCCGCTTTTAACCATCCTGGTGGTGGTGCTAACCTCGGCGCTGTTCTCCATCGGCGGCTTTATCAATGCCCTGCTGGCCAACAAGTTTGATGATATCTCCATTGTGCCGACCTTTATTTTGACGCCGCTGACCTACCTGGGTGGGGTGTTTTACTCCATTTCCATGCTGCCCAATTTCTGGCAGGGCGTGTCAATGCTCAACCCGATTCTGTATATGGTGAACGTCTTCCGCTATGGGTTTTTGGGCGTGTCGGACATTCCCGTTGGCTGGGCGCTGGCGGCTATTTTGGGGTTTATCGTAGTGCTGTTTTTTGCGGCACTGGCCATGCTGGAGCGTGGCAAAGGCATTCGTAGTTAACCGTACGACCGTTTTTATCAAGAGAGCGTTACCCTATGGCACACCGCCCCGATACCTTAGAGCACGCGCCCTTGGGGCGCGAATCCGCCTACCCTGAGCAGTACGATGCCGGGTTGCTGTTCCCCATCCCTCGCGCCGCCAACCGCGCGCCGCTGGGGATTGAAGAGGGCAAGCTGCCCTTTGTGGGTGAAGATGAGTGGCACGCATTTGAGGTTTCCTGGCTGAATGCCCGTGGCAAACCCATCGTGGCTGTGGCCCGCTTTCGGCTGCCTGCTGAGTCGCCCAGCCTGATCGAATCCAAATCCTGGAAGCTCTACCTCAACAGCTTTAACCAGACCCGTATGGAAAGCCGCGAGGAAGTGATTGAAACGTTGCACCGTGACCTAAGCGCGGCAGCTGGTGCACCGGTCAGTGTGGAGCTACTCGGTGTAGAAGATGCTGAGCTTGCCCCACAGCCGCTCCCCGGCGACTGCCTGGACGACCTGGATATCGAAGTAAGTGATTACACGCCCAGCGCCGCCCATTTGGCGGTAAGCGATGAGGTTGTAGAAGAGACGCTGCACTCGCATTTGCTTAAATCCAACTGCCCGGTGACCGGCCAGCCCGACTGGGGCAGCGTGATGATTCGCTACAAAGGCCCGAAGCTGGATCGCGAAGGGTTACTGCGTTACCTGATCGGCTATCGTCAGCATCAGGATTTTCACGAGCACTGTGTTGAGCACATCTTCACCGACCTGATGCAGCACGCCCAACCTACCGAGCTTCTGGTGCTGGCGCGCTACGTGCGCCGTGGCGGGTTGGATATCAGCCCCTGGCGCGCCACGCCGGGCCTTGCGCCGCCAAGCCCGCTGCGTCTGGCAAGACAGTAAGCGACTGCGCTACAGTAGTGCCTAACTGATTGATAGGATGAAACCAAATGGATGGACTCACGCTGCTTCACAGCCGTAGCTCAATGGGCAAGCTGGTTGAGCCTGCGCCCACTGCCGAACAGATGGATGCGATTTACCAGGCGGCCCTGCGCGCCCCTGACCACAAAGAGCTGCGCCCCTGGCGGTTTATTGAGTTCACTGGGGAAGGGCGTACGCGCCTGGGTGAGCTGTTTGCCGAAGCCGAGTTCCAGGAAGACCCCAGTGCCGATGACGACACGCTAAATTCAGCGCGCAAAAAACCGCTGCGCGCGCCGATGATTATCGCCGTGATCGCCAAGGTAACGCCGGACCTGCCCAAAGTGCCCAAAATGGAGCAGGTAATTTCCGCAGGCTGCGCCGCCCATGGCATTTTGCTAGCCGCGCACGCGCAAGGGCTAGGCGCCATGTGGCGTAGCGGCAAGTACGCTTTTGACCCCGTGGTGCGCAAAGGGCTTTCCCTGGAAGAAGATGACGAAGTCGTCGCGTTTATCTACCTGGGACACCTGGGCGGGCGCCACAAGCCTTTGCCTGCGCATAACGTGGCCGACTTCGTAGAGCGCTGGGCGTAAGGAGACCAACCGCCATGCGCAAACCCGGTGTGCCTCACCCACGCTTACCGCTGCCCGAAGGCCAGGAAGACCTGGCCGCCTTTCAAAAGTGGTTAAGCGATGCAATCCCCATGGTTGGCGCCCTGGGGATTGAAGAGATGTCGCTGCACAATCAATCGCTCACTTGGCGGCTCGCCCTGGCGCCTAACCTGAATGATAAAGGCACCGGCTTTGGTGGCGCGCTAAGTGCGCAAACCACACTGCAAGGCTGGTGCTGGGTAACGCTATGGCTACGCAAGCAGGGCATGGCGCGTGATGTAGTGGTTGCTGAAGCCACGCAGCGCTTTCTGGCCCCGGTAACCGGCGACTATCGCCTGATATGTACGCCAGCAGAGCCTGATGGCGTTGAGAAGCTCACCAATAAGTTGGCCGAGCGCGGAAAAGGCCGCATTGCGCTCACCCAACAGCTTTACTGTGGCGATGCGCTCTGCCTGGAAGCCCACAGCAACTATGCGGTGTTATCGAGCAGCGATACCTGAAGGCAAGCCACTGATTCTGAAAAAGGCTTGCTATTTGGCCGCTTAAACCATAGTATATGCGCCGTTCTGTCGCGAAAGGCACAGCCTAAGTGATTGAACCAAAATGTGGAGGGGTGTCCGAGTGGTCGAAGGAGCACGCCTGGAAAGTGTGTAAGTCGAAAGGCTTCGAGGGTTCGAATCCCTCCCCCTCCGCCACAGAATATAGAAAAAGCCCGCTGAGCAATCAGCGGGCTTTTTTGTGCTTGGGATTTGGCAGCCCAGACTTCCTGCCTTTGCCTACCTTGGTCTTGTTTTCGTCAATACGAAGGTGACAAGGCTTGCTGGCTTCGTTACTGTTAACTTAAGAATCATGAGCTACCGATATGAGTCTGATAGCGACCCAGTGCGGTCATCCCGGCAAATGCTGCTGGCAAGTTCATACGTATTATGCAGCTGGTAAAATGATTGGCAGCTATACTGCAGAAGTTAACTTAGCCTCAAGGGGGCAAGAGGTTAGAGCATGGATGTCGCGCTGGAATACATTCTTGAACGTGCTGGCACGTTCCTCTCGTATCACAGCATTCCAACTAGTCACTGTTACACGTATAAATGGAGTCTAAGCATTGAAGCTATACGAGAACGTAATTATTGGAAATTTTTTGTACGGTTTGGGGCACTCTATTGGCAGTGCTACTAAAGAAAAGCGACAACTATCTGTCATAAATTTGTTGCAGCAAACTCCAGCAGATAACGAACTTGGGGATATGCTGTTGGAGTTTCCTGGGGTGGTAAGGCTAATTGAGTTTAAGAATCGAGACAGCTCACTCGCTAAGGAAAAAAAAAGATGTGAGCAGCTCAGTATACAGATTGGTGATAGTGAAGAACTACAAAAAATATCTAGGGAAATTCATTGGTATGTTGAAACCAAGCCATTTGAAGAGTTATGCCTTAACAATATCACCCCATATTTAGATGCCTTTTCTGGCAATGAATCTACTCATACGATTGAATCGTTTATCGCAAATATCACTCGCTCAGTAATAGATCCTGAAAATAAAATTCCGTCCTCCAATCTTGAAGCATATCTTGCACTCGTATCTACATGTCAAGGCGATGGAGACGTGGGTACGGGTGGCTTGATTGTGTCAGTAGGTAAAGAGGGAGTGAGGTACCTGCAGTTTACAGATATAATGCAGTTAAGGTTGCAGCATAAAGACTACGTCTTACAAGTTAAAAAAGAGTACGACTCAATTATGAGAAGGCTTCCATCAAAAGAAAAGAAATTAGATAAGGGATATTCTATGGGGAGTGGTAGATAAATGGAAAAGTTCCACTGTCTTGTAGATTCTTCTTTTAATCTTTTAAAAGCCAGCGAAAGAAACCAGTCAGAACTTCAAGGCGCAATCCAAAAAATTGAAAATAGCTCAAAAAATTTAAATAGAACTTCACAAGATATCGAGAGTCGGGTTGCTAGAGCTATGAATAACGCTAGTCATGATTCAGCTGAATATATTGCCCAAAAAGTACTTTCAAGCTTGAACGAGGTGGAAAAAAAGGCAGCTAATGCGTCGACTAGGTTTGAAAAAGCAGCAAAGTTTTCGATTCTAAAAATTGGTGCAATGTTCTTCACTTTCTTCTTATTGGCCGGTGCGCTACTTTGGTTTGCGTTTATAAAAAACATACCGACAATTGATGAAATCAATCGACTAAGAAATGAGAAAGGTATTTTGTTGGATGAATTAGCTTCATTGAAACAGTATGGGGTTGTTGCCAGCTGTGACGGGGAGCCGTGTATACAAGTTGACCTTTCTACTTGGTACGGTGATGAAGAAATTCCTTTCTATAAAATTATTCGTAAGCAATAAACGTGTAACAAAACATTGCAGCGGACAAGCCGCTGAATACGGCGTTAATCAGAACCTCCTTAAAGACAGTTCCTGGCCGACACAAGAATTAACGTGCATAGGTGCTATCGTCCCTTAGCGGATGTTCAATGAAACCGTAATTTGCGGGGGCTTTTAGCCAAAAATGCGCGTTTTTTTGGTGAGGGTTGCATTATGAGTGCGTACATTTATTGAAAAGTATGATGTGAATTTCGGTAAAACAATGGTTTATAAGAAGGCGTTGTATGTTTATGCACCATCTTGAAAAATGATCATAAAGTTAACACGCATGCGCATTTTTCTAACGAGCCTTACGAGGAAAAAATAGCATTTACCCCTTTTTTATAAGTAAATTAGTTGCTTTTGGCAAGGTGGGGCTTCCCAGAAAAACGCGCATGCTCATGAATCAAACTGTTATGTGCACATACAAATGCTCCGCCAAGTGGAGTTGATACAACTAAAGGAGAGGAAAATGAGCAAATGCCACTGGGTAGTAGAGCAGCCATCTGGAGACCATGTCCTAATGAAGGATGGGGAGGAGTGTGGGAGAATTCCTGAGGGGGAGAACACCAGAATGGACGAGGGTATGCCAGGAGCCTCATTCACAACATTAAAGGAGCTTCGGGAGGTGCTGGAAAAGGAATGCGGATGTAAAGATATCGGCGATGATAGCGAAGTGCTCAAGTAGACATGCAGGCGCATTAGGGAAGAACGTTTCTTCATTGGGCACCAGCACATAACAAGTCGCTCAAGTTCGTTCCGCGCTTCGCGCTCCACCGGACACGCTACCGCCGCGCCGCTTAGCTTAGACGTTAAAATACCAAGGAGTCTGAATGCAGGAAGTATATGAAAGGGTTTTCGTAACGGGTGCGACATCCTGCTTGTCTGGCTCTGATAGCGTAGCGGTCGTTCACGCATGCAAAAGCCCATGTCACCAGCGGGCTGTTGGATACACGGGCAAGCTTCCGAATTCTCATCCAAACTACTTGGTCTTTGAGCAAGGTTCAGATCTGTATCTCAACATAATTGATCCACCGGTTCCGTTGTTTATGCCAGCACTATTCTCCAGCTTTTTGGATTTCGCAATGAAGCACTGGGATGACGGAAAAAAGTTGGTTATTCACTGCAACCAAGGTCAGTCTCGTGCCCCATCTCTAGCCTTGTTGTTCCTTGCCCGGGCTCTTTCCGTTATCGATGATAGTTCATATAGCTCTGCGCGTGATGAGTTTCAAAAGCTCTATCCCAGGTACCAGCCTGGCACAGGGATTCAAGCCTATTTCACTCAGAATTGGGCTAAGCTTGGTCAGGATTTTTAACAAGGCGCAGCAGTTCGCGGCCGGTGGCCGCCGGACGTCCCTTACGAGCCGCCGCAGTGCTTCGCGTTAACCATAAGATCGAGGATAGTGCATGGCCGAATGCTATATGTGCGAAAAGGAAGGAACTACTGTAGAGCATGTGCCTCCCAAATGCGTATTTCCTGAAAAAAAAGACCTACCGGAAGGGTGGAATCTGAGATCTCAACTTATAACTGTTCCTGCTTGTGACGAGCACAATACAAAGAAATCAAAATATGACGAGTACATTCTTTATGTTCTTGTAATGAACTTGCCTGCCAATGAAGTCGGTGGCAACCATTTTCAAACAAAGCTTATACGTGCCATCGAGAGAAATCCAAACCTTATAAAACAATTTCTGAGCACTCATCAGAGAGTCACCATCCAAGACACAGAAACTGGCGAATGGCAAAATACTATTGCTATAGAGATTGATCGGCATCGGTTTGATGGTGCAATTGATATGATGTCGAGAGCATTGCACTATGAGCACTTCTCTGAAAAGTGGCTTGGCAAAGTATCAATCCAGCCGGATTTTTTGTTGTCTCTAGATCCAGAAACTGCCAGAGACACTAATGAACCGATAGAGCAGTTAGCTAAAGCGGCTGATCAAATATTTGAGAACCAGCCATACTTCGGTGAAAACAAGGAAGTCTTCAAATATCAAGTGATAAACGGAAATGATCAATGCGAGAAAATAATGAGGCTGAGTTTCTATAGCAATTGTAAAGTCACAGTGTTTTTTGGTCTAAATGGTTAACAAGGCCAAGCATTGCGATGGCTTCTTCGTTGCGGCTTCGCCTCCACTACAAAGCCGCGTGTGTTAACGGCGTTACATGCCCAGTCCATATAGGAGTCGAATTGGAAATCTATAACGTGAAATCAGAAGAAAGTGATGCTAAGTATTTTCTTTCCTACATCAATGACGTTTTGATTCCGTCGTCTGAAGAGTTTTTTGGCTTGTTGGATGACAACAAGGTTTTGCTGCACCACGCTTTTTCTTTTAATGCCATCTTGGCTCACGCAATTGACTATATGGTCTTCATTGCCAACAAAGTAACCCAAGCGAATAGAAAAGATTTTATATCCCAATTTGATAATAGATACCATGTAGATGGATGTGACCACATAAATAACAAGTTCAAATTGCTTGATGCAATCAATAACTTGTTCAAGCATGTGGAATTAGAACAAAAGAGATACTCTGACCTGATTGAAATATATGGAGATCTTACTTTCCACAGTCTAGCACCGAGTGAGGGAAAAATATTTTTCAAATCCTCAACGTATAAATTTGATTATTGCAGGGTTGTAATGCGACCAATTGCTGCAATCTTTAATTGCGGCCTAAAAACCGTCAATGATGTAGATGACTTTATTAATGGTAGGATATGTGGCAGTACAGGGTATGGACATTTTGATTACGATTATCAACCGCACGATGCTATTGATCGAATGATTGACGGGTGCAATTCCGAGTGCATGGATTGTGGTGAAGGCGAGAATGACTGCGATTGCCCAAACTTCATATATGGAGCTAGTCGAGGTGAATTCTCTTCTAATACAGATCCAAACTTTGTTTTAGACGATGTGATGTCAAATATCAGTGGCACTCGTGAATAGTGTAAGTGAAAGTGCATGTAACAAATCAATCAACTTCGCGCCTTCGGCGCCGGACGCGCTAAAGCGCGCCGGTTATTAAGCGTTATACGCAAGGACTATGACTAGCTCACTCAAAGACAAGCTGCTAAACCTAACTAGTGCTCGATATAAGCATCTTCTACTCGCAATGAGCACATTCAAAGAAAGCGAAGATGCTCTAGGTACGTTGCTGCGAGTACATTTAACAACCGAAGGAATACTAGAAGAGCTAATTAGGCTCGTATTTGAAGAAAAATCAGAACCGATTCTTTCTCTAGACCTGAGATACCACCAAAAACTAGAGCTTGTATCGAAACTGGAGATAGAAAAGGACTGGAGCTTGATGCCGGACTATATTGTTGGCTCCCTTAGAAAGCTAAACAAGCTGCGAAACCAACTAGCACATAGCCTTGACGCCTCAATCACTAACGATCAAGTCATAGAGCTATTCATGGGGATCGAGCAGGTTTATGACGACATGAACATTGCCAGCATCAACACAATCCTTAAAAGGTACGCTTTTTTTATACTTGGAAGCATGCTGCTGAAATTTGAAGAAATCGACGACGATGCAGAGTAAGGCGTATAACAAATGGTTAAAATCGCTCACTTCGTTCGCTGGGGCGGGTTTTAGCCCGTCCCTTAACCAAACGTTAATCAGAGATGTCTAAAAGACCGCTTTTGGCCGAAACCAGAAAATTAAAGTATCTACTCAGTACAATAATAAAATTGTTGGCCGGTAGGCTGTCTCTTCTAATCTCCCATAACCTACAGAAATGCCGCTATAACAAAAAACCGGCCATACGCAGTGACCGGTAAATTTACTATGGCTGGATTAAAACGATTCAATCATTTTCAGGCGATGTAGTCTGCGCCTCGGTTTCTTCCTCGGGATCTTCTTCAACTTGCTTAACTCGAGGTGCCGGAGCCACCCAGGCTTTTAGGTATTGGCCTGCATAGCGGTAGAAATCGGGCACTACCTTTTCAAGGTGTTCGATGAACACGCGATTACCCGAGAATTTTGCGCCTAGATCTATCGAGGTAAATACTTCGAATGCGACAGGTTGAGCGTCGGTATTTTCTACATCCAAAATATTGGGGTTTTTCCTCACTTCTTCTAAAGGCTTGTCCGTTGCCAAAGCCTGACCTTTGCGCATCGCTTTTATGCTAATGGCTGGGCTCTTTTCGTTACTGGGTAATTGCCGGGTGAGCCAGTTAATTTTTGCTGACGTGCTTTTTCTATCTTTAGGCGCGTCAAGCCGCATGCTGCAAGTAATCGATTTACGCGTAAGATCGACAGTTACTGTAAGGTCTGATGCAGCGTTGGGTATATCAATGGTGCTTATTAGAAGGTGCTCAGATGCCAGCCTTTCACAATCATCCGCTAGTCGTTGCTTTGGATCATTTCGGTGGGCTCGTGGGAGCTTAACCGCTACCTTTTCTCCGACCAAAGGCCACATTTGAAGGCACAGCTCACGTTGTTCCTGATGCCAGCTACCAACGGTTTTTAGTACTTCTTCAGAGTTTTTATTAAGCTTCGTATTGTTAAAAGCGCTCTGTACCACCGTCTTCCATTCAGAGTTCATGCTGGTAAAACCAGCTTTACCACTTCCTGGATCTTCTAGATATTTAACTACTTCGTGCAGAATGAACCGCTGGTCCTGACTTTCTATTTTGTCCTGCGCTAGAAGCAGTTGGGCCATGGTCACGATGTAGGTCCACGACCAATGGAAAATTTCAACCGAGCGTAAGTGCTTCTTGGGAATGGTCACTGGGTGGTGAGTTGGAAAGGCGACAAACTGATTGGTAATGGTGATGACAGCATCAATGCCGTGTTCCTTGGCTTGTTTGATATATTTTAATAGCTGGTCTTCTCCAACAGTCTCGCTGCCTACCTTGGCTTCAACCAAAGCATGCCACTTCGTTCGGCCAGTATTAAGAACGATAAGCCCATCAGGTCGGTCATCAGGGCTCTTTTTTTGGTTTATCGGGGTTTCGTTTTTGAAGACTACTTCGGTCCAAGCCTCAAGCTTTGTGCGTTCTCCAACGCGTTTGTTGATCGATTGAAGCATCGTTTTGCGAAATTCATATACCGACATTAGCGCTGCCAAGAGTATAGAAGTTGCGCGCTCCTCTTTTTTGCTGTCAGCCAGAGTAGGGATTAACCGGGCATATTTTCCCTGTGATGTGTATTCAGGACGGGTTTCGCTCATATGGATTCCATGATTATTTTTAAAATAGTTAATCCACAAAAGCGAATTCTAATTTGAATGTCAATGAAATGGTTAAGGTAATGGAAAATTAAAATTATTTGTAAGATAAAGCTTACAAATAATGTAAGAGCTTATGTTAATTGAGAGATGGTTGTTTTACCTCTTGGTTGATTATTTGGTCTTTGAAGTATGTTTTTGTTTTTATTTATTTTTATGACAAAAGCTTTGCTCGTAAGGCCATCACAAATGCGCCAATACACATGTAAGAGCTTCTCCAGGAGCTTTTAATGCACCTTGGCGCAATCCGCCCATACCCCCTACCTTGTTGTAAAGACAAGGGGAACGATTATGCTCAATAATCTCGCCAACAAGCTGGGCCTTCGGA